>DATLMR010000001.1:0-5494 GCA_035537555.1 Blastocatellia bacterium
CTTGAAACAGGTGAGCCAAAGGATCGCTGCCGGTAGCGCCCTCGATCACGTCCGGCTCATCTTCGTCATCGCTGTCCTCATCCTCGTCGTCGCTATCTTCGTCCTCTTCGGGCGCGTTCTCATCCTCGACTCCGCCGACGCTTGTGCTAGGCGAGCCGGAGGCTCCTGTCTGGTTGGTCGAGCCGGGAGCCGGAAAATTGGTCGAGCCCTGAGCGAAGGCGCTCGCCCTGCTGGGGGGAGCGGCGATAGATAGGAGCTGTATCGGGATCGGGACCTGATTTAAGGCGGCGTAAGCCTGTAGCACTTTCATGATCCTGGGATCGCGCGCGCGCACAGGCTCCCATTCGACTCCGGTCATCGGATCGATCAGGGCCGAAGCGCGGATGAACTTGATCTCGTTGACGCCGATGGTCACGCCGTCGCGCAGCTTCTTTAAATCGGTGAGGCTGCCATAAGGCATCGGCGTCACGAGCTGCACGGGGGCGCCGCGATTTCCGAGGTTGTAATAGCGCGCGATCGCTTCAGCCATAACGTTGCCGCGATAGATCATCTCGGCTTCCTTATCGCGCTGCACTTGAAACTGGACATTCGGAACGACGCTGGACGAGAGCAGGATGCCCAATATAGCGAGGGCGAGGATCAGTCCAAGCAGCGCCCATCCCTCATCTCCGCCCGCGCGCCCGGGTCGAGACTCATGCTGGAGCGCGGGCCGATCGGGAGTGGCCGCGCCGGATTTTCCTGGTAGCTGACGCATCATCTCACCTTCTCTACCATCGGGATACGTTTCTTGATCTCGTAGGTCGTATTGGTCACTTCGACAGCCTGGTCCGTGATCGAATCGATCCTCCACACGCCCTGAATCACCTCTCCGCGCTTCTTCCTGGTGTGCTCTTTCGTGCCGCCCATCTCGAACAGGCCGTTCTCGCCGATGCGCCCGATGTATCTGAATGGGGGCTCGGGCGCGGCCTGAACTATGAACGGAATCGGATTCGAGTATAACTTTACCGGATCGGCCTGGGACTTCACTTCGATTGTGGCATTGCGCGGGCCGGAGTATTCGGCGGCCGAGACATCGGTTGCAACGGTCGTCTCATTCATACGCCGGGTGGTCTTAGGCCTGCCGTCCATCAGGATCTGCGCGTCCTGGGGAAACCCTTGACCCGTCACCGTTAGAACGATGTCCCGAGGCGTTCCCGCGACCGCGCTCTGCGGCTGGACCATCTGGAGAGCGATCGGGGGAGGCGGAGGAGGCGTCGGCGTAGGTTGGGGCGGGGGCACGTAGAAGGCGAATATATTACCGCGCGGGCCGACTTTGGCTGCCTCACCTCTGTTCGAGATCAGCGAGAAGTTTAGCGGCGAGGCGTCCGCGAGCATCTGCTGGTAGAGCGCTTCCTGCTGGTTCGCGGCCGGGGCCGGACGGGGCTGGCCGGAGACCGCCGGGCGCGGCGCAGGCTGTGCTCCCGCGCGAACGTCGGGCCGATTCGCGGGCCTCCTCGGCTCGGGGCCTCTCGTGAAATTCCACACGGCGATCACCACCGCCAACAGCAGCAGGACGGCCAGTATGATCTTCTTATTCTTTTCCTTGGAACTTGCTTTTGCCATTCGATACTCGCCTATTCGGGCCAATCTCCAAGGCGGGTCATGCCGTTCAGGGCTGAAAATACGCGGTCATATTAATCGAGAGATTTATGCCCGAGCCGCTCGCGCCGCCCCGCCCGCCTTCTTCGCCGCTCGCCTCGATGCTCGTCAGGTTTACCGAGTCGAGGACGATAAACTGCTTGCTCTTTTCAAGCTCGGCTATAAGCGCCCGCAAGCTCGAATACGATCCCGCAACCTCAAAGTGAATGGCAAGGCGCGGGAAGACGTTCATCTCTGCTTTATTGGCGCTGCTCTTCTTCTTCGAGGGCTTCGACTCCTCTTCGGCATCGACCGATTGCAGGCTCATCTCGATCCCGCTCGTCAGTTGAGCGTTATTCTTCTTCGCGAGCCCGTTAATTTCGTTGAGCAGGTCGATGCGTCCTTTATTGAGAGGCTTCAAGTACTGGCTCTTGAAAACATTTAGCGAGTTGAGAGCATCCGTAGGTGCATTGACATCGCTTGGAGCGTCCGGGGGCTTCAGACCGGCGACACTGGCCCTTATGACCTGCTGCTGCGCATCCATCGTCGCTTCCAGGGTCTTCAATCTCTCTTTCTCAGGCTTGAGTGACGTGAAGTAGTAGATAATGACCGATAAGAAGAAGACCAGGGCCAGGGCCGCCGCGACCAGTTCTCGCGGCGTGAGGCCAAGAGGCATCTTCGCGACTCTCGATTGCCTGACGGCGAAGCGGGAAACCCGATCTCTCACCTGAGCGCTCATTGTCCACCTCGCGTTGCATTATATGTCAGCTCTATGGTGAAAGGGACCAGCCCGCCCTCATCGACCGCCTCCTGGCTCGTCTGAAGGATCGTGAAGAGCCCTCCGGATCGCTCCAGGTTTCCCATCATCTCCGTCATCTGCCCGGGATTCTGGCCGAGGGCCTTTACCTGTATCGTGGCGAAAATCGCATCATCGGTCGTCGCGACTTCATTCACGCCGATGCTGACGATCCGCGAATTATTCGGAACATAGGATTCGATATGAGAGATCAGGCGATTCCAGGAGAAAGCCTTGCGCGCGAGGATCTGCCGGGCCGACACGAGCTGGAGCTGATCCTGCTCGGTGAGTACGACGGGCGCTTCGACCTTCTTGTTGCGCTCCTGCTCCGCTCGCAGAAGCTCGACCTGGGCCTCCTGCTCTTTTATTCGCCGGTCGAGATCGTAAGCGCGCGCGCTGACCTGGGTTTTATCGGCTATGACGGCAAGCCAGAGCCAGAGGCTCGCGAGAAAGAATATGGCGATTCCCGTCCAGAAGATGCGCCGGTTCGCGAAGGGCTGTCTCGAAAGATTTACGTTGATTCGCATCGTAATTAAGAATAGCTGAGGAATTGTCCCTATAGCAACAGACCATTTTCTCGGCCCCGGCAACCATTCGACATAAAAATCAATCACATTATTGATGAATCGAGTAATTCGAGCCTGCTTCGCGGGCTTCGAGATTCATCCTATTCTGACCGCCGGTTAACGAAAACTGCTCCCAAGGGCAACTCCTGACGAGGGCAAACGCATCTCGAACAGGTAAGTTCCTTTAGTTTAGATGGCGGAGGGGTCGGTTGTCCTGGAGGGCTCTATGAAGAAATGTTCCGATTGCGGGCTGCCGTATGATGATCAATTCGCCTTCTGCCCCGAAGACGGCGCGCCCTTAATTCCTTCTTTGATTCCTTCAGGAGGTGCCGGACCCGCAATCGATCAATCCCCCGAGCAGCCGACCATTTCGGAAGTCATCAACGGAACCGCTCCTGTTCTATCAAATGGCCGGGTGAAGAGCGGCGGCCCGGCATACGAAGCAAGCCCGTCTCAGGTATTGCGCTGCCCCGGCTGCGGGACCGAATACCCGCGGACCTTCGCGACGTGCCCGATAGACGGCTTCAAGTTGACGCCGGCCATAATTCCGTCCGCGCCTGCATTCGAAGCGTCGCCTGCCGCAGACATTGCCGAGAGTCGCGGCGAGGACGAGGCCGACGCACCCGATTCTCCGCATCGGACGCAGCCTCTGGTTGACCCGCGACCGGTCGATCTGTCAGACGAAGACCCGGCCAGCGATCCAGTGGAAAACGAGAGTCACCGGACCGGGCCGCTCTCTTACGGGCCGGAGACAGGCGATTTGCCCGGCTCGACGCTCGGACCGGCCGAAAAGGTTGAACGGCGCACAATCTCCATCCCGTTCGGACGCCGGGAGGCCGCTCCCCGAAACCGCGCCTCAGGTTTCCCCCGGGCGCTTGTCTTAGTTCTCGTCGCCGTATTCGCCCTGGCGGGACTCTACTTGCTGCTAAAAGGCGGAAGGGCCGACAGGCAGCCTGCCGCCTCGCTCAAGACGGCGCAAAGTGAAAACGCAGAGAAAGCCGTAGAGCAATCCACATTCATATCCACTCCCGAGGCCGCTCGCGATTATCAAGAGCCGGTGGAAGAAGAGGCGACGGAAGGAGCTGCCGATCAAGAGGATGCCCCTGGCTCAGAGCCACGACCGAACAGGCCTTCCGATGTCCAGGCTCCCTTAGCCAGGAAGAGCGCCAGACACTCTGAGACCCCGACCGCGCCGGCGACCTTACCGGAACGGCCTTCGGCGAGAACTCCTGCTCGGCAGGCCCCCTCTCCCGAACAGATAGCGGCGGTTCGAATGGCCGAAGTTGCGAGGCAGGCAAGCGATAGTCGAGTCAACGCCAGATTGACGCGCGTGCGCGGGAGAAGGACCGCTTCGGGCTACAGGTACGATCTGACATTCACATTGAACAGCCAATCTCAACTCTCCCTTTACTGGGACAAGCTTCTGATCTCTACCCGCTCCGCGAGCGGCACGAGCAACTCGATGGTGGTTCCCTTCTCTCACAATCTCGGCGCGACAGGCTCGATGACGTTTACGATCAGCGTCGAGATGAGCGGCGCGGCCGAATCGGATTGGCAGGGGCGAATAACGTGTACGAGTGTCGGGCGTGACGCCTCGGGAAGGCTGACGCGCGCGGCCTTTTCTACGAGCGTTGCCCCCGGGTGATTGATCGCGGTTGATCGCGTCTGGGCGACCATTCCTCGAGCAACCGTTAGCTCAGCGCCCTCGCGCGGAGGGCAGGCCCGACGAGGCCTTCCTTCTGATCCTCTCGCCTGCTGACTTCGCCCGGCGACCTTCAACAACTGGCAAATCTCAAATCGACCGCTTATAGTCTTGATCTGGACCTGATACCGAAAGACGAGGGTGAAATGTCTGAGCACCGCTTTACGAATCGACTCATCAATGAAACCAGCCCATACCTGCTCCAGCACGCGCACAATCCGGTCGACTGGTATGCGTGGGGGCCTGAGGCCCTGGAGCGCTCGCGCCAGGAAGACAAGCCGATCCTCCTTTCGATCGGCTATTCGGCCTGTCACTGGTGCCACGTAATGGAGCACGAATCATTCGAGAATGAAGAGATCGCCCGGTTGATGAGCGAGAATTTCGTCTGCATCAAGGTCGATCGCGAAGAAAGGCCTGACCTCGATTCGATTTACATGAATGCGGTTCAAATGATGACCGGCCACGGCGGGTGGCCCATGACCGTCTTTCTCACGCCCGAGCTGAAACCGTTTTACGGAGGCACGTATTATCCTCCGAACGACCGCCACGGCATGCCCGGTTTTCCAAGAGTGCTGCTGGCGATTATGGATTCTTATAAGAGCCGCAAGGCCGATGTCGAGGCAAGCGCGCAGGCGATAACGGCCGAGCTTCAAAACACCAACCAGTTCCGGGCTTCGAACGAGATGCTCACGACCGAGGCGCTCAGCCAGGCGTTCCTCGCTCTCGTCAAGAACTTCGACAGGGTCAACGGAGGTTTCGGCGGCGCGCCCAAGTTTCCGCCGTCGATGAATCTCATGTTCCTGCTTCGGCAGC
>DATLMR010000002.1:0-6939 GCA_035537555.1 Blastocatellia bacterium
AGAACCGGCGATTGCGCCTGGAATAGCGATAGCCGTCGCGATACCTGTAGTCATCGCCGTAGTAGCCGTACCTGTCCTGCTCGCGTTTGCCCTTCACGTACACGTAGCCCGTGCCCGCTCCGGCTCCGAGCACCCCGCCAAGGACCGCCCCTTTCTTGCCGCCTAGCACTCCGCCAAGGACCGCGCCGGCCACCGCGCCGCCGCCTATAACCACAGCTTTCTTCTTGTTGGACATGCTGCCGCCAAATCCGCGTCCAAACGACTGCGCGCTTACGGGAAGCGCGGCGGCGAACATAAGCACAAGGCCCAGGGTCATCGCACAAAACTTCTTATTAAGACTTAGCATCTCCCATCCTCCTGTACGTCAAATGAACTGCGCGGCTATCAACGCCGCGACTCATGTAACTGCAACGGGTGTGCCAGCGTTTGCGCCGCTCCGCGCAGGCGGGTATGCCTTTGATGAAGCGAAGTTACGAATCGAGCCCGAAACGTTGCCTGATCGAGAGACAGACGATTTGGTGTCTTTCGCAGACCATAAGGTGAATAAAGCGGGCGGCTTTATTCGGTGCCTCGCGGCCGGGCAGATTACTGTTCCGGGGGTTTTGGGGTTGTGGTATCATCCGGCCTGACACTCAAAGAATTATCCGAAGCTCACGAGTTTGCCCCTTCCGTTCAGCCGCATCAATTGCCACACCATATCAGGAGAACCGGGATGAAAGCACGCCCATCCTTCATAGCTCTTGCGCTATGCGTCGTTCTATCGCCGACCCAAAGCGCGATGTCTCAATCACTCGAAATGCGGCCGCGCCGAATAAGCACGGCTCCAGAAAATGCGGAGCCCGCGCCTCGCTATCGAGAGAGCAGCGGGGCCATCGCGGCCCCAACGGCGATAGACTCCATGGTCGTACGCGACGGCCTCACGTTCTACCTGGAGGCCCGCAACGGGGGACTGGCCGAGCTGGCTCAGTCCGCGGGCGCTCTGGCGCCTTTCGCGAAGATGATCGCGTCGGGAAGAAAAGGCGTGGCGAGCGGCGACCTCGCCGGGTTCGTAACGGCTCACTTCGCCGCGCTCTCAGGCTCGCGGCTCGCGGTGGCCGGATATGGAAGCGGGGGCACGGCTCTCTTGATCGAAGCCGCGAGCTCGACGGAGGCAGAGAAGCTCGGGGCGGACATATCGCGGCTCCTTCTGGCGGGCCAGTCTGGCACCGGGGCGCCTGCCAGGGGCTCGGACTCGCCTGAGATGGACGTAAGCGTCGACGGCCCCGTAGTCACGGCGGGCACGCGAGGAGCGGTCGCGCTGCTGACGGAGGCCGGAGGCGGCTCGACGCTCGCCGAAGATCAGGAATTCCTGAAAGCCCGGGAGCGCTTTGAAAAAGAATCGTTCTTCGCCTTCGTCGAGCTGGGCTCGACGCCCCTCCCGTGGCCTGCCGACATGGACGATTCGCGGAACACGGCTTATATGGCGGGAGCGCTTGCGGCCATAGGCGGCATGCCCTACGCGGTCGCCATGGGCGGATCGCTGCGCGGAGACACGGCGAGCTTGCAGGCCCTGATGTTATTCAGCAGAAAACAGAAGAGAGGAATCTTCTCTTCTCTGCTTTCTTCGACCCGCATGGGAACGCCGGTCGCCGAAAGCTTCGCGGCTCCGGACACGGACCTCTTCCTTGACGTGATGGTCGACTGGGAGAAGATCTACGAGTCGCTTCAAACCCTGCTCGCGACCATGGCAAGCGCGGCCGCGCCGCGCGCGGCGCAGGCGGGCGATATGCAGGCGCTTCAATCGGCCGACCCGCTAGCTATGGCCGAGGCCTCGCTCGGGTTCAGCATCAAAAACGACCTGTTGCCGACGCTGGGCGGCGAGATAGCCGTCAGCCTGAGCGACTTCGACGACGTGCTCTCCGCGCCCGCGAAACGTGCGCCCGCAAGATCGAAAGCCCGGCTTCCGCGCTTCACGTTAATGCTCGCGCTGAAAGATCCGAACAAGTTCGAGAAGCTGCTCGGGCGAATACTCGATAGCGCGGGTGGCGCGGCGCGGCCCTTCTCGCAGGCGTATCACAGGGGAGCACGCATCAATTTCCGGAGCGACGTGGCATACGCGGTGAGCGGAGGGTTTCTGATAGCCGGAGGGAGCGTCAACGACATTCGCCGCGCACTCGACGGGCGCGCGCTCGGCTCGTCCCTTGGCTCTTCGCCGGAGTTCCGCTCGACGATGGGCGCGCCGAGCCCGGCGATGATGCAGGTATTCGTTTCTTCAAGGGTGTCGGGAAAGCTACAGGAAGTATTGCAGGCGGCGGCGGCCAAGGTGTATCCGGGAATGCCGGAAGCCCCTGCCGCGCCCCGCTCCCCCCTCGGCATTGCGATGAAGCACGACGAGGAAGGGATCATGATCGAGATGCGCGTGCCGGTCAGCTTCGCCTTTATGGCCCTGGACTCGATGACCAGAAGCAACCCGGCCGCCTTCGGCCGCTCTTATAATACGGGCGGCGGAGAAGGCGCGACCGCGCCCGTGCGAGGGATGGGGAGGCGAAGGACGCCGAGGCTAACCGATGAGGACCTGAGGCGCGGCAGGCCGTAGGCCTCTCTCTTCGAGTTCGCCGGGACGGCCGCCTTTTCCGCGAGGCAAAAGTACGGTCATCCGACGCCGGCCAGCCGGAGCATACCGCGGGCGCGCTCGGCTATGGCCGCGTAATTCTCATTCTGGAGATCGCCGCGTGTGAAGAGGTGGCGTCCGACCGCGATGGCGAAGGCGCCCGCGCCAAAATACTCGACTATATTTTCCGGCCCGACCCCGCCCGCGACCGCGAGCCTGACATCCGGCATTCTCAGGGTCAGCTCGTGGATATAATCGGGGCCGCCGAGCGAGACGGCGGGGAAAAGCGTCACCATAGGGACGTTGAGCGACCAGGCGGCGGCTACTTCTGAAGGCGTGAGCGCGCCCGGCAGCACCGCGATGCGGTGCCTCCGGCAAAACTCGATCAGGGCCGCGCTCGTGTGGGGAGTGGAAACGAACTGCGCCCCGCTCTTGATAGAGCGGTCCACCTGTTCATAATTCATGACCGACCCCGCGCCGACACAGATCCGGTCTCCGTAGCGGCGGCGCAGGTCGGAGATGACTCGCAAGCCGCCCGGCGTGGAGAGCGCGACTTCGACCAGCCTGATCCCTCCGACTATCGCCGCCTCAGCAGCGCGAAGCGCGGCTTCGGCGGACGCGGCGCGGACCACCGAGAATACCCGGTTAGCCGATATCATCCTGATCAGGTCAGCATCGTTCATCGCCAGTTCTTGGGTCTTTCAGATACAACCGGGGCAGCCCTGCTCTCCTCAGTTTTGCCTGAGCACGACGCGCGCCGGAGCGCCGTCTCCGTCCTTGATCTTCAGGGGCAGGCATATCAGCTCGTAATCTCCGGGCTCGACTTCGCGCAGGTCCAATCCTTCGATAA
Source organism: Blastocatellia bacterium (assembly GCA_035537555.1). Classification (GTDB taxonomy): domain Bacteria; phylum Acidobacteriota; class Blastocatellia; order UBA7656; family UBA7656; genus DATLMR01. Next base: position 3,441 of record DATLMR010000002.1, read on the forward strand.
TCAGGGTGCCCGCTTTGAGCAGCGTCAGATGAGTTTCCGGCTCTTCGGCTCCGAACTTTTCGACCGAGAGATAATCCATGCCGACGACTTTTATGCCTTCGTTGACCAGAGCGCGGGCGGCGCCCGGCGTTATGTAGACAAAATCTTCGACGAAGGTCTTCTTGCTCCAGAGGTACGAATTGCGCGTTTTGAACAGCACTCTCACGTCCGCCGTAAAATCGAACTCTTCGAGCACGCCTTCGTCTATGCGCGGCGCGGTCACCTCTACGACGCGGGCCCGCCCGATCAGCATCTCGAGCGGCAAGTTATCCACGGTGATGCCGTCTTCGATGAAGTGGAAGGGCGGATCGATATGGGTGCCCGTGTGCGAGCCGAACGAAATACGGCTGACATTATATTTTGAGTCGTTCTTATCGATTACGTTCTTGCGCTCAATCCTGACTGGCGGGTCACCGGGATAGATGACAAGTTCTTTGGAGAGCGGGACCGTCACATCATAAATCTTCATGCCCTTCGACCTTTCCTTTGTTCGACGTATGCTAAGACCGCCCGCGCGCAATTGTCAAATTACAACCGCGATATTCGCGAGCGGTTAACGTCCGGCACGGTTATGGGACTGCGCGCGAAGCTTGCCGGCCTTATCTTCTAAGAGGGATCTTTCAGAGGACCTTCAACGGCTTTTTATCGACTGTTTCAGCTCCGACAGCAGGGCCGAGACGCGACGCACCTCGGATTCATCGAGCCTCGCTCCCCCGAATCGCACTCGATTATAGACCTTCGTGATCTCACCGATTTGAGCCACCCCCGTCTGCGCGGCGAACTCGACCGGAGTCTGGTCGGGCCGCTTCATCATCCCCGCGCGGGACGCGATGGCGAGCATCTGTTCGTAGAAGAGAAGAGCCGAGGTTCGGTGATTGCTTTTCACGAGACGGCTGCTCCGCCAGGTGGGCAGCACGAACAGCCTGTGCCACCACGGCCCGTAGCCGGTCGGCTCCAGCTTCCGGCGCTTAGTAAAGGCCAGCAGCACGTAGATTCCGACGATCGAGGCGAGCAGAGTGCTGAGCACGCCCGCCGCTTTCAGGGCATCCCTTATGCTCCAATCGCGCTCGACCAGCAGGGAGCCGATCGTGTCTCTGACCCAGAGCTTAGCCCGCGAGTAGTAATCGAGCGAACTGTCCTTGAAGCTGAGCAGGCGGTGCTGCAGATCGACCATGATCGACGCCTGCTCCTCGCCGTCGAGCGTGACTATATAATCGAGCCAGAAGACTTCGGCGGCGTCCATGTAATCCCAGAAGCCCGCGAGCAGCCCGTCTTCCGAATAATCGTTGAGCCCGGCGGCAGGCGTCGGGTCGAACTCGACCCACGCGTCGTTGTGCGGGAAATAGACTTCGACCCATGAGTGCGCGTCGCTGGCGCGAACGGTGTAGACGCCGTTGATGCTGTTATAAGAGCCCATCTGAAAACCGTTCACGATACGCGCGGGGATATACAAGGTGCGGAGCATTACCGCCATCGCGGTCGCGAAGAATTCGCAATGGCCCGTGCGCGTGTCGAACAGGAACTCCGCCAGAGGGTCGCTCCTGGTCGGAAGGGTATCGAGCTTGTATTCGAACTCGGTCTTCAGGTACTGCTCGATGGCCCGGGCCTTGTCATAAGATGTCGGCGCGTTGCGAGTGACCTCACGCGCGAGCTTGGCGACGCGCGGGTCGATCTCCGGCAGTCGAAGGTATGACCTCCTGAGGTTCTCTTCCTCTTTGTTCTCTACGGAAGACGAGGCCGGATAATCGGCGCGCAGCTCCTGCTCGGAAGGAACGGAGATATCCGACCTGACGGTATAAGCGAGGCGGCCTTTCACGTTCGGGGCCGATATCGCGTCGGTGAGCCGGTCTCGAATGAGGGGCGACACGGTGCCCCGAAACTGAATGGGGACCTGCGCCGCGAAGAGCCTCCGAGAGTCGAGCGGTTCGAGCATGAACTTCTGCTCGATTATGGTATGAGAGCCCGCGCGAGCCCGGGCCATCTGAATCTCATTCAGGGTATAAGAGAGCGTGATCACCTGGCTGTCCGGGGAGGGGCGGCCCCCGTACCCGACCGCCGTGCTAAAAGATTGCAAGCGGTTTTCGCGAGAGGTAACGGACCAGGCATTATCCTCGTAGAGGTCGAGCGCGACGCCGCGCCATCTGAGGTACCTGGCAGGCTTTTGATCGAGCTGCACGCGCATGATGATCCGCTGGTTCTGTTTGATCGAGGCGTATTCGCCGAGCCTCACGGTCTCTGAAAACCCTGTGAGCGCTTCCGTGTCGCCGAAGCCGCGCGCGATCCCCCCGCCGCCGAATCGCGGGATCAAAAAGAAGAAGGGCAGGGTGAGCAGGGCGACCAGGAACACCTGTCCGAAGGACGCGCCCAGCAGGTAGGGCACGCGCCGCACCCCGCGCCGCGCCCTGAACGGATGCGCCTCCTTAGCCCGGTACTTGCCTCTGCTCGCGGACATCGGGCGGGGGATTATCTCTTCTTCGCCGGGCTCTATCTCCTGGCGCGCGCGCCGTATCTCGAAGGCTGCGAGCGCGGAGACGAAGAAGAAGAGGAAGATCGCGAGCGACGCCACGAAGGAGGGCTTGAAGGTGAGGCCCGAGGCCAGGAGCATTTGAAAAAAGGCGACCAGATAAAGGAAGACCCAGTCGCGGTCCCGCTTGTTTTGAAAAAGCTTCGCCGCCGACAGAAACAGGGTCATGTGGACGAGCGCGGATATATGAGACGAGAGCACCGTCGCGTCGAAGAAGGCGAAAGGGATGTAAGCCAGGGCGAGCACGCGCCACATCCACTCGCGCAGCCTCAGCCGGGTCCCCTGGCGCGCGTCCGCGTAGAAACTGGCCGCGAGCGCGGACGGGAAGAGCAGCATCGAGACGAGGTCGAGCTCGCCCGTCATCGCGAGCGCGAAGAAGGCCGTCGCCATCAAGCCGTATGATGTCACCCGAAAATAGTTATCCAAAGCCAAAACCCCGCGGTAAATGGGAGATCAACAGTCTAGCATGGCGGCTCCGCTCCGCCTGTTTTCCAGCTTACATATCGTCGATAAAGACGACGTGCGAGCTGCGCCATACGTTGGCCGGGATCGTTCCTTTTGCCGCCGCCGTTATCAGCACTTTGAACCGTCTCTCGTCGGCGAGCACGGGCACTTCGTCCAGCAACCGCCACCCGGAGCCCGCGCGGCCCTCTTTAGGCCTCTCCGGCTCATCGCCCGAAGGCCGCGGCTTACGCCCGAAAAGACCCCGGCGGCGCGGCTCCCCGCTCCCGCCTGCGCCCGGTCCCGAAGCCGGCTTTACCGGCACTTCACGCGCGGCGACGGGCTGAAGCGTGGCGAGGGAGCGGAGAATCTTGTAGAGATGGTCGTGCCCGGTGCCGGAGCGCACGTTATGCTCTTCGTTCGGAGTTATGAGCTCGACCTCGGCGCGCTCCAGTATGAAATGATTGGCGAGCGAGGCCGCCATGATAATGGCGC
>DATLMR010000003.1:0-13194 GCA_035537555.1 Blastocatellia bacterium
GAGCGAGGAATTCCCGTCACTTCACAAGCGTCTCTGCGGGAGCGGGCGTTCGCCTGCTATCTGGCGGCACGCGGAGCCGGGCAATCGCCGGGGCAGTCAGCCGGGAAAAGCTGAAACTTGCAATTTGGGATTTCAGAGCCCCGAAACGCGCATCTCGGGGAGTGTGAAAATCGGAGATCGAAAGCCCGGCGCGGTAAAGTATGAGTGCGAAGCTCCCGCGATCCCGGGTCACACTCGATAGAGAACCGCCCTAAGACTGCACGAGCTTCTCCATCTTATTCCTGCCATAATTCATGTTCAAGCGGAAAGGCATCACCATCCCTGGTGCTAACGTCGATATAATCTATCGCATACCTACCTCACCGTCGGCGGCTACCGAGTTGCGCCTATAGAAGCCTTCGCCTTCACGACCACGGCGGGGATGTTCTGCTCGCGGACGAGCTTGTTGAAGGCCGGAAGGTCCGTATTCATTATCTGATCGAGCTTCTTGAGCTGGGCGTCGATCTTTGCCGCCAGATCATCATATACGACGAACGCCTGGTCCGTGGGGGCCGCGTCCGCGTCTTCGACGGTGCCCCCGAGCGCCGCGAGCTTGTTGTTGAGCCTGATCGGGTAGTTCAGAGGGTCCTGGCTGCTCTGGTTTTTGGTCTGGTAGAGCTCTTCCTCGACCGCCGTTATCTTCGCATTCAGAGATTTCGCCGCCTCCGTGACCGCCTTGCCGTTCGGCTCGTCCTTCGCGCGGCCTGATACCTCCTCGACCTGCTTGCGTACGTCTCGAATCCTGATGATCGCGTCGTGGGTTTCGGTCAGCTTGTCTCGGACCTTGAGGAGCAGGTCGAACTGCCTGGCGAGATCCGCGTCCGTGGTCTCGAGGCGCGGGTCTTTCTTAAGGGCGAACCCTTGCGACATGGTCTTGCCGTCGACCGTGAGCCTCACCTGGTAGTTGCCGGGCACCGCGCGCGGCCCCTGAGTGGAGCCTCCCCACATGATCAGTCCGGGGAAGCGACTCGCGTCCGCGTATCTCAGGTCCCAGACGAACCTGTTGAAACCGGCGTCGGACGGCGCGGCGTCTCTCCTGTTGCCGCCCGGCGGCTCGGCCGAGTCGCCGATCTTGCCGGTGAACTTCTTGATCGACTTGCCTGACGCATCGAGGAACTCCAGCGACAGCTCTCTTGCGGGCTTGTTCTTGAGATAGTAATTGACCACGACTCCGTTCGGGGGGTTCTGCCCGAGCGGGGTGCCGGGAGGCACAGGGCCGCCGAATCCCGGCATCCGGTACGAGTCTTCCGGCTTAAACAGGAAGGCGTCCGCCTTCGCCGCGTCAGAGATCGCGTGCAGGACGTTCAGGTCGTCGAGCACGTAGAACGAGCGCCCCTGGGTCGCCACGACCAGGTCGTTCTCTCGCTTGTGGACCCCGAGGTCCGTGATCGGCACGACCGGCAGGTTCAACCGGAGCGATTGCCATCTCTCGCCGTCGTCGAACGACACGTACATGCCGGTCTCGGTCCCCGCGTAGAGCAGCCCCTGTTTGTTGGGGTCCTCTCGAATGACTCTCGTGAAGGCGTTTTCGGGAATGCCGGCGGTGATCTTCTTCCAGGTCTTGCCGAAGTCCGAGGTCTTGTAGAGGTACGGGCGGAAGTCGTCGGACTTGTACATAGTCGCGGCGACGTAGGCGACGCCGGCCGCGTGGGGCGAGGCGTCGATGGAGTTCACCTGGATCCACTCGGGCATGTTTTTGGGCGTGACGTTTTCCCAGCTCTTTCCTCCGTCGCGCGTGACCTGCACCAGCCCGTCGTCGGTGCCCGCCCAGATGACCCCCTTCTGCACGGGGGATTCCATAACGGTGAAGATCGTGTCGTAATATTCGACGCTCGTGTTGTCCTTCGTGATTGGGCCGCCCGAAGAGCCTTGCTTCGATTTATCGTTGCGCGTCAGGTCGGGGCTTATTACCTCCCAGGTCTGTCCTTCGTTCGTCGATCTGAACAACACGTTGCCGCCCGCGTAAAGAGCGCGCGGCTCGTGGGGCGAAAAGACTATAGGGAAGTTCCACTGGAAGCGGTACTTCAACCCCTCCGCGCCCGCGCCCATCGGGTTGTCGGGCCAGGGCGTCACGTTGCGCGTCTGCCCCGTGCGCCGGTCGTAGCGCGTGATCAATCCTCCGTAGGAGCCCGCGAACACCACGTTCGGATTCTTCGGGCTCGGAGCTATCCACCCGCTCTCGCCTCCTCCCACGTCGTACCAGTGCACGCGGTCGATGCCGAAGTCGGTGGTGCGGCTGGGAATCTTGACGGTCGAGTTGTCCTGCTGCGCGCCGTAGATGTTATAGGGGAAATCGTCATCGAGCGCGACGCGATAAAACTGCGCGGTCGCCTGGTCCTGCTCGGTCCACGTCCTGCCGCCGTTGAAGGATACGTTCGCGCCGCCGTCGTTGCTGTTGATCATGCGCGCGGGGTCGTTGGGAGCGATCCAGAGGTCGTGATTGTCTCCGTGCGGCACGTCTATGTTCGAATAGGTCCTGCCGCCGTCGTTCGATTTATAAAAGCCCGTATTGAGCACGTAGACGGTATCGACATTTTGGGGGTCGGCGTAGATGCGCGTGTAATACCACGCGCGCTGGCGGAGGTTGCGCTGCTGGTTGACCCGTTCCCAGGTCTTGCCCGCGTCGTTCGAGCGAAAGACCCCGCCGTCTTCGGCTTCGATTATCGCCCACAGGCGGTTCGGGTCGGCGGGAGAGACGGTGACGCCGATCTTCCCGACGATCCCTTTCGGCAGGCCCTCGTTGCGGGTGATCTCGGCCCACGTCTCGCCCGCGTCGGTCGATTTGAACAGGCCGCCTCCGGGGCCGCCGCTCTCGAGGCTGTAAGGAGTGCGAGAGACCTCCCAGAACCCCGCGTAGATTACGCTCGGATTCGAGGGGTCGAGTATCAGGTCCACCGCGCCCGCCTTGTTGCTTCGGAAGAATACCTTCTGCCAGTTCTTCCCCCCGTCTGTAGAGCGGAAGACTCCGCGCTGGTCGTTCGGGGCGAAGAGGTGGCCCATGGCGGCGACGTAAACGATCTCGGGATTGCGAGGATGCACGCGCACGCGCCCGATGTGGCGCGTGTCGGAGAGGCCCGTGTGCCTCCAGGTCTTGCCCGCGTCGGTCGATTTGTAGACCCCGTCTCCGTGAGAGACGTTCCCGCGAACGGGCGATTCGCCCATGCCGACGTAGATGATATTGGGATCGGACTCGCTCACGCCTATGGCCCCGACCGACCCGGTGTTGAAGAATTCATCGGAGACCGGCTCCCATCCCGCGCCTCCATCGGTGGTCTTCCACACGCCTCCGCCGGTCGCTCCGAAATAATAGACCTGGGGCTGCGAAGGGACGCCCGCGACCGCCGTGACGCGGCCGCCTCGAAACGGGCCGATACTGCGATACTTCAGCCCTTTTAAGATCGGGTTCTGCTCGCCCTCTCTCTGCTGCCCGTAGGCGGGCGGAGCCGGGGCGCCCGGTATGCTGAGAATCAGTAGGAATAAGATAACGAAAAGGGGCCTATTGCCGCCTGTTCTCATCGTCGGTTCTCCTTAAGAAGCCTTGAAAAAAGTTGCGGGAAAGATCATGACGGGGCCAGGGGCCGGAGAAGAGACAAGGATTATTCGAGGCTCGCTTCAAATAATCCCGCCGACTCAATCTTCGACGCGAGTAGCATCCCCGATCCCTGACTCCTGACCCTAGAATCGCGTGTTGTACCTGAAGTAAACGCCTCTTCCCGGCGCGTCCAGGCCCCAGCTTATTCCCCGGTAATTACGGTCGTTGATATTTTCAAAATCGACGATGATTTCATGCCGCTCGCCGAACCTCATCCCTCCGCGGAGGTTGAAGGTGACGTATCCAGGGATTGCCGTAAAGAGCGGCGCCGAATCGACGCCCGGCCCGAGAACTCTGTTCTGAATCTGGGCGAGAGTCTCGCCGGTGGCGAGGAGAACGTCGTCGGCCGTGCCCTGCGCGCCGTCCGGCCCCGCGCCGATGAATCCCCGCGCCCTTGCTCCGTTTGAAAAGAAGCCCGCGATGCTCGAGCGCGAGCGCGTGGCTCCGGTGCGCCGGTCTTCGAGATCGAGGCTCGACAGGCGGCTTTGCCTGCCCGCCGCGTGTATATACGGCTCGATCCAGAAGCGCCCTCTCGAGGGCACGTAGCGTAACTTCAGGTAGCCGTCGGGCGCGGGGGTCCCGCCCTCGATGTTGGGAGGAAGTCCGGTCCTCTTGTCTCGGGCGTGCAGGTAGGTGAATATCGTGCTCGCGGTCAATTGCCTGTTTATCTCGACCTCGAGCTCGTGCTCGAACCCGTAGATGCGCACGTCGTCGAAGTTGGCGCGGACCAGCACGGGCGCGGTCGTGGCATCCACGAAGACGACTCCATCCGGGGTTTGCGAAGTGATGACCTGGCCGCCGATCTCGCGCCCGACCGCGCCCTGAGGAAGTATCAGCGCCTGCTTGGTGATGTTGTCATAGATGTCATTTACGAAGAAGGCCAGCTCCGTGTCTATCCGCTTGTTGCGATAGCGCACGCCCGCTTCGTAGCTGAGGCTGGTCTCGGGATCGACCTGCGTGACGGCGATTCCCGTGGAGGTGGCCGAGCGGCTCGCGGACGAGCCCACGGTCGCGCCGAGCCCCGAGACATCCGGCGCGGCGACCTCGAAGCCCGAGCCCGTTAGGCCGAGAGTCCCGAGGTCCGTCATATGGGGCGCGCGGAATCCGCGACTGACGTTGGCGACCAGATGCAGGCCGTCGAGGGGAGAGACGACGACGCCTCCCCTGAACGATACGTCCGACACGCGCAGCGAATCATCCGGCCACAGCCTCGCGCCGTTGATCAGAGGGCTGTCTTCGGCGCGCGCCTTGTAGGAGGCCGCGCTGTAGCGGACGTTTCCTATCAGACGGAGCCTGTTCGGCACCCAGTCGAATACGTCCTGCGCGTAGAGGCCGCCGCTCACATACCGCGCGTTGTCGGGCACGCGGGGGCGACGGGGCCTGGACGTGTCGGTCGCGGGGTTGGTTCCGAAAGAAGGCGAGTTGATCCGCTCGTGATAAAACTCCGCGCCGAACAGTAGATTCTGTCGCAGGCCGAGTTGTTTGCTCGCGTTTAACTGCCCGCCGTTCACGCTGGTCCGCTCGTACTCGTGGTTGATCGTCGCAAGAGGATTGCCGCCGCCGCCTTGATTCACGCGCTCTTCGCGCTGCGAATTGAAGGAGTAAACGGCGGTGAAGTTATCGAACCATCCGAGCTTCACGCGGTCGTACTTGACGTAAAAGAGGTCGAGCATGAGGTTTCGCAGATCGGCCACGAGGTTGCCGTCCCCCCCTAACATCTGGTCGTAGCGTTTGCCTCCGTCCTGCTGGCCGCGCGTGTAATTGATTATGAAGCGATCGTCGGCGGTCGGCGCCCAGCTCATCTTCAGAGTGCCGCCGTATTGGGTGAACGCCGTATCGGGCAAGCGGCTGCCGATCACTTCGTCGGAGCTGATGCCGAAGAATCGCGTCACGGCATTGTGCGAGTCGATGCCGTCTCCGGGCCTGAGCGTGTTCACGCGGCGGCCGGCAATGTTCGCGATCACTCCGAAAGTCTCGGTGGCGAAAGAGGTGGTCAGGGCCGAGCCGAAACTGGCATCGCTCGAGTTGAAGAAGGTGCTGAATTTCCCGTGAAGGTTGCTCCCCTGCGCGGAGTAGGGCGGTATCTGGGAGAGGAACTGGATGCTGCCGCCGAGCGCGTCGCTTCCGTATTGCGCGCTGTTCGAGCCGCGAAGTATCTCGACCCGGTCGAGGTTCGACGATTCGACGAGGTTGAGGAAGGTATTGATGCCTCCGCGGGCGGCCGAATTCGAATAGCGCACGCCGTCGATGAAGACGTTGACCTTGTTGCCGGTGAGCCCGCGCACGAAGACCCCGGCTATGGAGGGGCTCGTGCGCTGGAGGTGGACGCCGACCTCTTCCTGCGCGAATTGAGCGGTGACGGTCTTGACGCGCTCGTCTATCTCCCTCTCGTCGACGATGTTGACCTCCTGCGGAACGCGCTCGACGTTTTCCGCGAGTCCCGGCGTCGCCGTGACGGTCACTTCTTCGGCTATCGAGCGAGGCTCGACCGTGATCGAGAGGTCTTGAGGCGGCGAGTCTTCGATCTGGATGGCCACGCGGCGCTCGGCAAATCCGTGCGTCGATACGGAGAGAGCGTAATGGCCCCTCGGCGGGCTAGAAAAATTGAACCGGCCCTGGGCGTCGGTCATCGAGACGGCTATGACGACCTGGCCCGCGGTCATAAGCGTTACCTGGGCATCGGCTACGACCGCGCCTTCAGAGTCGCGCACGACTCCGGACAGAGAGCGGGCCTGATAGCCGTGTGCCGGAACGAGTAAAACGATTAGAGCGATAAATCCTGTCAACGGTCTGAGTAGTTTTCTTGACATAGAGCGAACCCTTACTGAAGCGTGGATTTAGCCTGATTGGAAAAGGCGCGATAAAGCCTAATCGGATGAGTCCCGCCAAGTCAATTCAAATCAGAAGAGAGGCCGGGCGCGGTCCGGTCATTCAAATTATTCAATGGCGTACTTCTTCAGGAGGTTTCGCGCGATCACGAGCCGCTGAAGCTCATTAGTCCCGCCGCCGATTATCAGCAGGGGCGCGTCGCGGTAATATCTTTCGACGCGGAAGTCTTTGGCGTAGCCGTTGCCCCCGAGAATCCGCATGGCTCCGAGGGCGCACTCCTGCGCCGTCTCCGTCGCGAATAGCTTGGCCATGCCCGCTTCGAGATCGCAGCGCTCTCCGCGGTCTTTCTTTTCGGAGGCTGCATAGATGAGCAGCCTCGAAGCCTCGATCTTTGTGGCCATATCGGCCAGCTTTATCTGTATCGTCTGGTGCTCGCAGATCGGCTTGCCGAATGTGTGGCGTTGCTGCGCGTATCGGATGGCGTCTTCGAAGGCGGCGCGCGCGACCCCGAGCCCTCGCGCGGCGACGTTGATCCGCTCCGACTCCAGGCCGCTCATGACCTGCTTGAAGCCCCGGCCCTCGCTTCCCCCTATCAGGTTCACGGCCGGGACTTTGAAATCTTCGAAGAGGAGCTCGCACGTCTCTACGCTCTTATACCCGAGCTTGTCTATGTCGCGGCTCACCGTGAGGCCGGGGCCGCCTTTCTCGATGACGAACGCGCTCATCCCGGAGTGCGCGGGCGCGGCCTCGCCGTCGGTCTTGGCGAGCAGGAGGAACGTGTCGCCGAGCCTCCCGTTTGTGACCCACATCTTGGACCCGTTTATCAGGTAGTGATCCCCGTTTCGCGCGGCGGTCGTGCGGAGGGCCTGGAGGTCGGTGCCCGCGCCGCTCTCGGAGAGGCATATGCCCCCGCGCCGCTCGCCCCTCGCGAGGACCGGAAGGAATCTGGTCTTCTGCTCTTCGGTCCCGAATCTCTCCAGCACGTCGCACAGTACCGAGTGCGTGCCGACGATCCCCGCGAGCCCCATCCACACGCGCCCTATCTCTTCGAAGATCATCGCGTAGACGGTGTAGCTCAGGTCCTGGCCGCCGTATCTTTCCGGAACGTTGGCGCCGAAGAGGCCGATCTCTTTCATGCGCTCGACGAGAGCCGACGGGTATTCGTTGCGATGTTCAAGCTCGGATGCCACGGGGGCGACCTCTTTTTCCAGGAAGCTCCTCACCGTGGATAAGACGAGCTGTTCTTCTTCGTTGAGCCGCATGAGTTATCGAATTCTCGGTATTGAAATTTCGGAACCACAGCTCGCCAAGTATGACAGCGAAGAATTTTCAATGCAATTGCATCCGCCCCGCGCGCGGCGGATTACAGGGCAATGGAAAAGCGCGTGGCAATTCATAACCCGGTTAAGAGTCCGGATAGATTGCCACGCGCTATGACGCGATTCGGGAGCTACTCTCCCCGGCTACTTGCCCCTCGTCACTTGACCCTCGTCAACACGCCGTCGTTTTTCGAAACGACGCTGATGATCTCCCACCCGTCCATGCCGGGTATGTTCCAGCCGCGCAGGATCGGGTTGGCTACTGCTCCGCTTGAGCCGGTTGTGCCCGAGTCTACGGCACGTCGGGCTCGATCTCCATAAACGTCGTGTCGTCGCCTCCGACCATAGACGAGTGGGCTTGAACTATCGCATTGCTCAACAGAACGCTATCGGCCAGCAAGGTGCTGTCTGAGAGCATGGTTCCGTCGGCCAGCATGGTCCCGTCCGCGAGCATCGTCCCGTCCGCGAGTAGAGTCGAGACGCTCATGAAGTAGGTGCCGAGCCCCAGTATTCCCCCGTTGCTCCTCAGTATGCTGTCTGCCAGCAAGGTGCCGTCCGAGAGCATGGTCCCGTCCGACAGCAGAGTGCCGTCCGCGAGCAGAGTTCCGTCTGCCAGCAGAGTGCCGAGCCCGTAGATCTTCTGATACTTGACTATCAGGTTCGTCCCTCTCACGCAGGTATGGTCGAGTATCAGCCCTTGCGCCCAGGGGAAAGTCGTGACCGTCGCCCCGGATACGATGGTCGTCTGCGGGACCGGCGGCGTGGGTGAAGTCAGCAGGGAAGATCCGAGCGGCGTCGCGGAGTTCAGGTTCGTGCGAACGAGCTTCGCCAGCCTGACGGCTCCTTCTATATTCAGCTGCCCGGCACCCTGGTCCAGCTTGGTAAAGCCGTTGAGCGGCTGCGCCGTGTACATCAGAATCGCCTTTACCAGATTCGGCGTGAGGGTAGAGTTCGCCTGTAGCATCAGCGCGGCGGCCCCGGCGACGAAGGGGGCAGCCATCGAAGAGCCGCTCAGGAACATCATCTTCCGCTTGGAATCGGGGCTCGCGATTGCGTAAAGAGCCGGGTCGCGCGAGACCAGCAGGTTCCCGCTCGACTGAGCGGAGATGATCTTGTTGCCCGGAGCTACGAGGTCCGGCTTTATCAGGTTATCGAAATGCTTCACCCCGTTCGTACCGGTCCAGTAGCTTCGTGTCGGCCCGCGAGAGCTGTAAGAAGCGACCACGTCGTCGAGACGGTTGTCGGTGCCGAAGGTATTGGTGGCGCCGACCGTGATGGCAGAAGGCTCGTTGCCGGGCGAATGGATGTGGCCGTACTGTCTCTGGCCCTGGCTGTTCTTGCCGTTGTTTCCGGCGGCCACCGTGACGACGATGCCCGCATTGACGAGCTTCCGCACCGCCCTGCAAACCGGGTCGTTGAGGTAAGAATCGACAGCCGGAGTGCCCAGGCTCAGGTTGGCTACGCGAACGTTATAAGCCGCGCTGTTGACAAAGAGCCAGTCGAGCGCCTGGAGCAGCGCGGAGACGGTGCCCGCTCCCTGGGAGTTGAGCACGCGGAGGTTGATGATCTTCGCGTTGGGCGCGATGCCGATGTACTTGCCTTTTGAAACCGCGCCGTTGGCCGCCGCGTCCCCCGCGACGTGAGTCCCGTGGCCGTAAGGATCGTTGGTGCGGTTCTCCCCGGTGAAGTCCTGGCTATAGACGACGCGGGATACGCCGCCGCTCCCGGCGAAAGCGACGTGCTGCTGGTCGATGCCCGAGTCGAGAATGGCAATGCCGATTCCCGAGCCGTCCAGAGTGTAGGAGCCGAGGAGGTTCGTCTGCTGCCGAACGCTCTCAGCGCCCGTCGTGATCGCCACGTGTCCCGTGAAGGAGAGAGTCTCTCTATCCATGGATACGTAGCTCACGTCGCGGTTGAGCGCGAGAGCTTCGAGAGCGCCGATGGGCATGTCCATCTGGGCCGCCTTGAGGCTGCGGAAATTGCGCCCCACCTGCCCGCTGTTCATCCGGGCCACACTCTCCGAAGAACTCTTCGAGCTCTCGTTGAACTGCACGATCACGCTGACGCGCTCGGTGCCGAGGCGCGTGCGGGCGAGCGCCTTCAGATCGGATGAGATTTTTTCCGGCCGGGCGCCTCCTGAAGCGTCCCGGGATGATTGAGCACTCGCTTTGCCGCTCAGCAGAGAGCAGGTGAGGATGCAGCAGGACAGCAGCATCGCGGTGATCACGGTGAGTGGTGTCTGTTTCTTAAGATTCTTCATATCTCGTCTCTTATTCCGACCTGGAGAGTTGTTGTCGAGTGTCGTCGGCATGACGCGAATCTCTCCTTAACCGAGGCTACCTCTGCCTCGGGTAATAGGGGCTTGTACTCGGCATTAATGTTATTCCACTTATGGGAGCGTCGTCGTTGCTTGCCAGCACGGAGATACTCTCGCTGCCCACGCCCGCGAGAGGGGGATTCATCAGGGCGTTGCCCCAGACCTGGAGCGACTCACGCGAAAAGAGTGTGGCCCCGTCCATGCCGCCCGTCGACTGAATTATTCCGTCCGCGTAGAACCTCCGCGCGCTTGAGCCACTGATGAGGGGCTCTTGCGAAAAGTAAGTGCTGCCGCTCGAAGTCTCAAGACAGTTCCTCGCCACGTAGCTGTCGGCGAGCAGAAATCCGTCCGGCCACACGCTTCCGTCCGAAAGCAGATGGCCATCGGCGAGCAGGAACCCGTCCGACAGCAGGTGGCCGTCGGCGAGCAGGAACCCGTCGGCGAGCAGGAACCCATCGGCGAGCAGGAACCCATCGGACAGCAGGAAGCCGCTGTCGAAAACGGCGTTCTCCAGCCATGCGCCCTGTTTATCGTACAGAGCCAGCTTCATGTCCGCGCTCAGGCCGCCGAGGGTGAGCCCGGGAAGAAGCAGAGAATCTCCCGCACCCGCCAGGCAGGCGTCCGGGCGGACATTCTGCGCCAGCCTGACCGCCGCATAAGAGTTGAGCAGGCCCGCGCCCTGCGTGATGAGCCGCTCCACGGGGCTCCTGCCCGCGAGCGACGGCAGAGATTGAGCCGTGAACCTCATGATCGCCTTGACCATTCCGGGAGTGAGGCTCGGGTTGGCCTGAAGCATCAGCGCGACGGTCCCGGCAACGGACGGGGCGGCGAAAGACGTGCCCGTCAACTGGCAGTACATCATCTTGTCCGCCTGCTTGCTCGACGCGGGAACTATGGAGTTGGGCAGCAGAGTGGTCGTCAGGTAGGTCGTCTTCTCGGTGGCGGTGGCCACTATCTTCGTCCCGGGGGCGATCAGGTCCGGCTTGGCGATTCCGTCGATGAGTGTGGGGCCGCGAGAGCTGAAGGAAGCGACTATCAGGTCCGATCTCAATAGGGGGCGAGGGTTGGGATTGATTACGGGGGGCGTGTCCTTATCGGCCCAGGCCAGTAACTCCTGCCTGGGGTTCTTAGTCGCGCCTACAGTGATGACCTTAGGATCGTTTGCGGGGCTGTTGATACCTCCATATACCGTCTGGTAGATGCGCCCGCCCGCGGCGTCGTACCCGACGACCACGTCGTTGTGGCCGTAATTGCCCGCGGAGCAGACTACCACGATCCCGGATGCGACCGCGGCCTCGACCGCCTGGCAGAGCGGATCGGTCCGGTAGCTTTGCAGCACGGGCATCCCGATGCTCAGGTTCATGACCCGGATGTTGTACCGGGTCCTGTTCATTATGCAAAACTCTATGGCGCGGATTACGTCGCTGGCCTTGCCCGCGCCTCTGGAGTCGATGGCTTTCAGATTGATGATGTTTGCGTTCGGGGCGACGCCGGAGAAGTCTCCGTAGTGTCCGGGATACCACATGGTGCCCGAAGAATCGACCTGCCGCGAGCCCCACCCGTTGCCGGCCGCCACGCCCGCGACGGTCGTGCCGTGGCCGTAGTCGTCATAAGTCTTACTCTTGCCGCCCAGGAAATCTTTGAAGACCGTTATGCGCGACCGGGAAGCGTTGTTCTTATCCAGGAAATCATCGCGCACTTTGTCGTTGATGCCGGAGTCGATGATGGCAATGCCGACGCCCGTGCCGTCCACCCCCTGGTAGGTAGTGCCGTGACTGCTTGCGGCCTCGCACCTCAATCTGTCCAGGCCGAGCAGCTTCGTGGTCGCGTCCATCTGGGTACTGGTCTGCCTGTCGGGAGTGACGAAAGCGATGCCGGGTTGCGCCGCGAAGTCCTCGACCCTCGATATCGGCATCTCGACGAGCAGGGCGTTGATGCTCTTGAACTGGCGCTTGATCTTTCCGCCGCGCTCGGCGACGAGGAGGCTGAGCGCCGGGCCGGGCCGGCCGGCCGCCTGCACGATCAGATCCAGTAACCGGCCGTTCGCGCCCTGGCTGTCGATCTGCGAGAGCAGGTCCATCGGCAGCTTTTCTAATCTCGAATCTTTAAGCCCGTCATTCGTCGCGGAGCTCTTCGGGACGTTCTGCTGTTCGATGAGCCGGGCATAGTTGGGGCACGGAAAAGCTCCGGCCATCACCACCAGGATCAGGCTTGCCGCGAGCACTCTTATCGATCTTACTTTGTTCACCATAACTGTCTTTTGAAGCATCCCTGGTCTTGTCTTCCGAGCGGCTATGAAATCGGGCCGGGCCGAGCACTGCTCTGATTCCGCGCGCCGCGCTTGCTGTCGCACCTGACAAATTCAAGAATCGAGTGAATCTTCCGGCGCTACCCATCCAACTCTCGTGCCATCTGCGCTGACGGGGGCGGGAAGTGAGAGCCGAAGCAAGCTCGGGAGATCGCCCGGGCGAGCGATTAGCCGTTTAAAGAAATCGATTTAAGCTCGCCCGCAGGCACGGACTCCCGCGCCGAGTCCGTGCGGCTGAGGCCCGTGCCGGGACCGCGCGCGGGCAAAGGAATCGATCCGTCGTTCGGTCACAGTGAATGATCGTTTAGAGCAATCTGATTTCGGAAGGTAGGTGATGTCGCCGCGAAGTATTCTACTCGGGAGGGGCGGAAAAGAAGATGTCCATATCCTGGTCGGCCGCCATGAAGTGCCATGCATTTGGATCAAGAAGAACCTCGGATTGGGCCTCTCGATCGTGGACCGCTACCTGGAAGCCGCGATCCGACCTGCCTATGAAACCGAGACGGCGCAGGCTCGGAGTCAGCACCTCGTCGGGAGTGCAGCTCACCTCGAGCCCGGGGCAGGCCGTGGCCGCGACCCGGTCCAGCACGAGCTGGAGGGTGGCGTCGGTCACTTTCTGATCCGTGAGAGAGAACATGTCGACTATGGCCGCCTGCTCCCCGTTCTTTTCCAGAGAGACGAAGCCGACCAGCTCGCCCTCTCGCCTGACCGCGAACGGGACCTGGAGGCGGCCCGGCGCTTCCAGGTAACGCCATTGAAGATAAGCTCTGTCGCGCACGCAGACCACCCT
>DATLMR010000004.1:0-13929 GCA_035537555.1 Blastocatellia bacterium
CTTTCATGCTATACTGCGCGGGTGCCCCTCTTGAGCTGACTCCCCGAGCAAGGATTTGACAGGAGCTACGCGTCGCCCCTTGTCCGGGCTATTTCCCCTCATATAAGGAAGCGGAGTAGAAAACGAATGTTTTGCCCTGGCTGCTCGACTCAAGCGATAGAAGGCGCGAAGTTCTGCAAGGTGTGCGGGATGAACCTGGGCGTCATTTCCCAGGCGATGACCGGCGGCGTCGTGGTCTCAGATCCGGTCCGCGACAGAGAATACAAGCGCGCCAGGAAACAGATTAGCGAAGGCATTCAAGGCTCGGCCGTCGGTACGGCACTTTTGACGGCCTCCTCGCTTGCCTACTATTTTCTCCCTAGAAACAACTACGTCTATATCCTCTGCCTCGGCCTCGGGCTCGCCGGGGTGATTCAACTGTTCCGCAGCATCGCGGGGATCATAGATGCCAAGGTGGGGCCCAGGCTTCTCGACCCCGCGCTTCAGCCGCGCCCGACCGGCAACCTCTCCTCGACCGCCATTTCGTCCGGAGCGCCCGTAAACGTGCGCGCGAGCCAGCGCCTGCCCTCCGAGCAGCCCGGTCTTTCAAGACCCAATCCGCCGGGCACTCGCCCGGTCAGCGCCGGAAACGAGGCGCACCCGGGCGTCGCGACTCATCCGCCTCAGACGGAGACCGCGCATCGTCCCGGCACGGGCCGCGTCAACCGCGAGCATTCGAGCCCTCTGAAGGGACTAGACAAAGACGACCTGCTCTCCAAGCTCAGGAACTGAGTCGCGAGCGGGCATGCCCGGATAGAATGCTTCATCATATCCGCGCGCCGTCGCCCGGATCGTCCGCCGGCGGCAAGCGGCATCGCGCGGCACCGGGCGTCTGGAGACATTATTCTTGACAGACATGTCAAAATGACTTAAATTGGGCGGACCTCAAAGGTAAGAGCACTGCCCCCCCTGATAGACTCGGCCCCACAAGGATAGCAGGCTTTTCTATGTCGAGCCCGTTCGGGTTGCCTGACAGAATCATAATTTTAAGTGACGAAGCAAAATCCGCAAACGCGCTCGAGCGACTGCTCGAAGGCGACGGCTACGGCGCGCGCGCCCTGACTTCCTTTCAAGCGGCGCGTGACTCGATGAGGCAGGCCGAGATCTCCCTGCTGATTCTCAACCTCTCCGCCTCGCGGATCAAAGGCTCGATAGTCGGAGTCTCCGAGGACGATTCGGGCGAGAGCCTGCGACGGATGAAGTGGGCGCACGAAGCTCTGGACTTCGTCGAGGAGATACGGGCTTCCAAGACGGCATCGGAGCTTCCCGTTCTCGTCATCTCCAAGAGCCAGACCCCGCAGGACAAGGTCGCGTGCCTGAACGTGGGGGCGACCGATTACATAACACGGCCCTACCAGAGGGCGGAGCTGCTATCGAGAGTCCGCGCGCACCTCCGCTCGTGGAATTACGAGCGCGAGAGGACGGGCAAATTCGAACAGCTCAACGTGCTCCACGCCGTCTCCTCGGTGCTCGCAAGCTCGCTCGACCCGGACGTGCTCGTGCGCGGGACGCTCTCGGTGCTGGTGAGCAGCATCGGGGCCGACATGGGCGCGGTCTACGTGCGGAACTCCGAGATACAGCCGATGACGCTCGTGGCTACGGAGGGATTCGACCCGCGCGTGGACTACACGACGGCGCTCTCCGAGCTTTACCTGAAGACGGCCCCCCTGATGAACGGCAAGCCGCTCGTGCTCGAGCCTCTGCCCGCCGCCTCGCGCAAGGGGCTCGTCGGCGAAATGCTCCAGGGCGTAAACGGCCTGATCTTCGCCCCGCTCGGGCGACAGGGCAAGATGGTCGGAGCGATATGCCTGCTCTCGCGCAGGCAGAAGCCGTTCCCGGAGTCGCACGAAGAGCTCATCTCCACGATATGCAACCAGCTCTCGGTCGCGCTTGAAAACGCGCGCCTGTACGTCGAGACCAGAAAGAGCGCGGCGCAGCTCTCTTTCGTCTACAATCTCGGCAACAACCTCATGACGTCGCTTGAGATGGACGAGCTGCTCGGCTACTCCGTCTTCACCGTGGGCAAGAGCCTCGAGTGCGACGTGTGCGCGGTCGTCGTCAAGTCCTCTACGGGCGAGGAGACCCTGATCTCCGCGAGGTTCACGCGATCTCACGAAGAGAAGCCGGGCTCCGTCGACTGGTATCACTCCGACCGGATCAACTCCTACCTCGAGTCGTCGGGCCGGGCGATTCAGCCGCCTATCGAGATCAGGTTCAAAGAAGGGTTCCTGCGCGACAGCCTGGTCGCGAGCGAAACGATCGTCCCGCTCGTCTTCGACGACTCCATGCTGGGCGTCCTCATCTGCGGGAGCTACACGGCTCGCCCTTTCAACCCGGACGATCACAAGCTGCTCGGAGCGGTCGCCCAGCAGCTGAGCCTCGCGATCCGCAACACGGAGCTCTACAGGCGGACGAAGGATACCTCGATCAATCTCGCGGTCGAGGTGTCGCGGCGCACGCAGGAGATCGAGGAACAGAAGCGGTTCACCGAAAAGATCATCGATTCGCTCCCCGTCTCGCTCTACGTGGTCGACAGAGACATGCGCATAGTCGCCTGGAACCGCAATCGCGAAGTCGGAGGCCGCGGAATCAGCCGCGAAGACGTGCTCGGAAGGAACGTCTTCCAGGTCCTCACGCGGCAGCGACGGCGCATGCTCGAAGACGAGTTCACCACCGTTTTCCGGAGCGGCGACATGGTCCGGATGGAGCAGGAGTCGTGGCTCGAAGGCCAGAAGAAGGTGTGGAAGATCAGCAAGATTCCGATGCGGGTCGACAACGCCGAGGTCACGCACGTCATCACGGTCGGGGAGGACATAACCGAGCAGAAGAAGATGAACGAGGCCGTCATACACGCGGAAAAACTCGCGTCGATCGGGCGCCTCGCCGCGGGCGTCGTCCACGAGATCAACAACCCCCTGGCCACCATCGCCGCGTGCGCCGAGGCCCTGACCGCGCGCGTAGACGACCTGCCGGCGGGCGAGATCAGCTCCGACTTCAGCGAGTATCTCCAGATCGTCCGCGACGAGGCGTTCAGGTGCAAGGCGATCACGAACAGTCTTCTCGACTTCTCGCACCAGAGACAGGCCGACAAGCTCTCGGGCGACATCAACCAGATCATCGAGCAGACCCTTCACCTCGTCAAGCATCACCCGAAGCTCGGGAAGATGCGGATCGTCAAGGAGCTCGACCCTACGCTCACTCCCGTCTTCGTGAACGAAGGGCAGATGAAGCAGATATTCATCGCGCTCATCTCCAACGCATTCGACGCGATGGAGGGCGACGGCACCCTGACGATATGCACCCGCTGGGTGGGGTCCGACGGCGCGCGCTCCATCTGCGTGGAGTTTATGGACACGGGGTGCGGCATACCCGCTTCCAGCCTGGCGAAGATATTCGACCCGTTCTTCACCACGAAGCCCCTCGGGCGGGGGACCGGCCTCGGGCTCTCGGTCTGTTACGGCATCGTCTCCGAGCACGGCGGCAGGATCGAGGTCTCCTCGACCGAAGGCCACGGCTCTACCTTTCAAATACTGCTTCCCATGCATTGTGAATCGTCAGAAGGACAGGAGAGAGACCGGCTGCCTGAGGGTTTCTCATACCTTGAAATGGAGGGAGCGTTGTGAGTTCAAACGCAAGCATCAGACTGTTGATCGCCGAGGACGAAAAGAACCTCGGGCTCGTTTTGCAGAAGGAGCTGATCCGCCTGGGCCATCAGGTTACACTGGTGCACGACGGGGAGGCCGCGCTCCGGTCCGCCCGCGACGGAGAGTATGATGTCGCGTTGCTCGACATAATGATGCCCGTCCGCGGCGGGATCGACGTGCTGCGCGAGCTCCGGCAGATGGAGCAGCCGCCCGAAGTCCTGATGATGACCGGCCACGCCACGGTCGAGACCGCGCTCCAGGCCATGAAGCTCGGCGCGTACGACTACCTGACCAAGCCCTGCCATATTCGCGAGCTGGAAGCCATACTGCAAAAGGCCTACGAGAAGCGGCAGCTACGGCACGAGAACCTGATTCTGCATTCCCGTCTCGTCTATAAAGAGAAGGCCCCGGACATTATAGTGAGCAGCCAGAAGATGCTCGACATCGTCAGCCTCATGAGAAAGGTCGCCCCGTCGAACGCCGTGGTGCTGGTCACGGGAGAGTCCGGGACCGGCAAAGAGCTGGTCGCCAACACGATCCATAAATTCTCGACCAGGCATAACGGGTCATTCATCGACATAAGCTGCGCGGCCATTCAGGAGACTCTGCTCGAATCCGAGCTCTTCGGATATGAGCCCGGCGCGTTCACGGGCGCGCGCAAGCGCAAGCTCGGGTTGCTCGAGCTCGCGCACGGGGGGACGCTCTTCCTCGACGAGATCGGCGAGATGAGCCTCACGCTTCAGTCCAAGCTTCTTCGCGTTCTCGAAACGCAGTCCTTCTTCCGCGTCGGCGGCACGAAGAAGGTCGAGGTGGACGTTCGATTCATCGCCGCGACCAACCGCGACCTCGACCAGCAGGTGGCCCTGGGCAGGTTCCGCTCAGACCTCCTCTACCGCATCAATAACTTCACGATCAAGCTGCCGTCGCTCAAAGAGCGACCCGAAGACATACCTTCTCTGGCCGAGCATTTTCTGGCGCGCGTGAGCGGCGGCAGCCAGGCGACCATAAACGAGGAGGCCATGGATGTCTTGATGAGGTATTCGTGGCCGGGCAACGTCCGCGAGCTGCGAAACGTGATCGAGCGCGCCGTGATCCTGAAGACGGGCGATGTCATTCAGCCGGAAGATATCCCCATCGAGCTCCGCACGTCTATCAGGCCGACCTTCCCGGGAATTGAAGCCGACGACCAGTCTCAGGGAAGCCTGGACGAGCTCAAGAGGAAACAGATACTCTCGGTCCTCGAACAGACCGGCTGGCACCAGGGCAAAGCGAGCGAGATACTGGGCATCTCTCCGAGCACCCTCTATCGCCAGCTCAAGACCTACGGGCTGACCCGCTCGCGGAGGATCACGGCCCCGCTCGTCTGAGCCACGTAATCTTTCGACGCCAATCTTTCGACGCCCGGCCACGCCCGAATTCAGTCTGGAAACAAACGCTGACCCGTTTCGGGTCGGCGTTTTCCTGTGCGCCCCTCGGCCGGCAGCTCCGCGCAGGCCGGCCTTCGGGGCCGCGCGCGATCGAGATCGCGGCCGGGCTCCCGGCTGTTGGACTTCAAAGTGCTATTTCGCTACTCTTGGAGAAGCATTCTTTGAAAGGACAGAATCGATGCAGGACATTGAATTTCCCGAGAGCCATCCCCCTCCCCACCGCCAGGAGAAACCTGCCTGGTGGCGCACTAACGGCTGGATCGTAGTCACGGCCTTCATCACGCTCGCCGTCATCGGGGTCGCCGTATTCAGCGCGTCAACCCACCGCAGGCGCGGCGAGATCCCAGTCTTGCCGCCCCCTCGCAATGAAGCGGCTGTAAACGTGGCCTCCCCCGTGGAGCTGTCGAACTCCTTCCGCGGAATCGCGAAATCGGTCAAGCCGGCGGTTGTCTATATCAACGTCGTCGAACGAGCCCAGGATTCGCGAAGGGCCCCGAGCTTCCTCGACCCCGAATCCCCGTCGCCCGGTAACCCGAGACGGCAGGGCGGCCAGGGCTCGGGCTTCATCGCGACGGGCGACGGCTACATCCTGACCAACAATCACGTGGTCGGGTCCGCCGAATCCATAGAGGTGACCCTCGCGGACGGGCGGCAGTTCAAAGCCGAATTGATCGGGACCGACCCTGAGACCGACATCGCATTGATCAAGATCAAAGCGAACGGTCTTCCCTACGCCGTCCTCGGAGATTCCGACGCCGTGCAGCAGGGCGACTGGGTGCTCGCGCTCGGGAGCCCCTTCGGGTTACAGCAAACCCTCACGGCCGGCATCGTGAGCGCGATCGGGCGAGAGTTCGGAGGCGAGCAGCAGTTCGCGAAGTTCATCCAGACCGACGCTTCGATCAACCCGGGAAACTCCGGCGGGCCGCTCGTCAACATGCAGGGAGAGGTCATCGGCATCAATTCGTGGATCCTCTCTCCCGGGGGCGTCGGCAACGTGGGCATCGGGTTCTCGATCTCGTCAAACCTCGTCCGCACCATCTTCGAGAAGCTCGCTTCAAATGGGAAAGTGACCCGGGGGTACCTCGGCGTCGTGGTGGTCCCGCTCAGCGCGACCACGGCCAGGATGTTTCGACTGGAGCCGGGAATAGGAGTCCTCGTCCAGAGCGTAGCCGGGTCCGAGAGTCCGGCGGCCAGGGCCGGGCTCAAGAGCGGAGACGTTATCACGGCGATCGACGGCAGGCCCGTGACGGCCCCGAGAGAATTGACCGACGTGGTCGCCTCTACGCCTATTGGAAAAGACGTTAAAGTCGATTTCATCCGGGACCAGCAGCCGACCTCGGTTACGGTGGAGATAGCCGAGCGCCCGACGAACGTGACCGCGCGCGCCGATTCTCCGGATGATAACAATAGCGGGCCGTCCGGGGAGACCCGCCTCGGCGTCGTCGCCCAGACGGTCACGCCCGAAATGGCTGAGAGCATGAAGCTTACGATCAAGAGCGGCGCCCTCGTCCGCGAAGTCGTCCCGGGCACGCCCGCGCAGGACGCAGGGCTCAGGCACGGAGACGTGATCCACCGAATAGACAGCGCCGAAGTCAGGTCGGCCGAAGACCTCGCCGCGGCCGCGAAGACCTTGAAGGCAGGCGACGAGATCGCGATTCAGGTCGAGCGCGGAGGCCAGATTGTCTTCCTGAACGTAAAGATAGAGTAGAGTCTCGCGCATTGTGAGAAAAAAATCGTGAGAGAAAAAAGGGGCGGCCATCAGGCCGCCCCTTTTTTCTCCTCGTCTTATTCATAGAGCGTTTTATTGATAGGTCGTTGCCGGGCTTTATTGCATTTTCTTAACAAATATTTCATTGCTTGCAATCCTACAGAAACTGTATTATCGTCACCCTGGTCCGGCGAATCCTCTGAGGCAGATCATGACTCTAATCTTGGCTCTCTTCCGGTAGAGGGAGGGGCTGGATTGCCGCAATGGATTGTCAAACCGGATTCAAGAAAAAAGATAGTTAGGCCTTAAGGCCCCGCGAGCATTGTCTCCATCCTTACACGTAAACGTTGCGTGCTCGGGGAAAATTTTCACACGTATAGCCGGAAAGAGGTGAGGCCTCGGCTTCCGCCGCGCCTTCGCTCTCTTCATACATCAAAGATTTGCGCTCACGCCGATAGCGTCGCCCGCAATCGACCTCTCGAAATTGAAGGAGGAGTCAATTATGAGCCTGAAGAGAAATCGTAGCCTGATCGTTTTAACAATGTCTATTTGCATTCTGAGCCTGGCCGCGGCCGCCGGGGCTCGCCATTACGCCCGCAATTTCGACGACTTATGGGGGCCGCAGTACAGTACTCAACACCCGGCTCTGTCCAGGAGCGAGGTGCGCCTCTCATCCGGTTCTACGACCGGAATCAGGCGCTGGAACGAGATCGCGATCAACGCGAGCGGGCTCGACCACACACCCGTCGCTCCCGGGGAGAACCGGGTCTTCGGCGAGCAGATCGGTCCCTGTCGATCTGCCCGGGCCATAGCCATTGTCCACATCGCGATCTTCGAGGCCGTGAACGCCATCGACGGCAGCTTCAAGAGCTATGTCGGACTCCCCCGCGCAAGCGGTCGCACTTCGATGGAGGCCGCGATCGCCCAGGGCGCGCACGATACCCTGGTCGCGCTCTTCCCTTCGCAGAAGGCTTCCTTCGACGAGTTGCTTGCCGAGGACCTCAATCGTATTCCCGATTCCGGAAAGAACGCCGGGGTGATCCTCGGGAAGAGAGCCGCCAAGGAGATTCTTGAGCTCAAGGCCAACGACGGTTCCCTTCATGCGGAGCCCAGGCTCGGCGAGGGCTTCACTACGAGCAACGACCCCGGAAAGTGGCGGCAGGACCCGATCAGCCTCCTCCCGGTAGTGCTCGGCGCGCACTGGGGTGAGGTCAAGCCGTTCGTCCTCCAGTCCTCCGACCAGTTCCGACTCCCCCCGCCTCCCGACATGACCAGCGCGGAATACGCGGCCGCTTACGACGAGGTGCAGCGGCTGGGCGGCGACGGCGTGAACACTCCGACGGAGCGCACTGCCGAGCAGACCGAGATCGGACTCTTCTGGGCCTACGACGGCACGCCGAGTCTTTGCGCCCCGCCGAGGCTGTACAATCAGATCACGGTGCAAATCGCCAACCAGATGGGCTCGACCGATGTCGAGCTAGCGAGACTCCTGGCGTTGGCGAACACGGCGATGTCCGACGCGGGCAGCGCCAGCTGGGACTCGAAGTTCGCCTACCAGCTCTGGCGGCCCATCACGGGAATCCGCGAGTCAGACGTGGGAACCGGGCCTAGCGGGCAGGGCGATGGCAACCCCGCGACCGTGTGCGACCAGACTTTTACTCCGCTCGGGGCACCGGCCAGCAACCTCATGGGGCCGAACTTCACGCCGCCCTTCCCGGCGTACCCGTCCGGCCACGCCACGTTCGGGGGCGCCCTCTTCCAGACGCTTCGCAACTTCTACGGGACCGACAACATTACCTTCACGTTCGTCTCGGACGAATTGAACGGCGTGACCGTGGACAACGGCGGCAACGTCCGGCCGCTGAGGCCCCGAACCTTCACGACTTTCTCCCAGGCGGAGGAAGAGAATGGCCAGAGCCGAATCTACCTCGGCATCCACTGGTCGTTCGATAAAACTCAGGGCATAATTCAGGGCCGCAACGTGGCGAACTACGTCTTCAAGCGCGCGTTCGTGCCGGCGCGGACGAAGAGCGGAGTCGGAAGGGGCGGCACTAAGTAACAGCCGCCTGTTTCTACCGCTTTTCACCTTGCTCTTAAAGGAAAGGCCCGTACCATCTGAACCGGTACGGGCCTTTCCTTTACCTGGAGAACACGCGGGAAGGAGCTCAGATCGCAAGCCCTCCGTCGGCCTGGATGACCTGCCCCGTGATGTACCGCGCTTCGTCGGAGAGCAGGAAGGCCGAGATCTTCGCGACCTCTTCGACGCTTCCGTAACGGCCGAGCGGGATCTGCTCGATCATCTTCTGCCTGTACTCTCCCGCGAGCGCGCTCGTCATATCCGTTTCGATCAAGCCGAGGGCGAGCGCGTTGACCGTTATATTGCGCCTGGCTATCTCCTTCGCGAGCGCCTTCGTGAAGCCGATTAGCCCGGCCTTGGAGGCCGAGTAGTTGGTCTGCCCGGCCATGCCCACAAGCCCGCTGATCGACGATATGTTCAGGATAGACCCGCGCTTTTGCCGCACCATGACAGACACCACGGGCTTGGTCACGTTGAAGACGCCCTTGAGGTTCGTGTCCAGAACCGCGTCCCAGTCCTCCTCACTCATCATCATTATGAGCTTGTCTCTTGTCACGCCCGCGTTGTTGACGAGATAGTCTACCGAGCCGAAGGAGGCCTTGACCTCCTTGACCATCCTCTCGGCAGCCGCGGCATCGGTAACGTCAGCCTGGTAGCCCGAGGCCTTTCCGCCCCCGGCTTCAATCTCCGATACGAGCTCGTCGGCAAGCTCTCTGTTCTTGCTGTAGGTGAAGGCCACGCTCGCTCCGCGGCTCGCAAGCTCTTTCGCTATGGCCCTGCCGATCCCGCGCGAGCCTCCCGTCACTATCGCGACCCTGCCTTGAAACTCTGTCATGTGCGCTCCTCCCCGGTCCGAATTTTTCGCAGGCGTGCAAAAGGGAATTTACTTTAGGCTCACGTCTTCCCTTCTGACGACGAGTGACTCTACCCTCCGCTCGTTCACTTCGAAGCCGATGCCCGGCGCGTCGGGCGCTTTGATAGTCCCGCGCCCGCTCACCGTCACCGGAGGGTCGATTATGTCCTCTTCCCAATAGCGCTCGGACGCCGAGACATCGCCGGGCAGGGAGAACCCTTCCAGGGTGGACATGGCGATGTTGTGGGCGCGGCCTATACCCGATTCGAGCATCCCCCCGCACCAGACGGGAATCCGGTCGTTAAGGCAGAACTGCTGAATCAAGCGCGCCTCGTTATGGCCCCCGACCCTCCCGAGCTTGATATTGATGATCCTGCACGACCCGAGCTCGTGCGCCTGCCGCGCGTCCGCGACCGTAAGGATCGATTCGTCGAGGCAAATGGGAGTGGCGATCCGGCCTTGAAGCTTCGAGTGATCGAGAAGGTCCCCGGGCGTGAGCGGCTGCTCTATCATCATCAGGTTGTGGCGGTCGAATTGAGCGAGCAGGTCCGTGTCGGCGAGCGTGTATGCGGAGTTGGCGTCTACCATCAACTGTATCTTCGGGTACTTCTCGCGCACGGCCTCGACCAGATCGATATCGCGGCCGGGCTTGATCTTTATCTTTATTCTCTGGTACCCGCTTTCAAGCTCGCGGGCGACTTTTTCGAGCAGCGCGGCCCTGGTCTCCTGAAGGCCTATCGAGACGCCCGAATCGATCTCCGCGCGAGTCCCCCCGAGGTATTGCCATAGAGGTTTGCCCGCGAGCCTCGCCTCCAGGTCCCAGATGGCGGCCTCTATCGCTCCTTTCGCCATCCGGTTCCCGCGGATGCGGTGAAGGGCCGAACCGACCTCGCTCGCCGAATCGACCCGCGCGTGCCCGAGGATGGGGGCGACGTATCCGGTTATGATCGTCCACGCGGTGTCGATCGTCTCGTGGTTGTAGAACGGGTCTTCGGCAGCGGTGCATTCACCGTAGCCGAACGCGCCCGACGCGTCGAAGACGCGCGAGATCAGGATTCGCCGCCGGGTAGTGCGGCCGAAGCTCGTCTCGAACGGATGCTTCAACGGCAGGCCGATCTCTCTCAACTCGATCTTCTCTAATCGCAGCTTCATAGGTTCCCTTCTTACAATCGACCGCCCGCGCTCAGGCGCTTACGTGAGCCGGGGGTTTGAAGTGAAACTGTTCGTCGTCCGGGCCGAAGAGGTAACGGCTCTCCTTCTTTTCGCGGTCCCACGAGAAGCCGCGAACGATCAGCCCTCCCTCAAGCGCGCGCGCGAATTCGGCCCGGACCCGCATGCGCCATTCCCGCTGCTCGTCGAGCGACCGGTCGCGAATCGAATCTATGTCGTCCGGCAGAGTCACGGACGGGCCGCCCTCCAGAACGCGGGGCCTGTCGCCCTTCAATACCGATTCGACGTGCGGAGAAGCCACCCACCATTCCGCGAATATGCGGTCGGACGGCACGCCCGCGTCGAAGACGGTCGAGGCCCCTTCGCCGTAATAGTTCTCTTCGTATCGCCTCACTACCGCTCCGAGCTTGTTTATGTTGAAGTGCGCATTCCGCGACTGCAAGGGATCGAAGGTCCAGATTATCAGGGGTACTCCCGAGGCGATCGCCCTCTCGCGTTGCGCGAGCTTCAGGCGAAGGCCGATGTCTCTGTGGCGCATGCCCTCGACTACGGCAGCCATGTGCGAGTGATAGACTACCGCGCCGCCCAGCAGGGCGAGCATCGTGTGGACGAAGCCGACGAGGCGGCCCTCTTCGTCGAACGCGCCGAACGTCGGAGCCTGACAGGCTTTCGAGATCATGTAGAGCCTGATGGGCATGATGTCTATGTCGTCATCTCTCCATACCGCGCGCTCGAGCTCGATGCATTTTTGAAAGTCTTCTATCGAAACGCATTCGCGAATAGTGAAGTCTCCTTGCGACATAAGCGTGCAGTATAATTAGCGGCAGGGTTATGTTCAAGGCACGCTCACAGGAGTCTCGCCACCGCGCCTGCTTCCGGCTCGACGAGCCCGAGCGGGCGACCGCCACCTTAGCAGGCCGTAGAGCGCTATGCTATACTTTTCGACGAAATGGGGGATGGGAACGACAGCATTTTCGATAAAGCGGAGGTTTTCGCCCGCCGCCTGCTGGAGAGGCTCGGGTCGCGCGTCGACAGCAAAGAGGCCGCCGAGACCTTGAGCCCGAGAGAGGTAGGCGAGATCACTTCGCGAATCGAGCGGGCCGTCGAATCCAGCCTCAGGGAAGATAAGAACGGCGTTAAACGGGTCGCGCCGAATCGCTTCAAGGTCCTCTTCACGTACGAAGATGTCTCCCGCCTGAACTCGGCCTACGTCGAGGCCCTGGCGGTCGAGTTGAAGACCACGATCTACGAATACATAAATAATCGCCGCTACGAGACGACCGGGCCGGTCGTGGTCGAGGCGGGCCGCGACGTATTCGCCCCCGCGACCGTCGTTCAGGCGCTCTTCGATTCGAGCGCCGCTTCAAAAGATCCCGGCTCCGGCTCCGAGAAATCCGCCGCCTCGAACGCGGCAAAGCAGGCACCCGGAGTCAGAACGATCACGCTCGAGGGCGCGGGCGGGCTCGCCTACTCGGTAAATCTTTCCGCCGAAGGCGCGCCGGCCTACATCGGCCGCGCCGCGGGGAGCGCCGTGCGAATCGACGACCCGAGCATTTCGAGATTGCACTGCTCTATCGCCCTCCGGAGCAACGGAGAGATAGTCATCTCCGATCTGGGCAGCTCGAACGGGACATCGACGAATTCCATGCATCTTGGAGAGAACGAAGCGCGAGCTCTTTCAAAAGACGACACCATCAGGGTCGGGGACATTCAGCTTAAAGTGACGGGAATTGCCTGACCCTGCCGCGGGCCGCCAATCGGGAAGAGTTTTCCCGGACGGCCCATTAGAGGCGACCCGGCCGCGAAATCACCGAGGCGACACCCGGCCGGCGCAACCTACTGGAGCGGAAATCTATGGCGTTTATCCCGGAGATATTGACCCTCGTTTTTGTAGTCGTCGCCTTGCTCGTGATGGCGGTCTTATCGTGGGCTGCCTGGAGACACAGGAACCCGCCCGCTCTCGAAGACGACGCCTCGCTCGACGAGCTTAAGGAGTTCGGTCCATCCGCGACGAATCAATGGCTCCGGGGCCTCCGGGTCTTCTTCCTCCTCTTGATCTTCACCGTGCTCATCTTCCATTCGTACTGGGTCTTTCGCGCCGATTCAAGCGGGAGCTTCGCGCGGGCCAAGCGGCTCGACGCCCGCAATCGACGCCTCGCCGAAAGCGGCCTGAAAGGGTGGATACTCGACCGCTCGGGCAAGCTCGAAAACGCCCTCGTCAGGTACCGGGCCGACGCCGGAGTAGTCTCGCGCGAATACCCGCTCGGCGCCGCCGGGGTCCATATAACAGGTTATTCGGATTTCATATTCGGGTCGGGCGGGATGGAGTTCGCCTTTCGCGACTGGCTGACCGAGCCCGCGAGCCTCAAGAACCAGATACTCTCGTCGAACCCCGTGGGGAAAGACCTCCGGGTATCGATCGACATCAACTTGCAGCGCGAGGCGGCGAACCTCGTCGCGGGTCAGGGGAAAGGCGCGGCGGCCGTGGTCCTCCTCCTCCCGAATAACGAGGTCCTTGCGATGGCCTCCGCGCCGACATTCGAGCCGGGCTCTATAAACGATGAGAACACCTGGCGCCGCATGAGCGAGGAGGCCGAGAGAGCTCCGTTGATAAGCCCGCTCGTTAACCGGGCGCTCGGGACTCTGGTGACCGGCGGCCCCGCGTTCTATTACCGGCCCGGCTCTACATTCAAGACCTTCATCTCGGCGGTCGCCATAGATACGGGCGTCACGAACGAGACCTTCGTCTGCAAAGAGGAAGGCTTCCTGCCGCCCGGCTCGGGGCGATCCATAAGAGATTTCGGAGGGCACGTTCATGGCCCTCTCGGATTGCAGGATGCTTTCAAGCTCTCGTGCAATCAGTATTTCGCGCAGCTCGGGCTGAAGCTTGGGAAGGAGCGCCTGGAGGCCTACGCCAGGAGGCTCGGATACGTCACGACTCCCGACAGCAATACCAGGAGAGACTCGGACCTCTGGCAGGTGCTTCACGGGGACCGCGACGACTACAACAG
>DATLMR010000005.1:0-8837 GCA_035537555.1 Blastocatellia bacterium
CACGGCGGCTCGGTAAGGACGGCATTGGTTCATTCACGGTCGCCCGAGGCCGGCGAAGGCCTCGGGCGACCGCCTCTTCATAATTTTCGGCTGAGATTTTCGAGCGCGCGGATGGCGGCCTCAAGCTCCGCCTCAAGAGCGGCGCGCTCGGCCGCGGCCGTCTTTCGCTCGCCGGAAATCTGCTCCAGCCTCGTCTCCTGCTCGCCCGCTTTCGCGATATAGCGCGCTATGAGCTGCCTCGCCTCGCTCGTCTGGCCCAGCGCCTTGATGTTCTCGCGCAGACGCGCCTGGTCCCCTGAAATCTCCTCCGTCTCCCGGTCGAGCGCCTCCAGCCGCGCCTCGACCGAGGCGATGCGGTTCTTGATATCGAGAATCTTTTCGAACGCGGCGCGGGTCGCATCGTCGATGTAGTTACGCGAGACGAAGATCTGCACTTCGCTCTGCGAGAGCGTGGAGAGCGCGTAGCTATCCATCAGCTCGCGCCGCTCGGCGACGGGGAGCTCCTTCGATTCTTTCGGCCCGAGCTCCACGCGAAACCTGTAGCTCCTCGCGGTCGTCTCGAAAGGCCTGGCCGTGTCGCCCGAAAGCGCCCACTGGTTTCGGACCGGGTGCTCCACGAAAACGACGCGAGGCTTCTCCGTTTGGTTCGTGATCGTGTAGGTCTTCCTCTCCGTCTGGTAGTAGTAGACGTTAAAGACCCCGTTGATGACCCGGATCATGTGGACCCGCTCGCGGTCGCCCTTCGGGCGCGCGGTGACGAGCGTGCCAAGGTCGAGCGCGAAAGAGATGAAGCGGTCTTCGCCCGGCTTGAGCCTGTCCATGAGGGCTTCGCCCGCGTAGGCGTTTCCGTCTATGACCGTGAGCGAGCCGCCTTCCAGAGTGAGCGGCGAAGTGTTCTTGAGCCTCAGCCCGCTCATCGGCCTGTCGGCGCGCACGGATTCGTTGTAGACCGAAACGCGCTCGCCCTCCATCTGCGTCTGGAGTATTGGGATCAGAGCGGAGCGGTCGCGGCGGACCGTGACCGGCTGCTCGATCCTGTACTCGAACAGGTCGCCGACCTCGCCTCCGGAGGCCGCGGTCTCGACCCCGGAATCCCCGCCCGCGACCGCTTCGCTCATGCTCGGAGCGGGCGCGGCCGCACGCACGCCCGTAAGATCCTTGAACGCGCGCTTGTTCAGAGGCAGGTTACTCAAAAGCTTGCTCCGGGTGCTCTCGACAGGCTGCGCGCCGGCTGTGACTTCCACCGTTTCGTTGGAGCCGCCGGACCCGATTCCGCCGCCCGTGCCGGGGCCCGCGCCCGGCTCGTAGACCTGCGGTTCGAGGTTCAAGTCCTGGGGTATCGGGATGACCGGCCTGTGACGGTAGAGCGGCTGCTGGATGGGCTGGATGAAAGAGACGGGCGTGCCGGAGACGAGCGAAAGCGATACGTCGGTCCAGTCCTCGTCTCCCACGTTATCGACTATCGCCCAGCCTTGAAAGAAGGGCTTGCCCCCCGGGTCGAGCAGCACGCGATAGGTCGTCTTCCAGATCGGCGCGGCGACCGTGTAGCTGACCGACATCTCCCTCTGCCCTTCGCCGTTCGAGGTGACTACTATCGTCTTCGCGTCGCGCCTTCGGGTCGAGGCCGAGGCGTCCGCGAACTCGTTTACGTCGTGCCGCGAGCCTTCGTCCAGCAGCTTCACCGAGCGCACTTCCGCGAGATCGAAGCTCGCGATCTCGCCGTTTGCCGCCGCGATGACGAGCGACCGCGTGACGAGGGGAGGCTTGCTCGCGTCGACCTGCGACTGCTTCTCTTCAACCGTGAGAATGGCTCCCGTGGCCGATCTTGTGGCAGTCGTGACGACGACCTTCGCGCCCTGAAGCTGCCCGAGCACGGCAGCGAGCCCACCCGATTCCTGGCTCGTGCCGTCCGAGGTGGCGCCTATCGAGAAGGGAATATCGGCAAGCCGCGATGAGGGAGGCGCCGAAGAGTTGTAGCTCACCGCGCCTATGCGCCCGCGCCCGAGGTCGAGCACGACCATCGACTTAAGCACGTCATCGACCTGCGATTGCTTGAAGGGAAGATCGACCTCCGCGTCGCCTCGGACCGTGCCCCGGCGCTCGAAGAAGGCGACCCCGTTGCTGTAGAGGATGACGCGGCGGACGGGAAGCGACTGGCCCGCGGGCGAAGACGCCGAGGGCTGCGCGGCCTGTGCGGGCGGCCTGCGGGCGGCGCGCGCAGGCGCGCGAGTTTGCGCGTGAGCGGGCAGCAAGAGGACAAGCATCGCGAATACGACACGGAATCGTTTCATAGAGTTCTCCTGAAGGAATAGGTGCGGCCGGAGGATAGATAACAGCCGCGTCCGGCGCGCGTCAACTCGGATCGAATTATAGCTGCCCGCTCACGAGAATCTCTTCGAGGCCTCAGACATGTGCGGACAGCCGGGACATTCGGGACTCACGGGTGGCTCCATATGGAGAACGGCTCCGCAGAGCAGGTTTGCCGAAAGAATCGAGGATTTCGGGCGCGGGCAATTATGCGGCCAATTATAATGAGCGCGGCCCGGGCTCGCATCCCGGGCCGCGCTCGTTCAAGCCGCAGAGGAATAGAGGCCTCGCGGTCGAAGGATCAGAACTTATAGATCACATCGAACTGCGGGCGAACCAGCCAGCGGTTGACCGGGGAATTCAGCACGATCTTATTCACCCTCTGCGAGAACAAGGCGTTGAAGCCCGCGCTCACGTTCTTGTTGATCTGGTAGCTTATGGTGCCTATGTGCGCGCGGCTGTTCGAAGCCAGGATGTCGCTGGCGTTGAAAGGCACCAGCACGGCGTCCTGCTGGATGCGCGTGTAGGTGTATTCAAAGACCCAGTCTCCCTGCTCGCTGTTCCTTCCGACTCTCACCGTCCCCCAGAAGCCGTTCTTCTCGTCATCGACCCGGTCGGTCAGGTTATGCACGAAATCGAGCGTGAAGGTCACCGGGTATCTGGGCGTGGCCTGCCAGCTTATCTGGCTCAGCACGTCGAAGAGGTTGAACCCGGCGAGGAAGTCCACGGGAATGCCGTTCGCGTCCCTGATGACGCGATTCGTGGTGCCCAGGGCGCCGTTCTGGCCCCCCGTAGTGCCGGCGCCGTTATTGATGCCCCCGTTGACCTGCGTGGCGGGCACGCCGAGCCCTCGGACCACGAGGCCGGGTCTCACCCAGTCATACAGCGCGACGTTGAAGTTGGCCGACAGGCGGGAGGATATCTTGAAGTCGCTCTGCGCCTGCCCGCCGTAAAGGATGCCGTCTTTGGCCCCGGACTGCTCGCTGAAAGGCAACTGGAAGGCGACGAGCTTGAACTGGCTCAAGGCCGATTTAGTCCTGAAGTAGATAGCTTCGGACGCGCCTTCAACCATCACGTCGTCATCCCAGACCATCTGCGTGCGGCGGAATGTCGGCTCGAATTTCCCCGCGACGAGCTGCACGCCCGGGCCTTCGGTCCTGGAGTCGTACCTGACGAAGGCGCGGTCGAGCCCGAAAGGCTTGCGCGTGAAGAAGTCCGTCAGGGTCTGATTCGGAGAGATGGGGTCGGTGAAATTACTGGTGTTGAGCCTGAAGCCCCAGTCGAAATTCTTGTTGATCGTTCCCTCCAGCGCCAGGCGGGCGCGAAGGCGCAGGCGGTTGCGCGGGCCCGGGCTCGTCGGGCTGTCGAACCCTTGATTGGCCAGGAGGTCATCTCGAAATCTGATGTCTCCGCTTATGCGAAGCGAGCCGAACCGCCTGTAGAGCTCGTCGACTCTGGTCTGCGTCGTGTCCTGCGCTTTTTCGTTAGCCTGCGCGGGGCCGGCGGCTACAGGCCCCGGCCCGGTCGCGGGGCTTCGGGCCTCCGCGGGGCTGGCCGGGAGGGGCGCGGAGCCCGGGGCGGAGGCGGCGAGGGCGCTGTCGCGGGCCTTCTCGTCCACCATATCGCGCAGGGTTTGAATCTCGCGCTGCTGCCGCTCGATCACCTGTTCCAGCGCCTTGAGCCTGTCTTCGACGGAGGGCGCGGGCCTGGATGCGGCCGCGTCGGATGGAGCGGCGGGCTCGCGCTTCGTCGCGGGCTCGTTGGCCGAGCCGCCGGAGTTTGCCGCCTGTTGCGCGGCCGACGCATTCACCGAGAAGAGGAGGAGCCCGAAGGAGAGCGCCAGCATATATTGCAGTATCTTTTTCTCTAGTCGTCCCATTAAATTATCCTTTGCTGAATAGACTTTTCGCCGGACAGGGCTTTTACCGTTGGTGGGCCCGCGCGGAACATTTGTGTGATTTATCTGATATGGCTCGCCGGCCTGCCCCCGCGCTGCCTGCAAAAAAACTCCACGTCACTTCATCGGCAATCGCGATGCAGTGCTGTCTTCCGAGCGTTGTAAGAGCTCGCCTTTACAGGCGATTATCGAAACGCCTTCGAATCGATTCGGAATTTTTAAACGATTTATCCGGAGATGTAAACGCGGTTTTTTTATTCGTATGTTAACGAAATGTTTCGCGGCCAATCGCGCCGCGAGCTTGCGCCGGCGGCATATGATATGGAGACTTCTCGAATATCGAAGGAGGCGGGTGAGATTATGAGTGAAGAGGGAGCGGAAAAGAAGAGAGTGCTGGTTACGGGCGCGTCGAGCGGCATCGGGCGCGCGACCGCCGAGATCTTTCT
The DNA here is from genome assembly GCA_035537555.1 of Blastocatellia bacterium. Taxonomy (GTDB): domain Bacteria; phylum Acidobacteriota; class Blastocatellia; order UBA7656; family UBA7656; genus DATLMR01. The sequence goes on from DATLMR010000005.1 coordinate 4,651, forward strand.
CGAAGAAGGCGCGACGGTCGCTCTGGCCGGACGCCACGAAGGCACTCTGGCAGAGGTGGCGGACGAGTTCGCGGATGACGCGTTCATCATCCTGGCGGACCTGGCAAGCCCGGAGCAGAGCGAGCGCTGCGTGGCGCGGGCGGTCGAGTTGATGGGCGGCCTGGATTGCCTGGTGAATTCGGCCGGCATTCTCAAGAGCGGCAGCATCGAAGAGACATCGCTCGATTCATGGGACGAGATGATGAATATCAACCTGCGCTCGGTCTTCTACCTGATGAAGCTCGCCGTGCCGCACCTCGAACGCTCGCGCGGAAACATAGTGAACGTGTCGAGCGTGACCGGGCTGCGCGCCTTCCCTAACGTCCTCGCCTACTGCGTGAGCAAGGCGGGCGTCGACCAGCTGACTCGCTGCGCGGCCTTAGAGCTCGCTCCCAAAGGCATACGCGTAAACGCGGTCAACCCCGGGGTGGTCGTGAGCGGCCTGCACCGCTCGGGCGGGATGAGCGAGGAAGCCTACGGCGCGTTTCTCGAGCACGGCAAGAGCACGCACCCGCTCGGCCGCGTGGGCGAGCCGCGAGAGATAGCCGAGCTGATATATTTTCTCGCTTCCGACAAGGCGGGGTGGATCACGGGAGAGACCGTGAGCATCGACGGGGGCCGCGCGCTCACTTGCGCCAGGTAGGTTGTAGCACGGGGCCTGGGGCGGCGTCCGCGAGCGTCGATTGCGCTTGCCCGGCCAATCTGCCGCGTATAATATTTGCTCGTTGACACGATTGATGACAGGAGAACAGGGGTGAAGAAGACCAAGCTATTGATTGCGTCCGTTTTCATGGTGAGCGTAATCGTCTCGCTCGCGGGCCAGGCGATGGGATACCCGCCGTTCGTGTTGAAAGCCCGCAAGTTCGGAGCGAAAGATTGCACCTTCTGCCACGTCGATCCCGAGGGCGGCCCGCCCTGGAATGAGCGCGGCCAGTGGCTGATGAGCGAAAAGGCGCGCCGCAAGGCCGACGCCGTGGACCCCGAGTGGCTCGCCGATTATAAGCCGGGCGCTTCGGCCGGAAAGAAAGAGCCGCAGCCCGACAGCAAGCCCGCGGAGGTGAAACCGGCTGAAAAAGCGCCCGCGTCTCCCGTCGAACAGGAGTTGATGAAGCTCGAACGCGACTGGATGGAGTCGGTGAAAAAGCGCGACGGGGCGGCGCTCGGCAATCTGCTCGCGGATGATTTTTTTGCCACCGACGAGCAGGGGCGCGTCACGGGCAAATCCGAGTACGTCTCCGAGATGAAAGGGATGTCGGTGGACTCTTACAACGTCGGCGAGTTTTCTTTCAGGATCAACGGAGAGACGGCGGTGGTTTCCGAGCGATGGGAGATCAAGGCCTCCTTTCAGGGGCAGGACATCAGCGGCGCGTATCGCGAGACAAACGTGTGGATGAAGCGAGACGGCCGCTGGCGAGTCGTCTCTACGCACATCAGCCGCATTCCGCAAAAGTATTAAAGCAAGAGCACTGAAGAGAGCCCCGCGGGCACGATATGTTAGAGAGCTTCTCCGCATATCGCCCCCGCGGGGCTCTTCCTGATCTCGGAGCCTTGAGCGCCTTCGCTACTTCCCGTCGATGGAGAAGGCGTAGAGCTTATTGTTCTTCTTCCCGATTCGCAGGTTCTGGTAGCCGGAGCCGACGTAGAGCACTCCATCGACGACCGTCGGCCCGCCCCCTACGGCCCCGCCCGTATCGAACTCCCAGGCGATCTTCCCATCCTTCGCGTTGTAGGCGCGAATGAAGTTGCCCGACGACCCCGCCCACACGAGCCTGTTGTCGCCCGTGCCGGTGACGGTTAGGGGGCCGAAGTTGGACTTGCCGTCCGGGCTCATCGTCTGCCAGATGATCTTGCCCGTCGCGCCGTCGAGCGCGGAGACCGAGCCCTGTTTCGGATGATTCGAGATGCCGACATAGACTCGCTCGCCGTCTGTGGACGCGCCGAATTCGATGCCGCCCAGCATGCCTCCCGGTCCCACTTCCGTCTTCCAGGCCAGTTTGCCGTCTTTCGGGTCGAGCGCGTAAAACCACCCGCTCTTGGCCCCCGCGCCGATGAGCTGCTTTCCCTTCGGCCCCTTGAACGAGATCGGTATGGTGCCGAAGTCGTAGTCCTCGTCGCATTCGCCGGGATTCCCGAGACAGCCGGCATTCCACATGTCCTTGTCTTTAGCCTTGTAGGACCAGGCCAGCTTGCCCGTGTCGAGATCGAGCGCGAGTATCGAATCGGAGTAGGGCGAGCCGGGGTTGGTGTACTCGTTGCCCGTCGTGAAATAGAGCCGGTTCGATGCCGGATGTATGGAGACCGTCGACCAGACGCCGACGCCCGAAGGCCCCATGATGCGCCGGCCTTTCGCGTCCTTTCCCTGCTCCGACGCGGGCGCGGGCACGGTATAGAAGCGCCATACCTGCTCGCCCGTCTTCGCGTCGAAGGCCGCGACCCCGCCCCGGAAGGTGCAGCACTCGTACTTGGCATTGCCGAGCATCATCATCTCTTCGCGCGAGGAGACGCCTATGAAAACGCGGCCGTTGTGATAGATCGGCGCGCTCGTGGCGATGTTGCCGGGATGCGGATCGATCTTCACTTTCCATTTGGCCGCGCCGGTCTTCGCGTCGAGCGCGTATAGGCGTCCGGCCGCGTCTCCGAAGTACAACGTGCCGTCGGCATAGGCCGAGCCGCTGCGCGAAGGGAGGCCCGTTTCGAACTCCCATATCTTGGTTCCGGTCTTCGCATCGACCGCGTACTGCTTGCCGTCCCACGAGCCGAAATAGACGACTCCGTTGACGACCGAGGGCTGCGAGCTGACGTCGCCCTGGGTCTCGAAGATCCATTTAGGCTTCAACCTCGAAACGGTCGCGGGCGTGAGGCTCTTTTCGGTCGGGTTGTAGTGCGAGCCTTCGAGATCGCGGCCGTACATCGGCCAGTCGGTCGGAGCGATGCGCCCGTTGCCGGCTATGGCTTTCGCGCGATTGCGCTGCGCCAAAGCGACTCCGGAGCCGGGCGGCCCGCCGGCCGGAAGAGATGTTCCGATCAATTGCAGCGCGATTGCGCAAGCTGTAAGGGAAGCCCTCAAACGCATTTAATGCTCCTTTCGATTCCACGCAATTAACAGAGGGGTTTTAGGCGAGAGGATTCTATTTGATTGACCTTATTCTTTCAAGCATCCGCGCGCGCTCCCGGGGCATTGCTCAGCCGCGATGTGGAAAGTTAATATGTCAGCTATGCGACAAAAGACGGCCGCCGTCGTGGTGATCGGAAACGAGATTCTCACGGGCAAGAGTGAGGACAGGAACGCCACCTTCCTCATAAGCGAGCTATACCGCCTGGGCGTCGCGTTGCGTCGTATAGAGATCATCCCCGACGACGTGGAGGAGATTGCCAGGGCCGTGCGCGAGAACTCGGCCGCGTTCGACTTCGTCTTCACATCGGGCGGAGTCGGCCCCACGCACGATGATATGACCATCGTAGGAGTGGCTCGCGCTTTCGACCGCCCGGTCGTGCGCCACCCGGAGCTTTCCGCCATGATTCGCGGTTACTTCGGCGACGGCACGGACGAGACGCGTCTGCGGCTGGCCGACACTCCCGAAGGCTCGGAGCTGATTCGCGATAACGGCCTGCGCTGGCCCGTCCTCGCGATTGAAAACGTCTACGTGCTGCCCGGCGTGCCCGAGCTGTTCCGCAGTAAGTTCGAGGCCATTCGCGATAGATTTCGCGCCGAGCCCTTCCACGCGCGGGCTCTCTATACCCGCGAGGACGAATTCGACATAGCCCCGCAGTTGCAGCAGGTGGCCGCGGCGCATCCCGATGTCGACATCGGCTCTTACCCGACTTTCACGCGGGCCGACTACCGCGTGAAGATCACCGTCGAGTCGAAAGAAGAGAAGGCCGTCTCCGCGGCGGTCGCCGCGCTGCTTGAAATGCTCGACCCCGGCTCGCTGGTCCGTCCCGAGTAGCCGGGCCGCCCGGGGCGCGGCTTCGGATGATCGAAATCGCTTTTTCAGCTTTGACGAATCCAACATGCCTCTCACGGAGAGGCCAGAGGGACCGATGACAAGAAGAACCGGCGCGCTTGCTCTCTCGACGGCCCTGCTTTTTTTGCTCGCGTGCGCTCTCGGGCTGGCCGCCCGTCCAGGCCGCGCGGGCTCGAAGGCCTT
>DATLMR010000006.1:0-17467 GCA_035537555.1 Blastocatellia bacterium
AAAGCTAAGAGGCTTCAGGTTCTAGATTGTCGATTCGCCTTTCGAGGATTTTATTCTCTGCGCGAACCGCGAAAACATCGTCGACAAGTAGATCTATCTTTCCGCCAAACTTGTGCAGGCTGTCTCTCACCTCCAAGCTCATTTGCAATAGCTCCGAGCGGATTTGCGATAGCTCCGAACGCATCTGCGATAGCTCGGAGCGCATTCCTAATGCCCCCGAGCTGACTTGCGACAGGTCGGAACGCATTTCCGCCGCCTCCGAGCGGCCGTGCCCTAGCTCGGAGCGCATTTCTGCCGCCTCCGAATGCATTTGCCCTTGCTCTGACCGTAGCGCCACTATCTCTGCAAGGGCGCGTTCCCAGATCGGCCTCGTATCGTAGAGGCGCTCACTGACCGTCTTTTCAAGCGTGTGGAGCCGCCCCTTTACACCTTCGAGGCTCGCGCTCATCGTTTGAGCCAGAGCTATAAGCGTCCCCATTCTATCGCCCGCGCTCATCGAGTCGCTCGATTCCTTCTCGCCATCGGGAAATTCTTTTGTCGTATCGTCGCTCATCGTTCAACCCGTACTCCGGCCCGCAATTCTCGGCCTGGGTCAAGCTATGTTACATTTCTCGTTTTGATTTTTCAATTTACTCACCCCCGCCCGCTACCTCAAGCAACTCGCGCGAGGAGTCGCGGACTTAGAACTTGAAATCTCGAATCACATAGAGGTCCGGCGTGCCGACTTCGATGGAGAGGATCTTGAGATAGATGAAGAGCTGGTACTTGTGATTTATCAGGTGCTCGAGGTTTCCGAGAAACAGGGTAAGGACCGTTTCGCCATCGGGAACGAAGAGGGTAGGCAAACGGCGCGCGAGGTCCGGGTCTTGTACGAGGGCGAATCCTTCCTCGATGCGGTTCATATACTCGCGCGCTCGCTCGCGGGCCTCCTCGATCCCGCAGGCGTGATTCACCTGCATCTCCCGCAATTCGGCGAAGTGCGCAAGCCGCTCAGGGTAGGCCGCGTGAAGCACGGCGCAAAAGCCCGAAAGGCATTCGAGGAGGTGGCCCAGCAGCTCTCCCATACTCATCAGTCCCTGAAGAGGCCGCCGGTCGATCGAGGTGGGAGGTACGAGTTCGAGCAGGTGGACCGCGCGGTCCACCTGCTCACTGATCTTGGCAAGAAGAGAGAAAGCGAGCTCGTTCGTTTCATTCACGGGGATTGAAGAATCATAGCTTGAGAAGCGCGGCCTGATAATCCGTCGCCGGTCCGGTCTCTCCGGCGCGACAGAGCCTCGGACCCTGGCTTCACAACTTGCCGAACAGGCGCTCCCTGATCGCTTGCGGAAGGCCCGAGAGCATCTGGCCGAAGACGAACTCGCCCGAAAACGAGGTGGCCATTTTGCGATTGAAAACGCTCATGACGGGCACGGTGAAAGTCGTTTCGAGGTCGTAGTGAACGGCGAATCCCCCCGCGACCGTGCTCCAGGTGAGCCCGGGGATCTCTTGAAGGCTGACCTTGAGCGGCAGGTCTATGACCGCCGAAGACTCCCCGGGCACTTTTATCTCGTCTTTGTACTTTCCCTCGGCCAGATGCTTGCCGTTAAGCTTGAGCCTGTAGCTCACGTCTCTGACTTTGAAGGAAGAGCCGGGGTTCTGTATCTCGACGGAGATGGTGGTGTCCGCGGTCTTTTGCTGGAGGTCGACGCCGTTTACGGTAAGGCCCTTCAATACTACCTGCGGCTTCTTTGAATCGGCCGCGGCCACGCCCGCGCAGGAGATCGCGAACAGGAGAAGAGCGAGTATGAATTTAACAGGCCGGTTACTCATAGCTACCGTTCAGCCTCTCATTCCCGCGCGTGTGGCTCGCTCGCACCCCGCGCCCGGGGAGTGCGAGCGGACCTGATCACCGGTGATTATACATCGAAGTACATCTGGAATTCGAGCGGGTGCGGGCGCATCCGCATCGGATCGACTTCCTTCTGTCGCTTGTAGGTTATCCAGCGCTCGATGAGCGATTCGGTGAAGACGTCGCCTTTGAGCAGGAAGCCGTGGTCGGCTTCGAGCGCGTCGAGCGCGCGGTCGAGCGAGCCCGGCAGCGTCGGCACGTCTTTGAGCTCTTCGGGCGAAAGATCGTATATGTCCTTATCGAGCGGCTGGCCCGGGTCTATCTTGTTTTGCACTCCGTCGAGCCCCGCCATCATCATCGCCGCGAAGGCGAGGTACGGGTTGCAGGACGGGTCCGGGAAGCGGACTTCGAGCCGCTTCGCCCCCGCCGACTGGGAATACATCGGGATCCTGATGGCGGCCGAGCGGTTTCGCCGCGAGTAAGCGAGGTTCACGGGCGCTTCGTAGCCGGGCACGAGGCGCTTGTAGCTGTTGGTCGTCGGGGCGGCGAAGGCCGCGAGCGCGGCCGCGTGCTTCAGGACCCCTCCCGCGTAATGAAGGGCCATCTCGGAAAGCCCCGCGTACCCGTCTCCGGCAAACAGAGGCTTCTCGTCTTTCCACAGGCTCTGATGACAGTGCATGCCGCTGCCGTTGTCGCCGAACATCGGCTTGGGCATGAAGGTCGCGGCCTTGCCGTAATAGAAGGCGGTATTCTTGACGACGTACTTAAAGAGCATCACGTTGTCCGCGGTCCCAAGCAGGGTCGAGAACCTGAAGTCGATCTCGCACTGGCCGCCCGTGGCCACTTCGTGGTGATGCATCTCCGGCTCGATGCCGACCGATTGCAGGTTCTGCACGATGTCGGAGCGGAGGTCGTGGAGCGAATCGACCGGCGGAAGCGGCACGTATCCTTCCTTGTGACGGATGCGGTATCCGAGGTTCCCCTCGCCGCGCCCGGAGCTCCATATCCCCTCGGAGGATTCGAACCTGTAGCCCGCCGAGTTGACGTCATTGTGATAGCTGACCTCATCGAATATGAAGAATTCGGCCTCGGGCCCGAAGAAGCAGTTGTCGGCAATGCCCGTGAACCTCAGGTAGCTCTCGGCGCGCTTGGCGACCGTTCGAGGGTCGAGCTCGTAGCCTTCCTTCGTCATCGGATCGACCGCGTTCGCGAACAGGCAGAGCGTCGGCTCTTCATAGAAAGGGTCGATCCAGAAGCGGTCCACTTCCGGGATCAGGAGCATGTCCGACTCGTTGATCGTCGCCCAGCCGCGCAGCGACGAAGCGTCGAAGCCGATGCCGGATTCGAACGAATCTTCATTGAAGTTAGAGATCGGTATGGTCAGGTGGTGCCAGGAGCCGGGCAGGTCGGTGAATCTTAAATCGACGAATTTCACCTGTTCATCTACGGCGAATCTTAAAACGGTCTTTGGGTCCATCAGGCCAAGTCCCTCCTATCTGAGGCGGAGTGAAATTAGAGTTAAATTACCAGCGCTTGAGCATATAGGCGCCCCGCAGGAGTGTCAAGTTACGCCCTCTCGCGAGGAGGCCCGGCCCGCCGCCGGGGCAGCGCAAACTTGCGAGGCTCCGAAGCGGCGTGATAGATTGAGGATCGCCATTTTATTCAATAAATTTAAGAGGTGCACGACATGTCACAACCGGCCACCGCATCCGAGACCGCGCCCCGCTCTCTGACTTCTCTCACCGAAGAAGAGGCGCTTTTCCGTCAGTCAGTCCGGGAATTCGCCGAACAGCAGATTCGGCCGCTCGCGTCGGAGATGGACGAGCATGGGAAATTCTCTCCCGACCTGCTCCGGCAGTTCTTCGATCTCGGGCTGATGGGCATAGGCATCCCCGAGGAGTACGGGGGGCAGGGCGGCAGCTTCTTCAACTCCATACTTGCCGTCGAAGAGCTATCGCGCGTCGACGCCTCGGCGGGCGTCATCGTCGACGTACAGAACACGCTCGTAAACAACGCCCTCGTCCTGTGGGCGAACGAAGAGCAGAAGAAGCTCTACTGCCCTCGCCTCGCGACCGACACCGTGGGAGCCTACGCGCTGTCGGAGGCCGGTTCGGGGAGCGACGCCTTCGCGCTCGCGACGAAGGCCGAGGACAGGGGCACCCATTACGTGCTCAACGGCCGCAAGCTCTGGATCACGAACGGCGCGGAAGCCGGACTCTTCATCGTCTTCGCAAACGTGAGCCCCGACAAAGGCTATCGCGGCATAACGGCTTTCCTCGTCGAGAGGGAGTTTCCCGGCTTCACCGTGGGCAAGAAAGAGAACAAGCTGGGCATTCGCGCAAGCTCCACCTGCGAGCTGATCCTCGAAGACTGCGAGGTCAGAAAAGAGAACGTCCTCGGCGAAGTCGGCAAGGGCTACAAGATCGCGATAGAGACCTTGAACGAAGGGCGAATAGGGATCGGGTCGCAGATGGTCGGCCTCTCGCAGGGCTCGCTCGAATACGGCATCAACTACACGAAAGAGCGCCAGCAGTTCGGCCAGCCCATCGCGAAGTTCCAGGGCGTCCAGTTTCAGATCGCGCAGCTCGCGACCGAGCTCGAAGCCGCCCGCCTGATGGTCTATAACGCGGCGCGCCTGAAGGATTCCGGCGAAGACTACGTCAGGCAGGCGGCCATGGCCAAGCTCTTCACGTCGCAGGTCGCCGAGCGCGTGACTTCGCAGGTCGTCGAGTTCTACGGCGGCTACGGGTACGTGAAAGACTACCCGGCCGAAAAATACTACCGGGACGCCAAGATCGGCAAGATTTACGAGGGCACGTCGAACATGCAGCTTCAGACGATCGCCAAGCTCGTCATCGGCGACGTGTAGCGCCGCCCGAGGTTATATAAAGCTCGAACGCGCGGCGCTCCTTCAAGCGCCGCGCGCCCTTTTTGAGGGGCTTGCGCGCTTTTGTCAAAAGCGCGCCCCTCGGGTTAAGATATATCGTGCGGAATAATCAGCCAGCGCTGCTATATCGGCTTTTCATAGTTCAAAGAGGAGTTTTAAATGATCGAGAGCTTGCTTCGCCGTAAGGTCGAAAAACGCCCGTCCGAAGTGCGGTTGAAGGGGAGAATTCTCTTTCTCGCCGAAGATGCTGACCTCGTGAGGCAGCAACTGGCCGGGGCCGACCTGGATGTGAACGACATCCCGCCGCTCAGAAACGATATATCGACCGATGAGATCACGCCCGCCTACATCTGCTACTACTTCGACGAGACCCTGGGCGAGTTCGTCTACCTGGGATTGAAGTGCGGAGACGAGTTCCCCATAAAGCGCTCGGACGTAAAGAACGGCGGCTTCGCCGTGAGCGTTTCCGGCAAGCGCAGGGGCAAGGGCTCCAGTCGCGAGCAGTCGCCTTACGCGGAGATAGCCGCGGGCATCCAGCTCGTCGTGGCCGAAAACATCGAGCGCATCTACAAGCAGAACTGCCAGAACCTCGGCCTGCTCGCCTCGACGAACTTCGACCTGCTCCGGCGCGTGGCGAGCGGAGAGACCGTCCCGCTCGAAGAGTTCACCAGGGGAGAAGACGAGATAACGCGGCAGATCATCGAGTTCGGGGGCCTCTTCCCTTTCAACGTCGCCAGGCTCCAGGGCAAGGCCTCGACTCCCCGCATCACGACCGGGCGCAGGCCCATGACTCTGGCGGAGAAGATATTCGCCCGCCATTTCGTGACGGACCTGTCGACCAACAGCATCGGGGTCGAGGCGGTGAAGCCCGGCGACACCGGCTTCGTGCAGACAGACATCCGCTTCAGCCACGAGTACGTCACCCCGATGGCCGCGATCTTCTATGAGAAGCTCGTGGGCGAAGAGCCGGTCAACGACCCGTCGTCGATCTACTTTTTCCAGGACCACCTGACGTTCGTCGACGACGTTATGCCGCCCGAACGCAAGGCGATGGGGCTGCTCGACCTCGCCCATGAGCTCATGCGAAAACAGGCGGAATTCGCCGGGAAACAGGATATACGGCTTCACGGCGCGCTCCCGGACCGCAAAGGGTCGGAGGCCATCTGCCACAGCCTCATCCTGCAAAACTACGCGCTGCCGGGCCAGATCATCATCGGCTCCGACTCTCACACTCCGCACGCGGGAGCGGTCGGCTGCGTGGCCTTCGGCGTGGGCACGACCGACGTGTTCAACTCCTGGATCACCAGAGACGTGCGCGTGCGCGTGCCGGAGCAGGTCCGCGTGAGGGTCTCCGGCCACAGGCCGGATAACGTCACGGCGAAGGATTTCATGCTGGAGATCCTTCGAACGGACCTCGTTCGCAACGGCGACGCCATCGGCCGCATCATCGAATACTCGGGTGAGGCCGTGGCCGATCTCAGCATCGACGAGCGCGCCACGATGACCAACATGGCGGCGGAAGTCGGGGGCTTCACCGGCATCGTCGCGGCCGACGGGAAGACCGTCGAGTTCCTCATGGAGAGAGGCATGCCGCGCGAGGAAGCCGAGCGGCTGTGCGAGGGGATGCAGAGCGACGAGGACGCGCAATACGCCCTCACCATCGACATCGACGCGAGCAAGCTGCGCCCGATGATCGCCACTCCCGGCGACCCCGGCAACGGGCTGTTCATCGACGAGCTGAAAGACCGGGTCAAGATCGACATCGCCTACGGCGGCTCTTGCACGGCGGGCAAGAAGGAAGACATGGATATGTACGCGCGCGTCTTCCGCGAAGCGCTCGCTCGCGGCCAGCGCGTCCACCCCGAGGTCCGGTGCTACGTCCAGTTCGGCTCGACCGAAGTGCGCCGGCATTGCGAGGAGCGGGGCTATCTCGACATCTTTCGCGAGGTCGGAGCGCAGGTGATAGAGCCGAGCTGCGGCGCGTGCATAAACGCGGGGCCGGGCGTGAGCACCTTGAAGGAACAGGTCGTAATCAGCGCGCAAAATCGCAATTTCCCCGGGCGCAGCGGACCGGGCCAGATGTATCTCGCGTCACCTCTCACGGTGGCCGCGTCTGCCGTAGCCGGCTACATTCTGGAGTACCGGCCTGCATACTCCGCATCCATGAAGTAGCATAACGATCCTGGATCTCGGCACTTGCTTTCACCGGATTCAGGCCCAGAAGGGGGGTTAAAAGCATGGCCGTTCAACCGCAGGAGGAGAAGTATCACGGGCTGGACCGCGACACCCTGCTCAAGATGTACCGCGTGATGTACATGTCTCGGCGGCTGGACGATAAAGAGATCCAGCTCAAGCGGCAGAATAAGATTTTCTTCCAGATTTCGGGGGCCGGGCACGAAGCGATACTCGCGGCCGCGGGGCTGGCTTTGAGGCCGGGCTACGACTGGTTCTATCCGTACTACAGGGACCGCGCGCTCTGCCTCGCGCTCGGCATGCAGCCCGCGGAGATGCTCATGCAGGCGACCGGCGCGGCCGACGATCCCGCGTCGGGCGGCCGCCAGATGCCGAGCCACTGGGGCCATAAAAAGCTCAATATCTTCACGCAATCATCGCCCACCGGCACGCAGTTTCTTCACGCGGTAGGCTGCGCGGAGGCCGATTATCGCGCCGAGCGGATCGGCGACCCGGAGAAGCTCGTCGAAGGCTATCATCCCGATTCGGTCGTCTACGTTTCGTCGGGAGAAGGCACGACGAGCGAAGGCGAGTTCTTCGAATCGCTCAACACCGCCTGCAACCTCAAGCTCCCCGTACTCTACGTCGTGGAAGACAACGGCTATGCCATCTCGGTCCCGGTCGAAGTGCAGACCGCGGGCGGCAGCATCTCGAAGCTCGTGAGCGGATTTCCCGGCCTCTTGATCGAAGAGGTGGACGGGTGCGACCCCCTGGCCAGCTACGACGCTCTTCAAAGGGCGATCGCCTATTGCCGCGAGCGGCGCGGTCCCGCCCTCGTCCACGCCCACGTGATCAGGCCGTATTCGCATTCCCTCTCCGACGACGAAGTGCACTACAGGCGGGCCGAAGAGCGCGACAGTGAAGCGAAGCGCGATCCCGTGCTGACGTTCCCCGCCTTCCTTACCGCGGAGGGGATCGCGACGGACGAAGAGCTCAAGCGGATCGCCGAAGAGGTGGACGAGGAGGTCAATCGCGCCGCCGACGAAGCGGTCGCCGCGCCGAAGCCCGCGAAAGAGTCCGCGCTCGATTTCATCTACTCGCCCGATACGGACCCGACCTCGAAGGCCTTCGATACCGAGACGGCGGACCCGGCCGAAGGCGACCAGAAGACGATGCTCGATCTCATCAACGCCTGCCTGAACGACGAGATGGCGAGAGACGAGCGCATAGTCGTCTTCGGCGAAGACGTGGCGGATTGCAGCCGCGAAGAGTACATCGAAAACGTCAAAGGCAAGGGCGGCGTCTTCAAGGTCACGCACAACCTGCAAAGGCGGTTCGGGAGCGCGCGCGTCTTCAACTCGCCGCTGGCGGAAGCCAACATCATTGGCCGCGCCGTCGGGCTCGCGTCTCGCGGCCTCAAGCCGGTGCCCGAGATCCAGTTCTTCGACTACATATGGCCCGCGATGCAGCAGCTCAGAAACGAAGTCCCCCTGATTCGCTGGCGCTCGAATAACGGCTTTAAGAGCCCGATGGTCATTCGAGTGGCCACGGGCGGGTATCTGACGGGCGGAGCGGTCTATCACAGCCAGTGCGGCGAGAGCATCTTCACGCACATCCCGGGCCTGCGCGTCGTGATGCCCTCGAACGCGCTCGACGCTTACGGCCTCCTGAAGACCGCTCTGCGCTCGGACGACCCCGTGATGTACCTGGAACACAAGCACCTCTACCGGCAGACCCACAACAAGGGCGCTTATCCCGGACCCGAATACATGGTCCCGTTCGGAAAGGCGAAAGTCGTGCGGCCGGGGACCGACGTTTCGATCATCACCTTCGGCGCGACCGTCTTCAGGTCCGTCGTCGCGGCGAGAAAAGCCGAAGAGGAGCGAGGCGTGAGCGTCGAAGTGATCGACCTGCGCAGCCTCAGTCCTTACGACTGGGAGGCCATAAGCGAATCCGTACGGAAGACCGGAAAGGTCATCGTCGTCCACGAAGACACGAAGTCGTGGGGCTACGGGGCGGAGATAGCGGCGCGCATCGGCGACGAGCTGTTCGAGTACCTGGACGGCCCCGTGCGCCGAATAGCGGCGCTCGATTCGTTCGTGGCCTACTACCCCGAGCTCGAAGATGAGATTCTCCCCCAGCCGGACGACATAAACGGCGCCATCTTGGGCCTCGCCCGCTATTGAGCTTGGGAGGACGGCCGCTTTAGGAAATGTCGAACATGTCGAAAAACAAGAGAAAGATACCGGTCCGATCGCGACCCTCTTCGGCGAGAAAGGTCTGGATAATCCTCGCTGTGATCGGGGTGCTCGCGGTAGGAGGAGCCTCCGCCCTGCTGATGTCGAAAAACTCGGAGGAGGCGCGAAGCTCGCGGCCCGTGCCCCCGGCCCCGGCCCAGCCCGCTCCGCCCGCAGCCCAGCCCGTCACGCCTCCGGCTCCCCCGCAACCGGCGACGGGCGCGGGCGCGGCTATGGAGACGATGGAGGTGGCCAGGGCCGTTATGGTCACGCAGGAGCTGAGCTTCGGGCCGAAAGTGCCGACCATCGCCGAGGCCCTGAAAGAGATCGAGCGCCGCTACGTCCCCGACGACGGCGTGGGCCGCACGTTTGCGATCCTCGACGCTTACGGCGAGCCGACTCCAGACGGCAAGCTCCACATCTCCATGCACGTGAGCAGCGAGAAGCCGGGCATCGGGTCTCTCATCTTCAAGCGCACGGGGCAGGTGCTGTGGCAGAGCCGCATCAATCCCTCTTCAAACCCTCCCAATCCCAGGACTCTCATCATCTACATCGACAACGGAAGAGGCACCGACCAGATCGTCGACGGATCGACCATGCCTCCTTCGATACTCGACGCGAGGATGAGAGACCTGAACATGCCGGTCAGGGACTTCTGGCCGGAAGGCGAGGAGCGGCAGGTCACGTTCATCTACAGCGCGTGCGGGTGCCCGGTCAAGGTTATGGCGCGGAGACAGGGCGAAAGGACCGTTCGCACCAAGGACCTGCCCGTGATCTTTCCCGACGACCAGGCGGCCGTCGCGACCATCTCGCGCCTGATGCGCTGGTAGAGCTCGACTCCGGGAGGGCCGTTCAGGCCATGAAGATAAAATTGATTCTCGAATTCCTGTTCGGCTTCTCGCTCCTCTTCCTTTACATAGCGATCGAGAAGCGGATCAATCAGAGAAGGTGCCCCGCGTGCGGCAACAGGGCGTCGGTCGATGATCCGGGCGAGGCCTGCACCCGATGCGGCGCGCTGCTCAAGTGATCGGGCCGTTCGTTAAAACGATGAGAAGATATTTACACGTATGGCCGTTTTTGGCCTTTATCCTGGTCCCGGTCGTCGTGGCGGTGGTCGACGCGGCGGTGCTCATAAACGAGCAACGCCAGTCCGAAACCGAGAAGGCCATAAGACTCGTGAGAGAGAGCAAATCGCGGAAGGAGAATTTCACGGTCCAGCAATACCTCTATACGACCGTGTACTACCGCAAGAGCCAGGGCGAGGACGTGGCGATAAACGGGTGGAGCGCGGAGCAGCCCTCGGGCCCCGGCACCCCCTTCATAGTCGAGTTCAGTTTCACGGACGGGGACGGACGGCGGTCGGCCAGGTGGAGAGTCCAGCCGGGGGACAAGGTAGCCATCCCTCTGGATGAAGTCGCAGGCGACCTCTCCTGGCATTGAGAGACCGGGAATGGTAAGGGTATTTCGTGGAAAGAGTCTCAAATAATGCATGACCGCCGGCGCCGGCGGTCATGCATCTCCAAAATCCCGGGGCAGGTTACTGAGCCCGCCCCCGGTCCCTGTTTTACACTTTGCCGCTCTCAAAGCCGACTTCCGTGCCCGTGGTGACGGGCGCGGGCTGCGGGGCTTCGGGAGCCTGCTCGGGGGACTCCGCCGGAGCCAGAGTGTTCAGCAGGGCCTGATCTATCCGCTCGACGAATATGGCTTCGAGGCCCTGTCTCGACTCTTCCGGGATGTCATTGAAATCGGGCTCGTTTCGCTTCGGCAGCACCACGCGCTTGATCCCCGCGCGCCGCGCCGCGAGCACCTTGCCCTTGATCCCTCCTACAGGAAAGACAAGCCCGCTCAAAGTGATCTCTCCCGTCATAGCCGTGTCGTTACGCACGGCACGGCCCACGCATAGCGAAGCGAGCGCGGAGACGATTGCCACGCCCGCGGAGGGGCCGTCCTTCGGAATCGCCCCGGCCGGCACGTGAATGTGCACGCCGCTCTGATCGAGGACCTCCTTGCAGTTGTAGCCCAGCTCCGTGCCATGCGACCAGAGATAGCTGTGGGCCGCGCGCGCGGATTCCTGCATCACGCTTCCGAGCTGGCCGGTCATCGTGAGGCCCTTGCCTCCCGGGAGCAGGCTCGCTTCGATGAAGAGCACCTCTCCGCCCATCTCGGTGACGGCCAGGCCCGTGGCGACCCCGGCGGGCAGAATATCGCGCGCCATCTCGTGGAAGAACCTCTCGTGCCCGAGATATTCTTCCAGGTCCGCCGGCGTCACCGTAAAGACGTCGCCCTTGCCCTGCGCGACCTTGAGCGCGATCTTGCGGGCGAGCCTGCCGATGGTCCGCTCGAGCTGCCGCACTCCCGCTTCCCGGGTATAGCGGCTGATTATGCCCTGGATAGCCTCGTCGGTTATCTGAAGCTGCTCTTCGCTGAGCCCGGCTTCCTTGATCTGGCGCGGAGCGAGGTACCGCTTGGCGATGTGAAGCTTCTCTTCTTCGCTGTACCCCGATAGCTGGATGATCTCCATGCGGTCACGGAGGGCCGGCGGGATAGGAGCGAGCGAGTTCGCCGTCGCTATGAAGAAGACCTTCGAGAGGTCTAAGGGCAGATCGAGATAATGATCCCTGAAAGAGAAGTTCTGCGCGGGATCGAGGATCTCCAGGAGCGCCGACGCCGGATCGCCCCTGAAATCGGCCCCGAGCTTATCCACCTCGTCGAGCATCATCACGGGATTGTTCACGCCCGCCCTTCTCAGGGCCTGGATGATGCGGCCCGGCAGCGCGCCGATGTAGGTGCGCCTGTGGCCGCGCAGCTCCGCTTCGTCGCGCACGCCTCCGAGCGACATGCGCTCGAACTTGCGCCCCATCGCGCGCCCCACGGACTGCCCGAGGCTGGTCTTGCCGACCCCCGGAGGGCCGACGAAGCACATGATAGGGGCCTTGGTCGAAGGGTTCAGCTTTATCACCGCGAGGTGCTCCAGTATGCGGTCTTTTATGTCCTCGAGGTCGTAGTGGTCTTCGTCGAGCACCGCGCGCGCGTTATTCAAGTCGAGGTTGTCTTCGGTCGACTTATTCCACGGCAGGTCGAGTATCCATTCGAGGTACGTTCTGATGACGTGATAGTCGGGCGCGGCCGTGGGCAGGCGCTCCAGCCTGCGCAGCTCTCGGTCGGCCTCTTTGCGGACCTCTTCCGGCAGGTCGGCGCCCTCGACGCGCTCGCGCAAGAGCGCGGCTTCGGCCTGCTCCGGCTCGGTGTCGCCAAGCTCCTTCTGGATCTGCTTCATCTGCTCGCGGAGGATGTAATCGCGCTGGGCCTTTCCCAGCTCCTCCTGGGCCTGGCTTGCGATCTTGTTCCTGATGTCGAGCACTTCGACCTCACGCGCGAGATAGGAATGCATCAGGGTGAGCAGCTCGGTCTCGGTGTTGGCTTCGAGCAGCGCCTGCTCCTGCGCAACTTCCAGTTCGAGCACGCTCCCCAGGAAATAGGCCAGGCGCACGGAGTCTTCCGCCCCCGCGATGATGTTGCGCACCTCGTTGGGGATGTTCGGGAGCAAGGTCAGAGCCCTCTGCACGAGGGCATTGATATTGCGCCGCAAAGCCTCGACCTCGGGCGTCTCTTCCCGGATGGGCTCCGGCAATATCTCGATCGTCGCGCGCAGGTAGGGAGACTGCTCGGTAAAACCGACGATCCTGAACCGCTCCTGTCCCTGAACGATCAGATGCAGGACCTCCTGGCTGCCCGGAGAGCGCATCATTCTGTTTATGACCACAAGAGTCCCGACCTTGTAGAGGTTGCTCGGCGTCGCCTCCTCTTCATTGTCCACTCTTTGAGCGACCACGCCGAGCAGCTTCTCTTCGGTGACCAGAGCCGCTTCCGCCGCGGCAAGCGACAGGGGACGGCCCACGGTGAGAGGAGAGATACCCGATGGGAAGATCACGGTGTTTCTCAGTGGCAAAATTGGTAGCTCTAATGTTTTGTTCTCTGTCATTACTTTTATAACCTCTGTTCTACAAGGTAGAGGCGGCGACCGAAAACGGGAGAGTCCGTCGCCCGCGTTCTACCCAGTGCAATCTATGTGCAGAAGGAACCAGCCATCGGTGCATTCGCTGCGGATCTCCGCCTGCGACAGGTCGCAAGGGAGCTTCAGGACGCGCTCGAAACGGCTGTAGGTGATCTCCAGCTGGTAGTAGCTCCAGCCCTGTGTTATCACCGAATCGCGCCTGACTCCGCGGACGATGAGCTTATCATCGGCGACAAGCAACTGAACGTCTTCGGGCCGAACGCCGGCCAGGTCGAACTTGATCTTCCAGCCTTCGGCACACTTGTATATATCGACCGCGGGCTGCCACAGGGGGCCGCTCGTGCGGCGATAAGGCACCTCACTGCTGAGGCGTTCGATGAAAACCTTTCCGCTCTTAGCCATTACTTCCTGCTCCAGTGCTCAGCTCGGCGGGCAGTTGAAGCTCGCGCGAGGTTAAGACGGTGTCGATGAGGCCGTATTCAAGGGCCTGCGCGGGGCTAAGGATAAAGTCGCGCTCCACGTCCTTTTCAATCTTCTCGAAAGGCTGGCCCGTCGAATCGGCCAGGATCTGCGACAGGAGCGCCCGCATTCTGAGCATCTCTTCGGCCTGAATTCTGACGTCGGTCGCCTGCCCTGCCACGCCCTCGACCGACGGCTGATGTATCAGGATCCGCGAGTTCGGGAGGGAGAACCTCTTGCCCTTCGTCCCGGCCGCCAGGAGGACCGCGCCCATCGACGCCGCCTGCCCCATGCAGATGGTGACTATGTCGGGCTTGATGAACTTCATGGTGTCGTAGATGGCCAGCCCCCCGGTGATCGATCCGCCGGGACTGTTTATGTACATCGAGATGTCCCGGTCAGGGTCCTCGGATTCGAGATAGAGCAGTTCGGCCACGACGATATTGGCGATCATATCGTCAATCGGCGTGCCCACGAAGATGATGCTCTCCTTGAGCAGCCTGGAATAGATGTCATAGTGGCGCTCGCCCCTGTTTGTAGACTCAACGACCGTCGGTATTAGTGTCATATTTCCTTCACTCGACAACCCTTTTGCGTGAGCGCGGAGAATCGAGCGCGCTGTCCGGCCCTCGATTCTCCCCCTGCGCCCGCGCGTGAAATTAGAGGCCCTGGCCTTCAGGCCTCGGCTCGGAGTTAGAACCTCAAAACGGCCCCGACGCCGAAACCCTCCAGTTTTTCGGAGGCCGCGCCGGAGATCATCTGAACCTTGCCCGCCTGATCCAGCACCCTGTGAGACGCGCGATTGATCAGGTCCGGCGCGGCTTCGAGCTTCCCTCCACAGAATGAGCATTTCTCATGCCCGTCGTCCAGCACCAGGACGTGGCACGAATCGCACTCTCTCCCTTCGATATGGTAATCGCGCGCCACCACCAGGCAATATATCCTCTGCTGCTGAATGGCTTCTAGAGTGTCCGATATCCCGAGCACGGCCCGATCTCCCTTATGAGCCGCGGTGATCATCGACTCGACGAGCTTGAACTCGTCCTCGTGCTCGGCCCTCTCCTGTACGGCGCGGATTTCGGCCGTGAGCCGCTCGGAGCTGGCGTCGAGCGGGACGGAGATCGTGCCGATCACCATCTGCTGAAGCCTCTTGGGCAGCTCGCCGACGAATATGGAGGTCGCTTCGACCGGCCCTCCTATAACGAGCCTGCCGACCCTGGTCTTATCGACTATGGCCGAGAGCTCTTCTACGACCCGTTTGACGTGGCCCACCACCTGGTTCGTGTGGCCGCGCTCCATGTGGCTCTGCGACCATATGTGATCGGAGCCCGTGGCCTGATGCCTGTTCGCCACTTCCGACTCGATCTCCGCGTGCTGCTCTACGCCGGTTGCGTCGACCGTCAATATTCTCGCGTGCTGCTTGTCGATGAGCACCACGCCGAAGTAGTCGTGCTCCTCGATGAGCTCGAGGAGGGGCCTCACCCAGGGCTGCGGAGACCACCGCACGCCGGTCGGCACTTCGACTTGCAAGTCGCGCTGCCACCAGAGGTCGCGCGACGAATCGCTGAAGATCACGAGCCCCTTTCCTCCGGCCGTGTAGTTTCCCAGGAAGTCGAGCACCCGCCGGAACTCGCCCTCCAGCCTATCCTTGTGATTCTCCTGCCCTTCGGCCATCTGGCGAAACATATTCTCCACGGCCGTTATGAACCCTCTGTTGAGGTTTGCCTGGTTGGCCTGATTGATATTTATATAGACACTAAGAGTGCAAGCGTCGGGGCCAGATGGAAACTGCTGCAACTGGCGTAAGTCATCGTACGAGATCATGCCCATCCTCCTTGTTCCGGCCAGATTAAATTCGTCAGCGCCCCGTAGAGCGATATGCGAAGGCGCTCTCCGCTGAAAGACCATCTCACGATTCCGCGAGCGGAGAAGATGCGTCTTCGTCAACTGATTCTACTTCTGGCGTGATTATTCCTCGATCTGTGAGGTAAGCGTCGCACACGCAAGCGAATTCGATAGAGCTCGCGGCGGTTCCCCCGGCTTCAGGTTCAGCCCCTCGATGCTGCCCGCGGGCTTCGGACCGAAAATTCATCCGATTCGAATCCCGGACCAGGGCCGCGACTATCGCTGCATCCGCCCCTCGCATCGCAAGCAGCTCGCTCATACGAATTGAACCTCCGCGATTCGCTTGTCAATAACTGCGTGACCTCATGATAACAAATAAGAGGTGGAAGTAAAAACTTCCGCGCGGCGCCTCTTCGAGAACGCCTGTTCAAGGAGGGCCCGCCCGACGCTCACATCGGGCGGGCGCATAGTACTTCCAGAGGGATCAACCCGCGGCCTCAGCGACGGTCGGCTGAGACGAGAAGACGATCTCCCCGTTCGGAGCGGAGATACTGACGACCGAGTTGTCCTTGACCTCTCCTTTCAAGATCAGCCTGGAAAGGGGAGTCTCTATCTCGCGCTGGATGGCCCGCTTCAGGGGGCGCGCCCCGTATACCGGATCGTAGCCGACCTGCGCGAGATGCTCTTTGGCCTGCTCGTCGAGGTCGAGCTTTATGCGGCGCTCCGCCAGGCGGGCGCGGAGCCTTGCGAGCTGTATATCGACGATCTTCTTCAAGTCCTCGATCGTCAGCGAGTGGAAGACGATGATCTCGTCCACGCGGTTCAGGAACTCCGGGCGGAAGTGATGGCGCAGGGCGTCGAGCACGCCTTCTTTCATGCGCTCGTACTGCTCGCCTTCGAGCCTGCCGCTGTATTCGAGTATCAGGTGGCTTCCGATATTCGAAGTCATGATGATGATCGTGTTCTTGAAATTGACCACGCGCCCCTGGCCGTCCGTGAGACGCCCGTCATCCAGTATTTGAAGGAGGACGTTGAAGACATCGGCGTGGGCCTTCTCGATCTCGTCAAAGAGGATCACGCAGTAGGGCCGCCGCCGCACGAGCTCCGTCAGCTGGCCGCCCTCGTCGTACCCGACATACCCGGGAGGCGCGCCGATCAACCGGGCCACCGTGTGCTTCTCCTGGTACTCGGACATGTCGATGCGGATCATCGCGTGCTCGTCGTCGAAGAGGAACTCCGCGAGCGCCCGCGCGAGCTCGGTCTTGCCGACTCCGGTCGGGCCCAGGAAGATGAAGCTGCCTATGGGACGGTTCGGGTCTTTGAGTCCCGAGCGCGCCCGTATCACGGCGTCCGACACGGCGCTGACCGCCTCTTCCTGCCCGATCACGCGGCGGTGCAGGTGCTCTTCGAGCGAGAGCAATTTTTGAAGCTCGCCTTCGAGCAGCTTCGAGACGGGGACGCCCGTCCAGCGGCTTACGACCTCGGCGATGTCTTCCTCATCGACCTCTTCCTTGAGCAGGCGGCCTCCGCTGTGCTGCGCGTCGAGGCTGTCCTCGTACTGGTGCAGCTCTTTTTCGAGCTGCGGGAGCTTGCCGTAGCTCAGCTCCGCCGCGCGATTGAGCTGGTACTCGCGCTCGGCCTGCTCGATTGCGAGCCGGGTCTGCTCGATCTCTTCGCGGATAGAGCGAATCTTCTGCACGGACTCTTTCTCCGCCTGCCACCGCGCCTGCAACTGGTCGGCGCCCGCCTTGAGGTCGGCCAGCTCTTTTTCGAGCTTCTCCAGACGATGGCGCGAAGGCGCGTCGGTCTCCTTCTTCAGAGCTTCGCGCTCGATCTCCAGCTGCATGACGCGGCGCAGGATCTCGTCGAGCTCGGCGGGCATCGAGTCTATTTCGGTCCTGAGCTTCGCGGCCGCTTCATCCACCAGGTCGATGGCTTTGTCAGGCAGGAAGCGGTCCGAAATGTACCTCTGGGAGAGGACGGCCGCCGATACGAGGGCGGAGTCCTTTATGCGGACGCCGTGA
>DATLMR010000007.1:0-22873 GCA_035537555.1 Blastocatellia bacterium
TGGCCAGCCTGCACCGCCTCTCGGGCCGGTACGTGACCAACGTCGGCGCGGAGGCGAGCGCCGGTGAGCGCGAGATGCGCAGCCTGCGCATCAAGGCTCCGAACGTATTCACCGTGGTCGGCACCCTCTCGGGCGGGAACCAGCAGAAAGTCGTCGTCGCCAAATGGCTCCTGACCCGGCCGGTCGTGCTCTTCCTCGACGAGCCGACGCGGGGAATAGACATAGGCGCGAAACAGGAGATCTACGCGCAGATAAACAAGCTCGCCGAAACCGGGCTTGCCATAGTCGTGGTCTCGTCGGAGCTGCCCGAAGTCCTCGGGCTCTCTGACCGCGTGCTCGTGCTTCACGAAGGCAAGCTCACCGGCGAATTCACCCGCACGGAGGCGACGGCGGACGCGGTGATGGCGTGCGCCACCGGGCACACCGTCAACATTTGAATCAGCGAGTTTGGATGCCGTGAAGATTCGACGAGGTCAAAATGGAGAAACCAGTCTCTGAGCCTGTTATAGACCGCCCACCCGTGAACGCGGACGCCGCGCCCCAGGCCGGGGCCGGTAAATTCAAGCTGCCCACCGACGCGCTGCGCGCTTACGCGATGGTGATCGCGCTCGTAGCCATATGGATATACTTCTACTGGTCGAACGACGTCTTCCTCGACCCGCGCAACTTCTCTAACCTCATGCGCCAGACGGCCGTCACGGGCGTGCTCGCCGTCGGCATGCTCATGGTCATCGTCACGGGCCAGATCGACCTCTCGGTCGGCTCGATCGTGGGGCTCGCCGGAGGCATCGCGGCGATCGCCCAGGGATGGCTCGGCTGGGGGCTCGTGCCTTCCCTCGCGAGCGGGATAGGCGTGGCTATGGCTATAGGAGCCGCGCAGGGCACGCTCGTCGCTTACGCCAATATTCCCGCCTTCATCGTCACTCTGGGAGGGCTGCTGGCCTGGCGCGGCGCAATAAAAGGATTGTCCAAAGGCAACACGATTCCGCTCCAGCTCGAGGGCTTCAAGTCCATCGGCCAGTCTTACGTCGCGCCCGCGATCGGGTACGCGATAGCCGGCCTGGCCGTGGCGGCCATCGCGTGGCTCGCCCTGCGGCGAAACAGCGTGCGAAAGCGGTACGGCCTCAAGCAGGAGGGGGCGATGACACTCGCGCTCCGCATCCTCGTCCCTTCGGTGATCGTCGTCGGCTTCATCTGGATGTTGAACTCTTACGCGGGCGTGCCGATACCGGTAATCATTCTCCTCGCCGTCGCCCTCATAGGCGCTTTCGTTACTCAAAACACCACCTTCGGGAGATACCTCTACGCCATCGGCGGCAACCCGGACGCGGCGCGCCTGTCAGGCATCAATATTCGAAGGCACATTCTCGCGGTCTTCATCATCATGGGCGCGCTCACGGGGATCGCGGCCATCATCTATACGGCGCGAGTCGGCAGCGCCTCGCCCGACGCCGGGGTGCTGCTCGAACTCGACGCCATCGCCGCGTGCGTCATCGGAGGCGCGAGCCTGATGGGCGGGCGCGGCACGGTCTTCGGAGCATGCCTTGGCGCGCTCTTTATGGCGACGCTCGATAACGGCATGTCTTTGAATAACGTGCAGGACTACATTCAGGACATAATCAAGGGCGTCATTCTTGTGGCCGCCGTGGGCGTGGACATGATCGGCCGCAAGCGCGGGTAGCGCGCTCAAGCTCGGCCCCGCGGGGGGCCATATGTTCTTAGCAGCCGAGACGGGTCCATGAGTGAAAGACCTTCAATCCATATCACCCTTGCGCCGCGCTCGCCTTCCTGCTCATCCTGTCCTGCGCTCCAACTTTATAGATATTGAGATGAAACTATTTAAAGCCGGATTCGGAATTACGCGGGCCGCCCTGCTTCTGTGCGCCGCGCTCTCTCTCCCGTCGATCTCGCTCGGCCAGACGCCGGACGCGACGGCGCCGGGCGGGCCGGGCGCGAAGCCTTCCTGGACAAACGGAAACAAGCAGGGTATCGGCACCTCGAACACGCTCTCTTCCAAAGTGTGGTTCACGCTCGGCGGCGGCGCGCTGAACGAAGTCTATTACCCGACGGTAGACAAGGCGAATACGCGGAGCCTCGAATTCATCGTGACGGACGGCCGCACGTTCGCCGAGGTCGAAAGCGGCGCGGCCGATCACAGGGTCGAGGTCCTGCGGGCCGATTCACTCGCCTTCAGGCAGATCAATACCGCCAGGAGCGGGCGCTATCGGATCGCCAAGACCTACATCACCGACCCCGACCGCGATACGGTGCTCATCAACGTCGTCGTTCAGTCTCTGAAAGGCGAGCGGCTGCGCCTGTTCGCGCTCTTCGATCCTGCCCTGAACAACAGCGGAAACTACGACACCGGCTATTCGCGGGACGGAGCGCTCGTGGCCGAAGACGAAGGCATCGCCTCCGCGCTCCTGTCGAGCTCGGGCTTCACCCGGACCACGAGCGGTTTCATGGGAACGAGCGACGGCCTGGCCGACCTGAAGGCCGACTTCAGGCTGGACCGGACATACGCGCGCGCGGCAAAGGGCAACGTGGTTCAGGTCGGAGAGCTGCCTGCCTCGGCCGCTCCCTTCACTCTCGCGCTCGGATTCGGGAGCAATGGCGCGAGGGCGGTCGAGGCCGCGCGAGCTTCTCTCAAGGCGGGCTTCGACGCGATGCTGGAGCGATATAACAAGGGGTGGCGAGATTATGTCGCCACTCTCAAGACCGGGGATGAAAAGTACCGCGCACAGTTTCAGATGGCGGCCATGGTGCTCAAGGCGCACGAAGACAAGACCCTGAGGGGCGCGGGGATAGCTTCGCTCACGGTGCCCTGGGGCGACGCGGCGGACGCGAGCGAGCCGAACGTCGGGGGGTATCACAACGTCTGGTCCCGCGACCTTTATCACGTCGCGACGGCCTTCCAGGCGATGGGAGACAAAGAGTCCGCCGACCGCGCGCTCAACTATCTCTTCACGGTCCAGCAGAAGAAAGACGGCTCTTTCCCGCAGAATTCTTGGCTCGACGGAAGGCCGTACTGGAACTCGCTCCAACTCGACGAGGTCGCCTATCCGCTGATCCTCGCCTACGAGCTCGGGCGCATGGATTCAGAGACGTTCGAAAGGCACGTGAAGCCCGCCGCGAACTTCATAGTCAGGAACGGGCCCGCGACTCCACAGGAAAGATGGGAGGAAGAGAGCGGGTACTCTCCTTCGACCATAGCCGCCGAGATCGCGGGGCTCGTCTGCGCCGCCGAGATCGCGCGCCGCAATCGCGATGAGGCCTCGGCCGCGCTTTGGCTGGCGGTCGCGGACTCGTACGAGAGAAACGTCGAGTCCTGGACCGCGACGAATAACGGGCCGTACGGAGGCCGCTACTTCATTCGCCTCGCGCAGGAAGGCAGGCCCGACTCGGGCACGAAGATCGAGCTCAACAACGGGGCCGGCGTCTTCGACGAGCGTGAGATTGTCGACGCGGGATTTCTGGAGCTCGTGCGGCTCGGGATTCGCCCGGCCGGCGATCCGTTGATAAAGAGGTCGCTCGAAGTAGTTGACGGCAGGATCAAAGTCGAGACGCCGAACGGCCCCGCGTGGTACAGGTATAACCACGACGGGTATGGCGAGAAAGCCGACGGCACGGGGTACGACGGGACGGGCGTGGGCAGAGCCTGGGTCCTGCTGACGGGCGAGCGGGGAGAGTACGCCCTCGCTTCGGGCGGGGACGCGACTCCTTACCTGGACGCGATGGCGCGAATGGCGAATGAAGGATTGATGCTCCCCGAGCAGGTTTGGGATCGCGCCGACTCTCCATCTCCCCACCTGCGCTTCGGGGAGGGGACGGGCTCGGCCACGCCTCTCGCCTGGACCAACGCTCAGTTCATCAGGCTCGCGCTCGCGCAGAAGGAGAAGCGCCCGCTGGCCGCGCCCGCTCTGGTAGTCGATCGTTACAGGGACGGGCGGACCGCGAGGCGAGCGTCCCCGAAGATCACCTTCGCGCCACTGGCGGAAGAGGCGGCCCCCGGCCGGAAGGTCATGGTCACGGGGACCGCCGAAGGCGCGCGCGTGGTCGCCCTCGTCGGCAATGAAGTGCGGGAGCTGAGCCCCGGCCCGTTCAATCTGCCCGTGGAGCTGGGCCGGGAAGATCTGCGGATAGTCGTCGCGGCAATGGGAGCCGGAGGGGAGACGGCCGCCGAGCAGATCTCGATCAAGCCTCTGCGCCCCGGCGCGCAGGGCGAAGACGCGGGGCCTCCCGACTGGTCCGATAGAAGGATAGGCGACCAGCTCATGAGCGGCACCTCGCCCAGGATCAACGGCCCGTGGGTGACGTTCATTTACCGGGGCGATGCTAGAGAAGTCGAGGTCGTAGGAGACATGTCGGACTGGGCGAAACGCGGCTTGAAGATGCGGCAGCTTGCCGGGACTAACGTCAAGTACCTGTCTATGCGATTCCCGCTCGATGGGCGTATCGAGTACAGGTATGTCGTCGACGGCCAGACGGTTCTCGACCCGCTCAATCCCAACAGAATAAGCAACGGCGCGGGGGGAGAGAACAGCTTCTTCACGATGCCGGGCTATAAGCCGCCCAAGACGCAATGACCTGGCGGAGCGGAAGAGGGCTTCACCCCTGGAGCACAACCGCCTTGCCGGGCCTCGCGTCCGCTCCCTATACTTTCATTGATGATTAATCTTGCGACGGATCGAAGAATCGAATTGATCGGCCTGGACGACGCCGAATTGCGCGGGTTCCTTTCGGGGCTCGGCGAGAAGCCTTTTCGCGCGCGGCAGCTTTACGACGCGATCTACCGTCGCCGGATCGTCGATTTCGAGTCGATGACCGACCTTCCCAGGACGCTGCGCCGCATACTGGAAGAGCGCGCCGTCGTCTCCCGAACGCGAATTCACGATCTCTTTCTATCGTCCGACGGCACGCGGCGCTACCTGTTGAGGCTCGAAGACGACCGTGAAGTCGAGGCCGTCTTCATGCCCGATGACCGGCGCGATACCATCTGCATTTCGAGCCAGGTAGGATGCCCCCTCGCCTGCGATTTCTGTATGACGGGCGTGATCGGCCTGAAGCGCAACATGTCGGCCGGGGAGATCGTCTCGCAGATCGTTCTTGTGCTCAATGAAGTATACGGAGCCGGAGGAGAAGACCCGGCCCGCGCAGGCCGCGTCCGGCCTGAGAAAGAGCTCTGGGACGAGAGGCGCCTTCGTAAATACCATACTAATATCGTGATGATGGGTATGGGCGAGCCCCTGCTGAACTACGACAGCGTTATGAAATCGATCAGGCTCTTCGCCGCCGATGACGGGCTCGCCATCACTCCGCGCAGGGTGACGCTTTCGACCGCCGGCATAGTCCCGAGAATCTACGACCTCGCAGGCGAAGAGATTCGCCCGCGCCTTGCGATCTCGCTCACGGCCGCAAACGACGAGCTTCGCAACCGCCTCTTTCCGATAAACCGAAAATATCCGCTCGCCGAGCTGATCGAGGCGTGCCGCAAATTCCCGCTCAGAGACCGCGAGCGCCTCACGTTCGAGTACGTAATGCTCGCGGGGGTGAACGACAGCGACCGGGACGCGCGCGAGCTCGTGCGCCTTCTTTCGTCTACCAAGGCCATGGTCAACCTCATCCCGCATAATCCCGCGCCCGAACTCCCGTACCTGTCGTCGCCGATGGATCGGATACTCCAGTTTCAAACCGTCCTCACACAGGCGGGCCTTCCTTCCTACATTCGCAGGCCTCGCGGGCAGGACATATCGGCCGCCTGCGGTCAGCTCGCCGCGCGACATCAGGCCTCGGCCTAGCCACGCGGCGCCGCTCCCGCAACCTTTCCCGGCCTCGGGCTTGACCCTCGTCCTCCCGAGCTGGTAAAAGGCGCGTGTGACCGGCCATGTCCCAATCCCGGAAGAGCTGAGCCGCGCGAGATACGAGCTGGAAGTCTTCCTGCTCGGCGGAGGGTTCGACCTCTATGAAGACGGCCGCTTCCTGTCGGCGGTCGAGCGCGGCCGCTGCTCGGCGGAGCCTTCATACGGCAAGCTGATCCTCTCCTGCCGGGGCGAGGGGTGGGCCCGTTCCTGGCGAATCATCTCGTGTGAAATAACTTCCGAGGGAGCCCGCCTGCAATGCTCTAAACAGATCGGGCGCGTTCGCTCGGTCGTGTTCATGTCCCGAGAGAAAACCATCGCGCCAGGCTCCGGGCTTCGAAGCGAGTTCGCCACGGAGCTAGTCCGGCTGATCGAGGCGAATTTTCAAGGCGCTCGCGTCGAGCGCGCGCGGGCGGGCCGCGATGACAGGCCGCGCCTTCACGGCCGCTATACCCGCGTCGTAATCGAAGAGGGAGGCAAGACCTTCGCGGGCCTGGGCGTATCGGGACTTGAGGCCCAGCCCACTATCGACGGGGCGCTGGGAGCGGGGCTCGTATGGCTCAAGAGCCTGTCGGGCGGTAAAAGGCTTGCCAAAAGAACCGTAAGAGGGCTGAAGCTATTCGCGCCTCGCGGTCGCGCAGGCACGCTCGCGGCCAGACTGATGCTGGTTGACGCAGGGGCCGCGCCCGTCTCGCTCTACGAGGTCGATGATGAACGCGGAACGGTCTCGCCCGTGTCGCCCTTCGATCAGGGCGATCTCGCGGACAAGATGAAATCCCCGAGGCGGCGGGCGACCTGGCCGCGCGAGGACGACATCTCACCCGCCATGGCTTCGCGGCTTCGGTCGATCGTCGAGCTCGCGCCCGAGGTGATTGAATCGCGAAAGCGCGGCGCGTGGGTCGAGCTTTCCATCAACGGGCTCTCATTCGCCCGGGCCTCGGCGAAGGGGGAGAGGATCGACTTCGGAATCGAAACGATGCGGACTCTGCGGGAGCCCGACCGCCCGGAGCTTCACCGGCTGGTCCTCGATGTCGCGGCGCACCGGAGGGCCGATGCTACCGACAAAAGGCATTACCTGTACCGCGCGCACGCGGAGAGGTGGCTCGAAGCGGTACTGCGCAAGGACGTGAGCGTGGTCGATCCGGGGCTCGACCCTCGCTTTGCGTACTCGCAGGTGCCGACCTATCGGGGTGAGTTGAGAACATACATAGACCTGCTGGGGGCTACACAGAAGGGCCGGCTGGTCGTGATGGAATTGAAGGTGGCCGAGGACGCCGAGGCCCCGCTTCAGGGGCTCGATTACTGGATGCGTGTCGAATGGCACAGGCTGCGGGGCGACTTCACGCGCCGGGGATATTTCAAAGGTAAGCCCCTTTCGGATGAGCCGCCCCTGCTTTACCTTGTCGCGCCGCTATTCCGCTTCCATAAGACGACCGGGCTCGTAGCAAAAGCGATCTCGAACCGCGTGCCGGTCTATCGCGTAGGCATCAACACGGATTGGCGGAGCGGTATTCGCGCGCTGCTCGTGGAACGATTGAATTGACGTGAATCGGCGGATCGAAGCGACGCAAAAAGAGCCGGAAAAAAACAAAGGGCACACCGAGTGTGCCCCAACCCTTTTCCCTTGCTCGTTCGACTATCGGGTAAGCTTTAAAACCACGCCGGGCTTGTTGATGTTGATATCAACTTCGTTCTTCTTGCCGCCGAAGATCCCTCCGAAATAGAGCAGAGCTCCAACGACCAGAATGATCAAAAAAGTGATCAGAATGTATAAGCCCGCCGTGGACCCTTCCTCTGCCATGGTCTTTTCCTCCCGGTCAAGCGTTCTCATGCGAGGATCGGGGATTCCTTACACCGCGGTTCTGCGCCCGCTCAAAAGGTTGAAGATCAGAACTATCACGGCCACGACGAGCAGCAAGTGAATGAGCGAGCCGCCGATGCCGCCGATAAGACCTAACAGCCAAAGTACCAAAAGAATCACGAGAATTGTCCAGAGCATAATTTCCTCCTTAGAATGTTAGTGGCGCTCAGGCCGCTGCATCTTCAGCCCATTCCATTGCGCCGATAGATTTCCCATTTCCTGTGAAGTGGATGACCGCCGATGACTCGACTCTCCCGCTTATAGCCTGTGCAGGTTTCGCGCA
The DNA here is from genome assembly GCA_035537555.1 of Blastocatellia bacterium. Lineage (GTDB taxonomy): Bacteria > Acidobacteriota > Blastocatellia > UBA7656 > UBA7656 > DATLMR01. The sequence continues at coordinate 8,003 of DATLMR010000007.1, forward strand.
GTTGCGGCACATGATAAGAAGCATCAGTTCAAGCGCAAGTCCGCCTATCGCAACCGCGACCGCCGTCATTAAAATCCCCGCCCCAATAGCTATGATCGCCATCGTCTTCCACCTCCGCTTTTTGATAAGGCAAGGGTTATTCCACAAATGCCGGATGCAGGCCCGTCGCGGGTAAATCCTTGAAATAAAACCCGTACGGCAACGCCCGGGCGAAAAGGAGGACAGAAGATGGATCGATTCCGAACCTTTTTAGTACGAGTGCCGAGAAAAGCTCTGTATGAGTATCGAGCGGAGAGAAGTCAGGCGTCCGGGAGCAGGGGGGTGGGGACTACGTTGTGGCGGGATTGGAGCGGTATTGATCCGGCCCGGCGATCAATCTTTTGCCGCCCGGCTCCCGATCCCCGGCCCCCGGCCGCCGGTCTCCGGTCCCTGCTCCCGGGTACCTAATTCCTGGATAACGAGGCGGAATTTTCCGCTCGGGACCAGCGGGATCTCTTCTCTGAAGCTCAGGGAAATCTCCATCGTGTCTCCCATCTTCTCTTCGAGCGCCGCGAGTATGCGCCTTGTGTCACGCTCCGTGTACTCGGGCTTTCTCTTTATGCGCAGCTCGACCTTGCCTTTCTGGCACTGATAAAACTGAAGTTGCTGCACGTGGTCGAAGATGTCGGTATGAACGTTTACCGCCGTGATCGAAATCAGGTTGTCGAGTCTGCCCACGAGCACCTCCTGATGCCAGCGCCCGCGCGTCTCTTTCAGCAGTTTATAATTGCGCCCGCAGGCGCAGCCTCGCGGCCCGAGCACGGCCCAGTCTTCGGTCCGGTACCGGATCAGAGGCATGGCGAAATTATCGAGCGAGGTGCCGACCATCTCTCCCGTCTCTCCTTCGGCGGAGGCCGGAGAGCCGTCTTCGCGAATCACCTCCACCACGCCGTACTCGGGAAAGACGTGGTAGTCGTTGCTGACCTCGCACTCGCCCGCGAGTATGGTGTTCTCGCTGTGTCCGTACCACGAAAAGAGGCGCGCGCCGTAAAACGACTCGATGAACTCCCTCTGGCCCGGATATAGGTTCTCGGAAGAGGCCAGTATCGCCCTGAAACGGGGGGGCTCTTGCCCGAGCCCTTTGAGATGGCGCGCGAAGTCTATAACGGCCGACGGGTACGAATGCAGGTAAGGCAGGCGGCGGGCGCGCATGACCCGCGCGTATTCGGAGACGTTGTCGGGCGTCATGTGAAAATTCGAGAACACATAGGCGCGCTCTTCCGCCTGGTACTCCCAGTGGCGCGGGCTCTTGACGGCCCACCCTCTGAGGGCGGCGCGCAGGTCTTTGTAATCGAACCCGATGCGCGCCCATTGCTTGAGCATGAAGGCGCGCTCGCGCCCGCCCGCGTGGCGGAGGTTGTAGACGCCCAGGGGCGCGCCCATAGTGCCGCCCGTCGTGAAGTAGAGCCTGTCGCGCGGCCTGATGTTTTCCGCAAGGAAGTCGCGCGTGTTTGCCCGAACCGTCTCCTTGTCGAGCATGGGGAGCGAACGCAGGTCGGAGAGGTCGCGCACCCTATCGGGGTCGAAGGCCGCCTCGCCGAAGAGCCTGCGGTAATAAGGCACGTTCGCCGCGCAGTGGCGCAGCATCGCGCGCAGCTTTGAGAGCTGGAATTCCATCAGGCGGTCTTCAGGCCAGAATTCGGTCTCGTTCAAGAGCTTGAGCACGGTCGAGAACTGCGGGCCGTAACATATGGCTGGCGGGAGTCGGTAATAAAGCGGCCTCAGACGGGATTTTATAGCGCCCTTTATGCTCATCGAAGCTCCTGGGAGCGCGGGCGCGACGCCCGCGTGTCTGCACAAGCGCAAGGGCTCGACGTTGCCTTCATACTGTAAGACTTCGCACTCGGAGAGGGCGGGCAAGGTGGCCGCGCTCCCGGAAAAACTATCAAGCAAAAGTTATCAAGCAAAAACCGTCAAGCGCCGACGGCTTCTTCGACCGCCTCCTGCTTTCTCATCCGGCGCGCGCCCGCGCTTGAGCGCGCCATGAAGATTATCGCAGCGAGGTAGAGGATCGATCCAACTATGAGGGCCTGGTTGAACCCCGTGAGCAGGGCTATGGCGAGCGCCGCGACCGATCCCATTACCGATGTCGCGCCGTTCACGCCCCACGCCCACGGTATGATCTCAGGCGCGTTGCGCGAAAGCAGCCTTATCCCCATCGGCATCGGCATGCCCATCACCATTGCCAGGGGGGCTATCGAGACGATCGCTATGGCGATTCGGATCGGGTGGGCCAGGTGTACGAGGCCGTAAAATATCGGAGGCAGCGCCACGATATAGACAAGGACGAGGCCGACGACCAGCATCAGCACTCTGACGATCGCCCGCGTGAGATCGGCGTCGCCGAACCTGCCGCTCACGTAGCTGCCTATGGCGCTGAACGTCAACAGCGAGAAGAGGACCACCGCGAGCGCGTAGACGGGATGGCCGAGGAAGAGAATGAACTTCTGTATCATCGCCACCTCGACTATGATGAAGCCCGCGCCGAGACAGGCGAAGTAGAGAAGGCTCGACACCTTGCCGCCGGAGCCGCTGGAGAGCGCGCGCCCGCGCACGAGCAGGAGCGGCCCCAGGATGAAGAGCAGCACCATCACCGTCGTGATCGCGAATAGCGCGAAGAGGACGAAGGTGCCGAGGTTCGTCTTCTGCCACTCTCCCGCCCCTTTGAGCGCGCGCCCGAGGTTCGACAGCCTGATCGAGTTGAAGTAAAAAGGATTGTTGTCCCACGTCGGATCGACGTTCGTTTCAAACGCGCTCCAGACTTCCGAAGGGTCCGCCGCCTCGACCATTCTCGTGAAGACGTTCGAGGGCCGGGTCAGAGGGGTATAGAGCAGCTCGAATTGGTTCGCGGCGGCCACCGCTTCGACCGTCCGCACCTCGTCGTCCGTGAATTCGCTTCGCTTGAAAAGGAAGGTCGCGGGCGTGCGCTCGTCGGGCGCGCTCGCGTCGCGGACGAGCATGATGTGGCGCGGCGGGTTGCTTATGCCCAGCTCGCTCATCATCACGCGCGTGAGCGAGATGAGCCTGAGAAGCTGGTCGGGCGGCTCGAAGTACCAGCGCGTCATCGTGAATACGCCGTCGTCCGAGAGGTGGTTGGCATAGTCCTTGAAGGCCTCGACCGTGTAGAGATTGTTCTCCGTCAGCGCGAAAGCGCCCGCCGCGGTCGCGGCCCACGTGTCGACCATCGTGGCCTGCAACACGTCATAGCGGTCCTTCGAGCTCCGGATGAAGCTGCGGCCCTCGTCCACTACTAGGCGGACTTCGGGCTGCTGGTAGATCGAGCCGGAATAGCTCTTGAAGGGCTCGGACGACATCACGTCCAGCGCGATTATCGGATTGATCTCGACCGCCGTGATCGACTTCGCTCCCAACACGCGCGCGGCCATCACGTCGTTGCCCCCGCCCGGCCCGACGATCAGCACCGAGGGCGCGGTCTTCAGATGATAAGCGAGCGCGGCGATTCTGTTGCGCTCCTTCTGGTGGAGCGACGTATCGCTCGCGTCCTTCGTGATGCCCGTCGCCGCGTCCGCGTCGATCTTGATCTCGACCTGCTCGTCGAGGTCGCCTTCGACCGTGATGCGCGAAAAAGAGTTCCACTTGGAAAAGAGCACGCGCGTCTCTTCCATGCCCTTCGATTGCCTCACGTCGATCCTGCGCGTCGCGCTGTTGTAAGCCACGAGTCCCCCGAGCCCCGCGGTCAATACCAGAGAGGCCGCGAGCCATGAGCGGCCCCCGGCCGTCGCCGTGGCGAAGAGCGCCGCGCCCGCCGATGCGATGGCGGAGACGAGCAGGAGAGTGTTTATGGCTCCGACCATGTTGAGCACGGGAATCAGCAGAAGGCAGCCGACGGCCGCCCCCGCGAGATCGAACAGGTAGAGGCGGCTGATCTCTTTGGCGAGCCGCGTGATGGCGAGCGTGATGGCGCAGCCTGAAAAGAAGAAGGGAAGCGAGGTCGCCCCGTATATCTTCGCCAGCCTGTAGTAGTTCGCCATGCCGGGCTCGAGCGTGAGCGGCTGCGTGAGTATGACGTAGAGAGCGAAGACCGTGCTCAACCCGAAGAGCATGGAGGAGAGACTGAGCCACTGTCCGGTCCTCGCGGGCGCGAGCCTGCGCTGGATGATGTAGATGAAGACGCCGCTCGCGCCCGACCCGAAGAGCGCGAGCGAGATCGACATGAACGCGAAGTGATAATACATCGTCGCCGAAAAGAGCCTCGTCAGCGCGAGCTCCAGCATCAGCGTGGAGAGCGTGACGAGCGATATTCCGACAAAAATCTTTCTATGATTCATTCACCGGCTCCGATAATCGTCGAGGGGATATTCCAGAAGCAATCTCTCGATCTCCCGGCTGACTTCTTCCGAGCGCGCGTCCCAGGTCGACCCCCGCACCGCCTCCTGGCGAGCGCGGCGCTTCTCGTCCGAGTCCCTCGAAAGCGCGTCCTCGACCTTCAGGATGAAGTCGTCATAGCCGCGGGAAATGCGCAGTATACCATCCAGGGACTCATATTCGTAAAGCGGAGTGATGACGACGGGCTTGCCCGTGGCGAGATATTCGCGCACCTTGATCGCGCTGCCGTAGCTGACGAACTCGTTGTCGGTCACCCACGGGAGGACGCACACGTCGAACGCCGCCGCGTAGCGCGGCATCTCCGAGTAAGGCTTCGATCCCAGATAATGGACGTTCGGGAGGTCTTCTATATCGAGCCGCGCCGATTTCAGTCCGAGCAGCACCCATTGCCATTCGGGCCGCCTGCCGCTCACGTATCGGATCAGCTCCTGGTCGAGCAGCCACGTCTCTATGGCCCCGAAGTACCCGAGCCTGGGCGAAGAGGTCGCCTCGAGCTCGACGGGCGCCTGCCATTCGCGCGACGTGGCGGAAGCGAAGTGCTCGTAATCGACCGCCTGCTGGAGCATCTTCGCTTTCGCTTCGATCTCGGGATGCGCGACCACGTCTTCTTCGAAGAGCTTGCGGCCCGAGTAATAGACGAGGGTCGCGCGCGCCAGCATATCGTCGTGCATGTCGGCTATCACGCCGCCGGAGGTCGCGTGGTCCATGCGGTTGGCGTCGTATTTGTCCGACACCTGATAGATCAACGCCCGCTCGCCCAGGCGGCCCACGACCTCACGCGCCGTCGGGATCGCGACCCACAGGACGGGGCGCTTCATTCCGAATACCAGCATCAGGAGCCTTACCTGCGCTACGAGCAGGACCCTGTTCAAGGCGCGCCCGAGCGGGCTCGAATAAAAAGGGGTGACGATCGGAGAAACGACGATGATGCCCTCTTCGGTGCGGCGGACCATCTTCGCATAACTCCGCAGCTTGCGCCTGATCTTGTTGAAAAAATCGGGGCTCCTCATCGAGGGCAGGCCCATCGAGATCGAGTTCACGAACATGACCCGGTTGCCCGCGCGGGCGAAACGCCGCATGAGGTGATTCTTCGAATGAGGATGGTGATACCACCAGTCCTCGCCCGCGAAGCAGATTATCGATTCGTTCTTTAGCATCGATCCGATGTCGGAACCGGGACTCAGGACTTCTTCGCTCTGTCGAAGACGCGCGAAGCGTTATGCCGCCACGTGTAGCGCTCTTCGACTCGCCGCCGGGCGGCAACGCCAAGTCTCTGCCGCAGCGCTCCGTCGCTTGCCAGCCGGTCGATTGCCCGCGCCAGCTCGCCCGAGCTTCCGGGCTCGACGAGCAGACCGCTTTCGCCGTCCTCGATCACGTCCGCGATTTGTCCGAGCCTGCTCGCCACTACCGGCCGGGCCATCGCCATGTACTCGAACAACTTCGTGGGAGAGCCGAAGAACTCGCTCCCGTCAGTCGCGGCGACGTGAGGCGACGAGAGAATGTCGCAGGCGTCGAGATAAGCCCGGACCTCTCCATGCGGGATGCGGCCGGTGAAGGTCCATCCGGCCACGCCGCTCGCCTTCTCCATCAGGGCTTCAGTCATAGCCTTCTGGTCGCCGTCGCCGATGAAGAGGAAGTGGCAGTTCGAGGAACGGCTGACGAGGGCGGCGGCCTCGGCCAGGGCGGGCGCGCCGTGCCAGGGGCCGAAAGTGCCGAGAAATCCCACGACCACTTTGTCGTCGATGCCGAGCGCGCGGCGAAGCTCGCGGCCGCCGCAGCCGGGATGAAACTCGCCGGCATCGACCCCGTTGGGATTGACCACGATGCGCTCCGACTCGACGCCCGAGCCCAGCAGGTTGCGGCGCTCGACATCCGATACGACGAAGACCCGGTCGGCCGCTCTGAGGTTCAGACGCTCGAACCGGGCGAGCAGCCACAACTGGCCTATCGGGTCCCAGTGCCGTCCGGCCCAGACTTCGGACCCGTTGAATTCTAGGAAGAGCGGGAGGCCGGAGGTCAGCGACAGGAGTACGCCCGTCCAGTTGAACCGGCTGTATCGCTGGTAGATGAAATCGATTCGCGCTCCGCCCCTCTGCTCTGAAGCCAGATGGCGAAGGGCGCTCGCGCTGAAGACGAGATTGTTCCACAACTCGAAGAGCGCGCGGGTGGCGCTCAGACGGGAAGAGAGCTCAACCGTTTCGACGTCGACCCCCTTGCCCCGGACGCCCGGATCTCCGAAGGCCAGGAATTTCAGCCGGTGGCCGAGCGCGAGCGCGCCTCGCGCGAATCCCGATACGTGGCTTGCCATGCCGCCCGGCGCGGCGCCCTTTGCCGTGGGAGCAAGCAGGGTCGCGCGCAGGTAAAGAACCGCGAGCGACTCCGAGCGCGGCGCGAGGCCGGCCGAGCCGCGAACGATCTTTCTGAGGCCGAGCATTGCGCCGAGCAGCGATGTCAGCAGGAGAGATAGAGGGATGACGAGACAGTAGCCGAGGAGGTACTCCAACGCGAGGCGGGGGCCCTCGCGAAACAGGACGCCTGTTCGCGAGCGCTCGAGCGTGCGCCCGGTGCTGTCTCCCAGGACGATGCGGCGCGCGCCGGTGAGCGCCCCGAATAAAGCCATTGCTCCGCGCGCGCTCTGGGTTCGCAGGTCGGAAGAGAAGACGGCGAATGTCTCGGGAGCGAGGGACCGGATGTAGGACAGGGAGTCTCGGTTCGACCTCCATTTGAGGTCCGCTTTATTGATCTCCAGAAGCTCGCGATCCTCGAGAAAGCGCGCGGCCCATTCGCCGGCCGACGGCTTTTCGCCCGAGAGGTCGAGGATGAGGGCGAGAGGCTTAGCGCCCCCCGAGCGGGCGCCCGTCCTCTCTCTCTCCGCCGGGACCCGGCCGGTGCGCTTCGCCTCAGGGCCGCTTGATACGTCGGGCGCGGTCACTTGGTCGCCTTTATAATAAGGTTCCAGCCGAAGGTGCGCGCCAGCTTCCTGAAGGCCTCTTCGGGCAACAGCCTGCCCCCGGGACCAAGTTCGGCGCGGGTGAGCTGATTGACGTGGACCTCGCATCGGCTGAAGTGTCGGAAGAGCCGGAAGGCTTCTTCGCGGGTATAGGCTTTGACAAGCGGGCGGCCGCCTGTCTCGGAGTGCTCCACGTAGCGGCTCATGATCCCGGCCGGGCTATCTCTCAGCAGCTCGGCCCTGAAGAGCCCGCGCTTGAGCATGAGGCCCGCCCAGTAATAGAGAGAGCTTCGATTATAGAGCATCACGATGGCCTGCCCGCCTTTACGCAGGACGCGATGTATTTCGCACGCGGCGCGCTCGGTGTCGGGAGTGTGGTGGATGACTCCGAAAGAGTAGACCACGTCGAAGGTCTCATCCGGAAAGCTGAGGTTTTCGGCGTCTCCGTTCGCGAACTCGCCCGCCATGCCATAGAGGTCGAACCGGCGGCGCGCTATTTCGAGGCTGCGCGGAGTGAGGTCCAGGCCCGTGACCAGAGCTCCGCCCCGGGCGAATTGGAGGAGGTCGGTCCCGGTGCCGCAGCCGACTTCGAGCAGGCGTTTGCCGCGATAGCGGTCGAACCCTATGATCTCCTTCATCCAGGGGGCGTAGACCTGATAGCGGTAGCGCTCGATGGCCTCGAAGAATTCGAGGGTCCCGAATTCCAGGCCGCTTGCTACGTGCGCGCCGCAGGGGTTCTCGCCCCACTGCTTCCGCGCGGCGCGCTTGGCGTCCCGCTCCGGGATCGATTGCGCCGCCCCGGGTTGTAGTTTTCCTTGACTCATGTCGATCTTGTTTGCGCCGCGCCGGGCTCATAAGGCTTAATGCTCTCCGGTCCAACTCCGCAATCCGGAATTACGCCCGGTTCAACCCTGCTTCAGGCTTTCCATCGAGCTCGCGCCTGAACCGGAGATAGTAGTAAAGGTAAAGAGCGTAGTCCAGGGCCATCGCGCCTGCGACCGCCCACGCGGCCCCGATGACGCCGTAGCGAGGGACCGTGACGAGCAATCCGGCAAGGCTGGTGACGGTTGTCGCTATCGCGATGTTTCGGAGCTCCGCGCCTCGGCCGTGCGATGCAAGGAACATATTGTACGGCTGAAAGAGGCCGGTGAACAGCCCCGTGAGAGCGAAGGGCAGCAGCAGAGGGGCCGCGCCCGCGTACTTTGGAAAGGCGATCTTCAGGGCTAAAGGGCCGACCACGGCGAGGCCCGTGGCGAGAGTGATCAGGGCGATAGCGTTCCATCTCGTTATCCGCCCGGGCACGCGGTCGAGAGCGGAGAAGGCGCGGAACCTCGTGATGGCGAGGGTGCGCGCGACCGTCGTTATGGGGCCGGCCAGCTTCTGGCCGATGGCGTAAAGGCCGAGCGGCGCGAGGCCCGTCATAAAGTACGCGATTATGAGGTGATCGAATCTCGCCGATACCATCCCCGTTATCCGCGCGAGGTATATGTTGAGGCCGTAGCCTCGAACCTCTTTGAGAATGAGCTCGATCCTGCGGGCGGGATGGTGAAAGCTCGGGCGCAGGCGGGAGATGGTCCACGCGGCGCTGACGCCCACGCCCGTCAGGTACGCGACGAGCGCCGTGGCCGCCGTGAGCCGGTGGACGAGCGCCAGAGTGACCAGCAGGAGGAGGTAAGACCAGGACATCACCAGCTGGAAGAGCGAGAGCCTCCGAATGCGGTTCAAGCCCTGGCAGCTCTGCTCGACGAGCCATTGAAACGGCTGGAAGAGGGCAAAGGCCGCGACGGCGAGCAGCAGCCAGCGAACGTTCTTCCCGAAGATGAGGTCTATCGGCACGGCCGCGACGGCCACGAATGCGGCGAAAGCCAGGCTGATCGCTCCCGCCATCAAAGTGAGCGCGCCGAGCGTCTGTCGCTCCTCGTCCTCATCCCTGGCGAGGGCGAGCAGGCGCGAGCCGGCGGAGAAGATGCCGACCTCGAAGAAGAGCCCGCCGATGACGATTATGCTCAGGCAGAAAGTGAAGCGGCCCATCTCCGAGGGCTCCATCCATCGCCCCTGAATCAGGCTGACGAGCAGGCCCGCGAACATCGACCCCGTGTGGGCCGAAAAGAGCATCCCGGTCTGCTTGCCGGTCTCGCCGAGCCTGAGCCGCGAGCCGAAAAGAGAGACGCGCGAAGCCGTCGTGGCGGGCAGCTGGTTTTCAAGGTCTCCGTCCAATGACTCCTCGGGTACACAAAGATGTTAGGCGCGATCCCGGCCGCCGGTGACTCCGTGCAGCTCGCGAACTTTTTGTATGAAGCTCAGGAAGGGCAGCCTGTAGCCGCAGCGCGGGCAGTAACTGTCCCTCCTGATATAGATCTCTTCGACAGCGTTCAGGAATTCCATCTTTCGAAATTCGAGAAGCGAATCTCTCGGCAACCCGAAGAAGGTCGGGTTGAACGCGCCGAAGTCCACCTGGCAGAAGCCGCAGAGGACGAGGGTGACATCGGCGGATATCCGCATCTCGGCATAGGTGTGTCTCCTCGCTATAGCGTGCTCGATCTCGTGGGGATCGGTCCCGCACTCCATGCAGGGAGCCACGTCCGTGACCTCCAACTGGGTATGACAGATTGGGCAGGCGTTATCGCTCATCTTGATCCTGCGCCGGGCATGATTCAGCGGGGGCGGTTTGCATTCATGGCCCCGGCCTCGCACTCGGCGGGCGACGGCCCCGCGCCCGTTTCCCGGCCCGGCCCTTCGATCCATCGTTCATACCAGAGGCTCAGATTGAAGAGGCTCCAGAGGTAGAAGGAGTAGTTGACCTTGCCTTCCCGCTGCTGCCTGAGCAGCTCCTTCAAATAGGCCCGGTCGAATATCTCTCTGCGGTTCAAGGGCGAGTTGAGGAGGGTACTCTCCACGAACCCTCCGAGCCTGTCGAACATCCAATCGTTGATCGGCGCGCCGAAGCCCTTCTTCCTTCGGCCCAGCACGCCATCGGGAATCATACCGCGCAGGGCGCGCTTGAGTATGTACTTGGTCTCCCCGTCGCGGTACTTCATCGAGCTCGGAATGGCCGTTGCAAACTCCACCAGGCGGTGGTCGAGGAACGGCACGCGGGCTTCGACCGAAGTCGCCATGGTTACCTTATCGACTCGCATGAGCAGGAGCTCGGCGAGCCTGAGCTTCAGCTCCTGGTAAATCATGCGCTCGAGCTGGTCCGCCTCCGGCCGCTCGGCGAGGAGCCGGTTGAGGTCTTCCAGGACGACCGAGTGGGATGTGAGGCCGCCCGCGCGGCTGCCGGTCGCGGCCGAGAGCCTCCGCTTGATCGCGGGCGAGAGCAACTTTTGCTTGTGCGTCTCATCGAAGACGAAAGCGCCGCTCCAGAAGAGCTCTTCGCCGTTTGCGAGCCTGCGGAGGAGGTCGGGCACGACTTTGCTCCACCTGGGAGGCAGGGCGACGGAGCCCGCGCCGTAGACGGCTGAAAGCGCCGAGGCGGCCGCGCGCCGCGCGCCCTCCGGGAGGCGGACGAGATGTTTCCACGCGCGGTCGTAGAACTTGAGGTAGTGGGTGTAATCGCTATAGCCGCAGAACAGCTCGTCGGCGCCCTCTCCGACCTGAACGACGGTGGTGCCGGTCTGTTTCGCGAGCTTCGACACGTAATAGAGCGGGACGCAGACGGGGTCGGCGATGGGCTCGTCCTGATGAAAGATGAGGCGGGGGAGAAAGTCCAGGAAGTCGTCCTGGCTTATCAGGATTTCGTGGTGATCCGTGCCGTACTCGCGCGCGACCATGCGCGCTTCCTCCAGCTCGTTGAACTCCGGCTTATCCGAGAACCCGACGGTGAAAGTGCGGACGGGCCGGCCCATCAATCGCGACATCAAGGCGACGTTCGCGGTCGAATCGATGCCGCCGGAGAGGAAGACTCCGAAGGGCACGTCGCTCATCATGCGCTTCTCGATCGATTCGACGAGCAGGCGGCGAAGCTCGGCCGCCAGCTCGTCTTCGCTTCGCCCCTTCAATTCGGCGACCTTGTCCCCGGAAGCGATGGCGTCCCAGTAACGCTCCACCCGCACCTCTCCCCGCCTGTCGCAGGTGAGCATGCATCCGGCGGGGAGTTTTCGGATGCCCGCGAAGAGAGTGCCGGGCGCGGGCGTCGTCAGGAAGGTGAGGTAGTGGTAAAGCGCCTCCTCGTCTATATCCCTGCTGACGGAAGGATGCGCGAGCAGGGCTTTGATCTCCGATGCGAAGAGGAGCCGGCCGCCGGAGATCGCGTAGTAAAGCGGCTTCACGCCTATCCGGTCCCGCGCGAGCACGAGCCGTCGCGCCTGTGCGTCCCAGAGAGCGACGGCGAAATCGCCTTCGATCTCGCGGACGAAGTCGAGCCCGCGCTCTTCATAAAGATGGACTATAGTCTCGGTATCCGTGCGCGAGCGATAGACGTGGCCGCGCTCGGCAAGCCCCGCTCTCAGTATCTCGTGGTTGTAAATCTCTCCGTTGAATGTGATCCAGACGCTCGCGTCTTCGTTAGGCATGGGATTGTGGCCCGCCGAGCTCAGGTCGACTATCGAGAGGCGGCGGTGGCCGAGCCCGACGCGCCGATCGGGGGTGACGTACGCGCCCGCATCGTCAGGCCCGCGATGCGTCATGGTATCGCGCATCTTTGCGACGACCTCCGCGTCCACGCCCGGCCGGCCCGTGCCGTATTCGTATATCCCGCAAATCCCGCACATAATTAAACGTGATCCGGGTAGCTCGAAGGCGGAATATCGGCTCTCGAATTACGGCTTCGAGCCGCCTTCGCTTTCGCCCGGCAACTTCTTCAATCTCTCTTCTTCTCCGGCCCTGAAAGGGATCACCAGAAAAACGACCTCGAACGGAACCGTTCTAACGGCCCGGTATATGATACCAGATGAGGGCGTCCGGGTGCCGTAGGCCTCCGAGGTCCATCGCCTGGACCGTTTCACCTCGAGATCATGGCCGTCCCTCGGAATTATCGCGAGGGCGTATTCCCGATCTCGGGAGAGGTCGCGCGCGACCGCGCGATTATCACTTTCGACGGATACTTCGAGGCCCGAATCGAAGTTGAAGAAGAACTCGAATTCATGCTCTCCCCGCCCTTCGAATATATCTCGGACGATCCAGTATCCTTCCTGTTTTTCGAACGTGAAGACGCGGCGGTGCGTGACCGGCTCTGCCAGATCGGCATAAGCATAGTGTTCGGCGTCGAGCACGTCGCGCTCGATCGTGCTCTCCCACCCATTCACGCGCGGAACGATGTTGGGGCCGAGGGCGAATACCTGGCCTTCGGACACGCGGCTGATGTCGCGCCGGTCGATTCGCACCGTGTTGTGATAAGGGGTGGAGCGGAAGGCGTTGCGCCACCGCTCGTCGGCCGTGTAGACGAAGGTGCCGGGGTCGCGCAGGAAGGTCCGCCCGAAGGCGAATATCTCGAAAGAGAGCGCGTCCGAGTGGGCGTGCGAGCCATGCCCGTTCGCCCCGTGATCTCCACAGTCGATGATGGAATAAAACGGCCCTCTTCTTTGAATGAAGATCCGCGCGTCATCGAAGGCGCGGGATTGCGCCCGGTCCTCGGCGGCGGAGAGGCTTTCGAAGGCCTCTCTGCCTTCCTCGCCGAACCACCATACCGCTTCTTCATCGAGGCGGCTCGACTGTTTGAAAGCGTCATTTTCGACGAGCACGGCGGCGAGCGACATCAGGTACGAGTGATCGATAGCGGGCCGCTCGCTGAACTTCAACAGCCGCCCGTCGTCCGAATCGCCGATTATAGGGGCCGTGCCGTCGGGCTTCAGGTAATGGCGGACGAACTCGAACATCCTCTCGAGCCGCTCCCACGCCTTGCCGGGCAGGTCCACGCGACTCGCGCGGCTGATCGCGAAGAAGAGCGCGAATATTTCGAGAACGAAGCGGTGGTATGAGGTCGAGCCCTCGTAGCTCACGCCGTCGGAAAGCACCTGGCGGTCGAGCTCTTCGAGCAGGCGCGGCGCGCTGTAGCTTACCCACGCCCGCGACTCTTTCAGCTCGGGCAGCATCATGCCGATGGTGTAAAGGCCGATAAGATCTGAAAGATAGTGATTGCTGGCCGCGCGATACGAGAATTCCAGGTTCGACCGGATGAACCGGCCGTGGGCAAGCATCATCTTCAAGATCAGCTCGACGACCTCTTCGGACGTGTTTCGAGAAGCGCGGAACAGGTCGAGGGCGGCCAGAATATTGACCGCGCGAATGCCCGCTTCCATCGCCACGGTCCAGTTCGCTCCGAAGCGAGGCGGGTTCTCTTCGTACCACGAGGCTATCTGGAGCAGGAATTCGTCCGAGTAGGCCTCATCTCCGGTGAGGGCGAAGGCGCGCCCGAGCGCGGGCAGGTGTTGCAGGCGGTTCAATTCCCATACCCTGCGAATGTCGGAGCCGCGCCGTGCGCGCATAGGCATCTCGGTGTAGTGAAGCAGGGGCCATCGCATCTGCGTGAAGGGGTCGGCGTGCCAGTCGATCATAGGCCCCATCTGCAATTCGCGGCCGAAGATCGTGATTCGATGAGAGAGGATGGCGTCGGCCTCGCGCGTCGTCTCCGCGACGGATTCGGGGAAGTTCTGGTGGATGATCTCGGCCGTCCGGCCCAGGTCCGAGAGCCCGGCGGTCAGGTGCGTGCGGCGGCGCTCGCGAATGCTCAGCGCGACATCCGTTACGGAAGCGCCTTCGAGCGAGCGCGTGAGGTCCTCAGCCGTCACATAGCCCGAGCCCGGATGATCGAGCGCGCGACTGAGTGAGCGCGACAATCTACGGCGCGCGCGCAGCAGGACCTCTCCGGCAATCTCTCCGGGACTCAGCCCTTGAACCTTCTCGCGAATTTTAGACAGCTTTTCTACTCTTATGACTCGTGATGCTTAACTCAAGCTCGCTGTTTCGCCGCCGCCGGAATATCTGCCGCCCTCGGCAACGGAGAGCAGCAGCCCGAGCATGAAGAAGAGATACAAGTTTAAATCCGAATACGCCCCGCTGGTAAGGGTGAGGCCGGAAATCCAGTAGCCCACGGCTATGGCGATGTAGCACGCGGCGGCCGCGCGTTCATCCGGCCTGCGCGCGCGCGCGAGGGCGCGATACCCCATCAGGAAGATTGAGGCGTGCGCGGCCACGTAGATGGCGCAGGCGATAAGCCCAAGCTCCGCTGCTATCCACAATACGTTCGAATGCGGGCTGCTCGCGGCCCGGGCGTCCAGGATCGATTCGCGGGTCTCGCCCGTGCTCGAATACTTCTTCGAGTAATAATCCGAGTAATTCCCGAGGCCGACGCCGGCCGAGGGGTTTTCAAGAGCGATCTTCGCGGCGGCCTTCCAGGTGGCGAGCCTGCCGTAAGCGTTACGGGGGCTCGCGAGCCGCTCCTTGATCGAGGCGGCTCCGAACAGGGCGGCCCACGAGATGATTACCGCGACGACGAGCGAGCCCGTCACGAGCGCCGTCGCCCAGGGCGACGGCGCGGAGATCCTGGCCCCGAGAAGATCGATACCCCGCCGCCCGCTCGCTCGCTCGCTCGCTCGCTC
>DATLMR010000008.1:0-4640 GCA_035537555.1 Blastocatellia bacterium
ACCGACACGAGCATGATGTTCATGATAACGACGCCTCCGACCACGAGCGATATGCCGACGACGAACAGCGAGACGGAGAATATGATTCGCGTCAGGTCGTTGAACAACTGGTTGACGCCTTCGCTCGTTATGAGCCCGAAGTCATCTTCTTTATGGTAGTCGAGGCGATGCAAAGAGCGCGTGATCATGCGGGCCTGGTCCTGGGCCTGCTGCACCTCTCCTTCCCGCGCCTTGATGGAGATGCTCACGGTGCGCCGCGAGCCGTAGATCTTTTGAAAAGTCGAGAGCGGCACCTTGACGAAATTGTCCCGCGAGAACCCGAGCACCGAGCCTCGCTTCTCGGCCACGCCCACGACCGTGTACCAGTGGTCGTCCATCCGGATGCCCTTGCCTATGGGATCGAGGCCGGGGAAGAGCTTGTCGGCCACTTCCCAGCCGATGAAGGTCGCGAATCGGGAGCGCTCGTTCTCCCAGTCGAGCAGGTTGCGCCCGGTCTCGACTACGTACGGCTCTATGTCCACTATGTTGGGAGTTATCCCGGACATATCGACCTGCTCGACCGTCTGCTTGCCCGCCCGAACCGTGACCTCTTTGTGCGTCTCCACGCCTATGGCTTCGCACGCGGAGCAGTTGCGGCGGATCGCCTCCGCCTCTTCGAAACGGATCTCCGGATTGCGCCGCAGCATCTTTATGAATTCATCGGGATTGGTGGTAATCGGATACTGTGTAATGACGAAAGTATTAGGGCCGAAATTGGAGATCTTCGCTTTCCAGTATTTGTCGAGGCCCTGGATGATAGAGATGACCGAAATAATAGACGTTATGCCGATGATGATCCCGAGAAGGGTGAGGAAGGATCGCAGCTTGTTGGCGCGCAAGGAATCGAAAGCCACGCCGGTGTATTCGATGAAACCCGCGTGCCCGCGCTGCCCTCTGTCGCCGGGTGCGTTCTCCGGGGCGTTGCTCATGTAAGTTCGAGTGCTCGCCATACCGATAACATCCTGTTATAGCCGCTCGGCCTGTTCAGGTCAATCGCGGCGTGCCGCTCGTAGTAACGCTTCGGCCGGGCAGGCGGTCAATCGCACATGGCTTTACAATGCGGAGACGTTATGAGATTCTCCGACAAAATAAAAAGGCGTTAGATCAAATAGTTCAGCTAGCGGGCTCGAGTAGATCCGGCCGGGCGCTTTCATCAGTCGAAGCCGGCGGGAGCGGGGAAAATTGGCCATGAATATCGCGGATGGGCTCAAGAAGGCTGCCGCGCTAAATCCCGCGAAGACGGCCGTCATTTGCGGGGGCGCGCGCTTGAATTTCGAGAAGCTGTCGGAGCGGGTAGACCGTTTGTCGAGCGCCCTGGCGGGCCTGGGGCTGAAGCGCCGGGACAAGGTGGCGATTCTTGCGCTCAATTGCCATCGCTACCTGGAAACGTATTACGCGGTCCCCCAGCTCGGCGCCATCGTCGTGCCGGTAAATTTCCGCCTGCCGCCGCAGGAGATCAAGTACATCCTCGATCATTCCGAATCGCGGGCGCTCGTGGTCGATGACGCGCTCGCGCCCATAGCCGAGGGCCTTCGCCCGCAGCTCCCTCTGATAGAGAGCTACATCTCTATCGGCGATGAGCCTCGCGAAGGCTACATCGCCTTTGAGGAGCTGCTCGAACGAGGCGCGCCGGGCTTCGAGCCGGAGCAGCTTGAAGACGGAGAGCTGCTCGGCCTGTTTTACACTTCGGGCACGACGGGCGAGCCGAAGGGCGTGATGCTCACGCACCGGAACGTCCAGTCGAACGTCGATCATTCAGACCTGGTCTTTCAATACTTCCCGGACGACATATACCTGCACGCGGCTCCCATGTTTCATCTCGCCGACGGCGCGGCCGCTTTCTCCAACACCGCGCGCGGGGCCACGCAGGCATTCACCCCGCGCTTCGATCCCACGGAAGTGCTCGAAGTGATCTCGCGCGAGCGCGTGACGACGACCGTGCTCGTTCCTACGATGATAAACCTCCTTCTCCACCACCCGAACCGCGAGTCCTACGACCTCTCTTCTCTGCGCCAGATCACGTACGGGGCGTCGCCCATCGCGCCGGAGACGCTCAGGCGCTCGATGGAAGTCTTCGGCTGCCGGTTCGCCCAGGGGTACGGCCTCACGGAGGCCGCGCCTCTCCTGACGGTCCTCTCGGCTGCCGATCACGCCGACACGATGAAGCAAGACATGCACCTGCTCGCTTCGTGCGGCAAGCCCGTGCCGGGCGTCGACGTGCGCGTGGTTGACTCGGGCGACCGCGACGTGCGCCCGGGCGAAGTGGGAGAGATAATCGCGCGCGGGGCGAACATCATGGCCGGCTACTGGAAGCGGCCCGAAGATACCGCGAACGCGATCCGCGGCGGGTGGCTGCGGACCGGGGACCTGGCGACCGTGGACGCGGAAGGATACCTGTACCTTGTGGATCGCAAAAAAGACATGATAGTCACGGGGGGCGAGAACGTCTTTTCGACCGAAGTCGAGGCGGTCCTCTTCAAACATCCGAGCATCAGGGAGGCCGCCGTCATCGGCGTCCCTGACGAGACCTGGGGCGAGGCCGTTCACGCGTGCATAACGCTCAATGAGAATCATCACGTGTCCGAAGAAGAGTTGATCGACTACTGCCGCGAATATCTCGCAATCTACAAGCTGCCGCGCTCGGTGGAAGTGCTTGACGGGGAATTGCCGAAAGGCGGCACGGGGAAAATCTTGAAGAAAGAACTCAGAGAGCGCCACTGGAAAGGGCAGGCGCGGCGAATAAGCTAGGGAGACCCGACCGATGAATTTGACTCTCACACCGATCAGATTCAAGGACCGAGCCGAATCTTTGTACGGGAACAAGATTGGAATCGTCGACGGCGAGACGCGGTTGACCTACTCCGAGTTCGGGCGGCGCGCGAACCGGTTGTCGAACGCTCTGGCGGGGCTCGGCGTGAAGCGCGGAGATCGCGTGGCCTGGCTCGGCTATAACAGCCACGAGTTGCTCGAGGCTTATTACGGAGTGGTTCAGATGGGTTGCGTCCTGCTGCCTCTGAACATAAGGCTGACCCCGTCGGAGCTCGCTTTCATACTCGATCATTCCGAAGCCGTCGCCCTGTTTTACGATAGAGATTTCCTGCCCATCGCCGACGCCGTGCGTGAGACGGCCGCGACCGTCAATCATTACGTGCCGCTCGAAGAGGGGGACGAAGGCGCGCATTACGAACAGCTCTTATCGGCCGTGGGAGCCGATTACACGCCTCCCGCCGAGTTAAGGGACGACGACCTGGCGGAGCTCTTCTACACGTCCGGCACGACCGCGAACCCCAAAGGCGTGATGATGACGCACCGCAACCTCTACCTGCACGCCATGCAGGTCATGGCGGGGATGGGCATCAAAGACACCGACGTCCAATTGCATACCATCCCTCTGTTTCATGTGAACGGATGGGGGGCTCCACACTTTATTACCGGCATGGGCGCGCGTCACGTCGTGCTCGATAAATTCGACCCGACCCGCGTCCTGGAGCTGGTCGAGCGCGAGCGCGTCACCCAGTTCTCAATGGTTCCGACGATGGCGACCGCCCTGATCAACCATCCGAACCTCGCGGATTACGATCTCTCGAGCCTCGATTACGTGGGAATCGGCGGGGCGGCTTCCTCGGTCGATCTGATTCGCGAGATCGAGCAGAAGATCGGCTGCCGCGCGTACAGCGGGTATGGGCTCACGGAGACTACTCCGCAACTCACCTTCTCTTTCGTCAAGGAGCACCTCAAAGACCTTCCGGACGAGGAGCGATGGCGGAGGCAGGCCATGACCGGCTATCCGATGCCGGGAATCGAGATGAGCATAGTCGATCAGGATGATAATCACCTGCCGCACGACGGGGAGACGGCGGGCGAGATCGTCGTTCGTGCCGACAGCGTGATGGCGGGTTACTGGAAGCAGCCCGAAGAGACCGCGCACGCTTTGCGGGGCGGGTGGTTTCACACGGGCGACATGGCCCTGGTCGATGAGGAAGGGTACTACCTGATCGTGGACCGGAAGAAGGACATCATCATCTCGGGCGGGGAAAACATCTCTTCCATAGAAGTCGAGCAAGCCATATTCGCGCACCCGGCCGTTTTCGAGTGCGCCGTGGTCGCCGCGCCCGACGAGCGATGGGGCGAAGTCCCTAAAGCCCTGGTCGTCCTGAAGCCGGGCCGGTCACTGAGCGAGCAGGATATGATCGCTCACTGCCGGACTAAGCTGCCGGGATTCAAGGTGCCTAAATCTTTCGAGTTTCTCGACTCGCTGCCGAAGGGCGGGACCGGGAAGATATTGAAGAAGGAGCTGCGCGAGCGTTACTGGAAGGGCTACGAAAAGCGCGTGCATTGAGAATCGATGGGAGCCCTTTAGCTTTTTGCCGCTCCGATCTATCAACAACCCCCCTTACTTTCTCAACTTCTTTCTGAGCCGCCACATCTGGCGCGGCATCGAAAGCCAGGCGGAGCGGGGCAGGCGCGAGAAGGCGTCGAGCAGAAGCCGCCGCTCCGCTTCTTCGAGCTTGATAGAACAGGTCCAGCTCTTGAGCCGCTCGCCCACTTCGAGCATCTTCGCCTCCTCTTCCGCGGATGGGGCCGCGCCCTGGCCCACGAAG
>DATLMR010000009.1:0-2621 GCA_035537555.1 Blastocatellia bacterium
GCCACGAACGTCCGCCCCAGCAGCGGCCTGACTCCAAGCACGTCGAAGAAGTTGGCAGAGACTACCCCCGTCTGCACCCGCTCAGGCTCTGCCCGCCCCAGCAGGATGAACGACATCGAGTGGTACTCTACGACATCCTGAAGGGTCGTTGAGCGCTCCCTGTAATCGGAGACTTCTTTGACGGAGAAGGGCATATTCGAGACGCCTGCCAGAGGGGCCTGCTGTTTCAAGACGACGAGGCGGTCGCCGTTGTCGTAAGGCAGAGGCCTCAACAGCACCCCGTAGATGACGCTGAAGATCGCCGTGTTCGCGCCTATCCCCAGGGAGAGCGTGAGCAACGCCAGCAGAGTGAATCCGGGACGTTTCATCAAGAGCCGAAGCCCGAATCGAAGGTCTTGCCAGATCGCGTCCATATCTTTTCTCCTTACTGTTATCGCCGTCCTTGATACGGCCCGGAAAATGCGGCGCCGCGGCTTTCCTGGAGCCTCGCGTTCGGCGGATTCGCCGGGGCTCAAGCGCCGCGCAGGCGGTTGACTCTTATCGCGACGGAGTAATTTCCCGGCGCTCCGGCGGGCTTGATTGTTGCCGAGCCTGCCCACGGGAGGCCTTTTTCATCCGAGAACGTCCACGAGCTTTGCGTAGAGCCGTTCGCCTTACCAGCGGGCTGCATCGACCACTTCCCCTGGGTAACCAGGCTGTTATTGATCGACTTGAGGATCTCGGCCGGCGGCCCGTCCGACTTCACCTCCCAGCTGACCTCCCACTGGTCGCGCCCGCCCTCAGTGTTTAAGACCCTGGATTCGGCGCCCGTGGGAACCGTAAGCCTTAGCCTGCGAGAAAAGACCTTCCGAATGTGCACGTCGGCCAGGCTGGCGCGAGCAAAGGTCGATTCGGGCTGCCAGTGATACTCCATGTTGAGCGCGGCCATCTGCGCGCGGGCCTTTCCCATCATTTTTGAGACGAGGTAGAGAGAGCCGTCTATGCCTGAAGATATGCCGGCCGTCGTGATGATCTTTCCGTTATCGACGTAGCGCTGGTCTCTCACGAGCTTGGTCTTCGGAGCGACCGTCGCAAGGCCGTCGATCAGGTCATAAAACGTCGTCGCGGAGAGCCCGTCGAGCAGGCCCGTGCTCGCGAGTATATATGCGCCGTTGCAGACCGACAGGACATACTCCGCCTGCTTGGAACTTTCCTGGATCCACTTGATGATCTTTTGATTGTTTTGCGAGTCCGTCACCTCGCCACCGGGTATGACAATCACGTTCGGCGGGGGAACGTTCTCCAGGGTGTAGGAGGGAACGACCTTCATTCCCATCGCGGTCGTTATGGCGTCGGGGCGCTCTGCGACCGTGTAGACGCTGTATCCCGACTGGCCGAATACCTCGTATGGCCCCGTGTAGTCGATGATCTGCACCCCGTCGAAGATAAGAATAGCGACGCGCTTCGTATCGGCCTGAGAGCCCATGCTCATGGGCCTGCTCGCCGGACTTCCCTTCTCAACCAGGGCCATTCCGCAGGCGTCGCAAGAGCCGGCCGCTTCAAAGACCGCATCATCTTTTCCGCATCCGCAGGGCGGGCATACGTAAGCTTTCTTTTCGGCGGCCCGGCTCGAATAAGCTGATTCGGTTCCGGGCGCATCGAGCGACAGCGAAACCAGGACAGCTATGAATGCTGCGACGAATATATAAGTACTGACACTCTTCATGATTTCTCCTATGCGTCTATTGGCCTCCCGAATGCGGGCACACGTCTACCGAATCCGGGCGGTCTTATTCTCTTGCCCGGCGCGCGGGGCGCGGGGGTTGAGTCAAATCGCTTACAGCGGAGGCTGTAGCGCCTTGTCAGGGTTACTGCTCTAAGTTCTTATATCTCGCTCCAAAATCCGCCGGGTCAAGCCGGCGGCCTCACGCGGTCTCAATCCGCCCGAAGCACGACCAGAGGGTCAATCGTCGTCGCCTTGCGGGCGGGCACGAAACAGGCTGCCGCGGCCGAGCCCAGAAGGACCAGAGAGACCGCCAGGTAGGTCAGAAGGTCGGTCGGCTGAATCCCGAAAAGCAGGAAGGTCATCAAGCGGGTGAGCGCCACGGCTCCCACGAGCCCGATGAACAAGCCCATAAGTATCAGCCTCATGCCCTGGTGCATAATCATTCGAAGCACACTGCTGCGCGGAGCGCCCAGAGCCATGCGGATTCCTATCTCCTGCTTTCGCTGATTCACCGACAGCGCCATCACGCCCGCGATGCCCGTCGCGGTGATGGCCAGAGAGATCAGCGCGAAGAGGCCGAGCAGGACGGTCGTGAATAAAGGAGAGGCGAGCGACGCCCTCTTTGCGTCTTCGAGGGTCTGCACGTTGGCGATCGCGGTTTCGGAATCGACCTCGTGAATCAATTGCCTGAGCCTCTCCGACAGCCTCATAGGGTCGGCCGCCGTGCGCACCAGCAGGCCGCCGCCCCTCGGACTCTGAGCGAGCGGCACGTATAGCTCGTCGGTGGGGTCCGTGCTCAGGCCGTACTGCTTGACGTCTCCGACGACGCCGATAATCGAGATCCAGTTCTGCCCCCGATCGAAAGAGACGCGCTTGCCTACCGGGTCTTCTTCAGGCCACCTGTGGCGCGCCATAG
>DATLMR010000010.1:0-6438 GCA_035537555.1 Blastocatellia bacterium
CAACAGCGTCTTCGCGCCTCCTCCTCACCGTCTGGACCTGTCGGCAAAAGCGACTCCATATGACATAGCCCTGCAATCGATCGGGCAGGGCTTCTGCGACCAGACCGTGCTCGGCATGGCCCTTCTCGCCGCGACCGCCGCGAGCCCGGACGGCGCGATCGTCTCGCCTACTTTCGAAACCGACGCGCCAAGGAAAGTGGTCGGGCCTTTCATTACGGCTCAATCAGCCGCTCAGCTCAGGCTGCTGATGCGATCGGTGGTCGAGGGGGGCAC
Organism: Blastocatellia bacterium; assembly: GCA_035537555.1. Classification (GTDB taxonomy): domain Bacteria; phylum Acidobacteriota; class Blastocatellia; order UBA7656; family UBA7656; genus DATLMR01. Next base: position 274 of record DATLMR010000010.1, read on the forward strand.
CGCCTCCGGCGCGTTCGCACATCTCGCGGGCAGGGTGACGAGCGGAGGCAAGACGGGAACGGCCGACCGCGACGTGCCCGTCTACAACAGCCAGGGTAAGCCCGTGGTCGACCACGTAGACAAGGACGGGCGCACATACTACAAGTCGCAGGGCTGGACCGACTCCTGGTACATCGGTTTCGCTCCGGCCGACAGGCCCGTCATCGCGTACGCGGTCGTCGTAGAGAACGGGGGCGAAGGGTCGCGGGCCGCCGCTCCGATCGCCGCGAAGCTGCTCGAGAAAGCCGCGTCGCTCGGTTATCTCAGCGTCGCGAGACCCTCTACACGGAACGGAGGCCGCGCCGAAGGCCTCCCGCGCAGCAGGTGATAGATGAACGTCAGGCCGAACAAATCAATGGAAAAAAGGACTAATCGCCTCAATCGGACAAGCCCGTCTCTTCACCTGGTCGGGATCATAGTCATCTTCGCGATTGCAGTGGTCGGGTATGCGGCGGTCATCTTTTCCGCGGGCCTTCGCGGGTACGAGCCGAGTAAGATAGTGGCCGCGCGGGACCTCTTCTTCTTCATACCGATCCTCGCCTTCTTCTTCTGGTTAACTCGCGGACAGAGGTACCGGGGCGAGATGATGCTGCTCACCGCGGCGGTCTTCCTCTTCTCGACCGGGCTGATTATGCAGTACCGGCTCTTTTCAGACCCCGAGTACGGCGCGAGAGGCGCTTCGCGTGCGCGCGCGCGGGAAGCGAAGGCCCAGACCGTCCGCCTGTACAATATTCGCACCGGCTACGACGACGAGAAGAAGAGATTCATGTTCGGAAACCCGGACGCCGTGCCCGAGCAGCCCGAGAGCAAGCGCCCCCGCGCGTCGGAGTTTTCGATAGGCGACGTGTTGACCTCGGTCAATACGTACATTCCCGTGATCGCCTTCCTGGCCATGGCCGTCGGTTTCAAGCTGTTTCGCAGCGATGAACTCCTGCTCTGGTTCCAGCGCCATTCTCTGATAATCGGCCTCGCCACTCTCGTTCCCTTCGCGATCGTAGTCCTGCTCTTCAGCCAGGAAGGCAAGTTCCTCGGGCAGACCACTCCGTGGGAGGCCGTGAAGATTCTCTTTCTCCTGAGCTTCTCCGGTATGCTGGCGGACACTTATCACCACCTGAGACGCACCCGCTGGGGCCTGCCTCCGGCCAGGTACTTCCTCCCGTTCCTGGTGATCGCGTCCATGCCGGTAGTGCCCTTCTTCTCTCTTTCAGACTTCGGACAGATGCTGGTCTTCTTCGGAGTCTACCTGATGCTCTACGTGGTCGCGGTCCGTAAGAAAGCGCAGCTCGCTTACGGAGTCGTGCTGATCGCCTTGATCTTCGGGGCGTTCTATATAACCTCCACGGCGAAGACCGGGTTCGGCCTCCCGAGCCGGGTCCACTTCAGGTTCTATTCGTGGCTCAACACCTGGGAACCGCCACCCCCGGAGACGTGGTGGTGGAAGCGGGATTACGAGAGATATATTCAGTCCAAGAACCTCGTCCCCGACCCGGGCGACGAGACCGAGATTCGCCAGAGAAACGCCGAAGCCTGGTCGGACAAGGTGCTCCAACAATCGCAGGGACTCTTCGGGGTAAACGAGGGAGGCGTGAAGGGGACGGGCTTCGGGCTCGGGTTCCCGGAGACCGTTCCGATCTCCGACTCCGACTTTATCTACGCGGCCCTAGCCGAAGAGACCGGACTCATCGGAGGCCTCTCCATTATGCTCGGCATGATCGTCTTCGTCTTCGCTGGCACGACCATAAGCATTCGCTCGCCCGATATGTACACCAAGCTGCTCGCCGCAGGGTTTACAGCCTTCGTCGGGTTTCAGGCCATAGTCAACATCGGGGGCGTCCTGAGACTCCTGCCGATGACCGGCATCACGCTCCCCTTCGTGAGCCATGGAGGGTGGTCGCTCATTACCTCATTCGCGATGCTTGGAATCTTGCTCGCTTTCTCGCACCGCAACGCGGTCGCGAAACCCGTGGTCGAGCAGGAACCCGAGTTTGTTCCCGTGCGATGAAGAAAGGAGCCATGTTTTCACAAGTAACGGCAAAGTTGTCCCAATATTTCAAGGCGGGCCATAGATGCTTTGCCGCCCGGACCAATTCTATTTTTAGTCTTTGCTTGATTTAGATGAAAAAGCGACGGCTCTTCGCTCAAAGGCACGCGGGTTGCTCTAGTATCTGACATATTTTAGAGCATCACCCACCCAACGATGCTCGCAAGATACAACCTGAGGGGCCAAGAGGCACTGGATGATTCCGGTGCCTTTTTCTTTTTTATATTTCCAGACGGAATGGCACTATGAGCTCATGTTGCGGGCTTATGCTGCCCGCTGGCCGGGGCGGTTCTCGACGGCGGGTCTATTTAAACCGGCCCGGGTGGGACCCCTTGGTCCTCAACGTGACTCCCTTTTCGCGCGCCATCAAGAGGATCCTTCGAACATTGATCGTGTTGATTCCGGAGGGCGAGTAGATGAGCCTGTACCAGTTTCGCCTCAGGTCGTCCGCGATGGCCTTTGCGGCTTCGGCCGCGTTCGCTATCGGGTAGATCGCGCCTCCGGTCGCGACGGTGAGTTGTTCGAGGGCGGCGGGGGGCTTCGGCTTGTCGCGCAGCAGGGCGCCTCTCGTTCGGTCCGGAACCTGGATGGCGAACAGGACGAGGTTTTCCTCTTGCAGCTCGCTCAAGAGAGCATCGAATTTGGTCTTGCTTCCGCTGTCATAGCCGTCGCTGATGAGTATCACGGCCCGTTTTTCTATCCCGGTCTTGGCCTGCCCGGAGAGCGAGTCGGAGACGGCAATCAACGCGTCATAAAGATTAGGGAAGCCTTTGCGGACGATCTTCGCGACGCTCGCCTGTAGTTTTTCCAGGTCGGGAGTCATCTCTTCGAGGATCTCCGCCGACTCGTTGAAGCCCACGACCATCATCTGGTCGTCCTCATAAAGCTCAGAGATCACGGCCTTGACCGCATCCTGCACGACGGTCGCCTCCGCTCTCAGGCTCGAGCTGCTGTCCACGACCAGGATTATGCGGGAGCCTACGTCGAGCCGGGCGAAGCTCTCGATCTCCTGCGGAATGCCTCCGTCGTAGAGGTCGAACTCACTCTTTGTGAGTTGGGTGCCTTCGGGAGCATGGACTATTACGTTCAACGTCTCGACGCGGCGGCCCGACGGCCCTCCCTTCCCCGATTGGGAGAAGGCGGGGGCCGAGGCGATAAAGAGGGCGACTATAACGAATGAGCGCAGCAAGAGCGTCGCTCTTTTTTCGGATGACCGGACGGACATATGGACGACTCCCATGGAATTCTCTCAAGAACTGCGCCTGTGCTGGAGTAACTTTGACGCGCCCGTAAATCTTAGCAGGCGTCAGGGGCCGTAGGCCAGAGGGGCGCAAGGAGGATGGCGCCGGACGACCGGCACTTCTTTCGCCTGGCCCCTGACCCCCGGCCTTTGCTATTCTTCCCTATCACAAATAAAAGAATCTCACTATGAATACTCAGACAGCTTCCGCCAACCGCGAACACTTTGAAAGACTGGTCAAGGAGTTGAGGGCGCTGGAGTCGCGTCTCAAGCAGGGAGGCGGCCCCGACCGCATTGCGAAGGAACATAGCAAGGGCAAGCTCACGCCGCGCGAGCGCATCGACCTCCTCTTCGATAAAGAATCATTTTTTCAGGAGACCGGCCTCCTCGTCGCATACGATCAGTACGACGGGCAGGCCCCGGCCGCGGGAGTCGTTACCGGCTTCGGGAGAATCGCGGGCCGAGAAGCCATCGTCGTCGCCAACGACGCCACCGTCAAGGCGGGCGCATGGTGGCCCGAGACGGTGAAGAAGATCCTTCGCATGCAGGAAATCGCCATGCGATGCCGCGCGCCTATCGTTTATCTCGTCGATTCCGCGGGCGTCAATCTTCCATACCAGAGCGGAGTCTTTCCGGGCCAGTACGGCGGCGGCCGGATATTCTTCTACGCCTCCGTGATGCGCCGTTATCTGAAGGTCCCACAGCTCTCGGCCGTCATGGGACCCTGCGTGGCCGGGGGGGCTTACCTGCCCGCGCTCAGCGACTTCATCATCATGGTCGAAGGCACGTCCTTCATGGGCCTGGGCGGGCCGAACCTCGTCAAGGGCGCGGTCGGGCAGACCGTAGACAGCGAGACACTCGGCGGAGCAAGCACTCATAACGAGATCTCGGGCGTCGCGCATTACAGGGCGAAGAACGACGAAGAGTGTCTCGCCCGGCTCCGCGACCTTATCACGGAGCTTCCGACCCCTCCGCCGACCCGCGTCTCGATCAAGGAGGCGCGGCCGCCCGCCCGCCCCCTCACCGATATTTACGACATCATCCCGGAGGACCACCGCCATCCTTATGACACCCGAGAGCTTCTGGCATGCCTCATAGATGACGGCGGCTTCGACGAGTTTCAAGCCGATTACGCGCGGGAGATGATTACGGGATACGCTCGCATAGAAGGAATCCCCGTGGGCATCATCGCCAACCAGCGCGGGCTGATTCGCGGAGCACCCGGCAAGCCCCCGAAATTCGGGGGGATAATTTACACCGATTCGGCGGAGAAAGTCGCTTACTTTATCGAGACCTGTAACCGCCACGATACGCCCCTTCTCTTCCTCCAGGACGTGTCGGGCTTTATGGTCGGGACGGATGCCGAGCACTCCGGCATTATCCGCGCGGGCGCGCGATTCGTCGAAGCCATGGCCACGGCCACCGTGCCCAAGATCGTTTTGACCATCAATCACGCATCGGGCGCCGGGTATTATGCGATGGCCGGGCAGGGCTTCGACCCCGACTTCATCTTCACGTGGCCCACCGGGAGGATGGGGGTGATGGAAGGCGAGTCGGCGGTGATGGCCCTCTTCAGCTCCGAGATCGAGAGGCTCACGCGCGAAGGCAAGCAGCCGGATGAAGCGATGAAGGCCAAGATGAACCAGGTGCGCGAAAGATACGAAAGCGAGCTCGACGCCAAATTCGCCGCCGCGCGCGGATTCGTCGATGCCATAATCACGCCCGAAGAGACGCGAGCCACTCTCTCGCTCGCTTTGCGGACGGCGCTCAATAACCCGGGGCCGCATCTCGGCGTACCTGTTCTTTAGTCTTTAGCTGAGCAGTGCCTTTGAACCCAGTGAGGGGCCGGCGGCATTCCGCGCACGGCCCAGGCGAACTACAATGCAGAGACGGTACCGGGTCCGTCCGGGCCCGCGTCGCCTCTGTTACAGGATGTGATAGACGGCGGAACGGTCGTTAAGGAGGTATCTAGATGATCAACTCTTTTTTGATCAAAGGAAGAGCAGCATTATTTTCGGTCTCTCTCGCAGTCGCGATGATTTCGGCCAGCTGCGGCCCGCAGAGCAGCCAGCAAAACTCGAACAACTCGAACAGCCCCAGCGCCGCCAACAGCAATTCCGCGCGCGCCGACCAGCACAGCAGCACCCCCGCGGATGCGAAACCGATGGGGGCGGAAGCTCCGGGATTTTATCAGGCCGGGCCGACCGGCCCCGTGTCGCTTCGCTTCACCGCGCCGCAGGACGGACAGACGATAGAAGGCAATTCCGTAGCTCCGACTTTTCAGATCACGGGCTACCCCATCTATATGGACGACCAGAGGAAGAAGGGCCAGCACATACACGTGATCCTGGACAACGAGCCTTACGAAGCAGACTATAACCCGGAGAAGCCCTTCAGCCCCGAAAATGGAAAATTCAACAACCTGAAACCGGGCGTCCACACGCTTCGCGCTTTTCCGAGCCGCGAATGGCACGAGTCTATCAAGGAGCCGGGCGCTTTCGACTTCGTGGTCTTCTATGTCGGCCCCAAGGGCACCGAGCAGGTGAATAAGAGCGCGCCCTTGCTGACATATTCGAGGCCCAAAGGGGAGTACAGGTGGAAAGACGACCCGCGCGGCGTCATGCTCGATTTCTATGTGACGAACGCGACGGTCGGGATCAACGACTATAAAGTGAAATACAGCCTGGATGGCAAGCAGCCGCAGCTTCATAATCGCTGGCAGCCCATCTGGTGGAAATGGGACGAGCTGGTTCCCGGAGACCACACGGTCACGATAGAACTGGTAGACAAGGCCAACAAGCCGGTCCCCTTTTCGGTCGGCTCGACCAATTACAACAAGACCGAG
>DATLMR010000011.1:0-7271 GCA_035537555.1 Blastocatellia bacterium
GCTCTTCATAATGTGACTCTCCTCTGGAAATGATGCTCCCCACCCCTTGGAGGTGCCTGAGAAGGTTATGGCTTTTAGCTAAGCAAGTCAAGCGAGGCAATCATTCGGTAAAACCGCTCCATCTTGAACATTATCATGTTAGCGCCCCCTTAAAGAATGGACGAAGCCACCCCCTTGCCTCATAAGCCCGGTCTCATAAACTCGCGCCGGTCACGCACAGGCTTGATACGCGAAGTCGGGCGATAGATACTATGATCTGAAAGGCCCAGGGTGACGCAAGCATGTCCGAAACGGCTGAGATAGTGATCATCGGAGGGGGCATAGTCGGCTCCAGCATAGCCTACCACCTGTCAGAGAGCGGTTGCGCGGATATAGTCGTTATCGAAAAGGAAGACCGGCAAGGGATGGGCTCGACGGGCAAGAGCGCGGGCGGCGTGCGGGCGCAGTTCGCGACCGCCATCAATATTCAGATGTCGCTTTACTCGATCGACTTCTTCTCCAGGTTCGAGGAAATCACAGGCCACGACCCCGGCTACCGCCCGCACGGATACCTCTTCGTCGCCACCTCGGACGGCCATCTCGAATACCTCAGGGCCAACCGCGAGCGTCAGATCGCGGTTGGCCTTAGGAACGTGGAGATGGTGACGCCCGAAGAGATCCAGAGCATCGTCCCGCAGCTTCGCGGGGATGACGTTCTGGGAGGGAGCTTCTGCCCGACGGATGGCTTCGTCGATCCGTACAGCGTGATGACCGGATTCGCGAAGGTCGCGCGCGCGCGCGGAGCGAAGGTCCGCCTCGATACGGAAGTCACGGGAATCGAGATCGAACACGGCAGGGTGTCGGCGGTAGAGACTTCGCGCGGTCGCATATCGACTCGCACCGTGATAAACGCGGCCGGGCCCTGGGCCGCGATCGTCGCGCGGATGTGCGACGTAGAGATACCGGTCGATCCCTTGCGCCGCCAGATAGTGAAGACCGAGGCCTTCGACGCACTCCCCTCCAGGCTGCCGATGGTGATCGACATGTCCAACGGCTTTCACTTCCGCCGCGAAGGGGGGAGCGTGCTCATGGCCTGGCCCGACCCGGAGCAGGAGTTCGGCTTCAAGACTGATTTCGATTACGGCTTCATCGAAAAGATTCTCACGCGAGCCGTCGACCGCGTGCCGTGTTTTGCCGAAGCCGAGGTGAACCCCCGCCGCTGCTGGGCCGGGCTTTATGAAGTGACGCCGGACCATCACGCGATCATAGGGCGCGCGCCCGGCGTCGAGGGCTTCTTCCTCGCCAACGGTTTCAGCGGCCACGGGGTGATGCATTCGCCCGCGACGGGAAGAATAATGTCTGAGCTGGTGCTCGGCGGAGAATCCCTATCGATAGACGCATCGCCCCTCGCGGCCGAGAGGTTTGCCGAAGGAAGGTTACTCGAAGAGACGGCGGTGCTGTGAAGCCTGCAAGCAATGAAGAGCGCGCCCAATAATAGCCGGCGCACGTCGTTTGAACTTTTGCCGTTACAGATAAGGAGGCGCGATCATGGTCAATGTAGCCCTGCTCGTTCGACTGGAAGCTAAGCCCGGAAGAGAAGAAGATGTGGAGAACTTTCTGCGCGGAGGGCTCGCCCTTGTGCAGGAAGAGCCCGCGACTACCGCATGGTTCGCGGTTCGCCTGGGGCCTTCGACCTTCGGCATTTTCGACGCATTCCCGGACGAATCGGGGAGGCAAGCCCACCTCTCGGGCAAGGTCGCTGCCGCGCTCATGGCGAAAGCGCCCGAGCTTTTAGACGGGCCGCCCGTCATCGAAAAGCTCGACGTGCTCGCGGCCAAGCTTCCGTAATAGATAGACGCTCACAATATCGACTCTACGGGGCTTTTATTATCGCGGTCCGTACCCGGGGAGTCGGTCCCGGCTCTGTCCACGCGATGACGATTCCGTCACGGCCCCGCGCCATGCGGGGAAAGCCCGTTGCGCGCGCGGCGGGTGAGTCGGCTAGCTTCAACGACTCATCCCTCGACCCGTCCGCCTTGACGCGGCGAATCCTTACATCTCCCCCGCTCGCCGACCGCTCGAGCCAGCTCACGAGCGCCGAGCCGTCGGCCAGCATCAGAACGTCGACGTGCCCGGCGGGAGTAGCATCATCGACTCGGATCGGATTGCCGAAACTCGCGCCCGCGTCATCGGAGAATGCGACTCTGACGCGAGGAGTATCATTGGCCCCCGTGAACCAGGCGACGGCGACCCTCTTCCCGTCGGCGGCGACCGACGGGCCGTTGACCGGGCAGCCGGATATTTGCCACCCGTCGGAGCTCACGGTCTGGGGCGCCATCCACCTTCCTTTGATGAAACGGACCGCCGATATATCTCGCGTCTCGTTCGCCGAGCGATCTCGATAGACGACGATCGCTCCATCGGACGTGACCGCGCCCGAAGTCTGGCAGCATTCGCAGGCGCGAGGGTCGATAGATAGGTCTTCGGACGTATTACCGTCGCGGCCGATCATCGTATACCTGAGTGATGTCTCGCCCTTCTTGGCCCCGTGGCCGGCGTGCGGTCCTTCTTCGATGTTATTCCTTCCGTCGAGCCAGACGGCGGCGACTCCCCCGCCAGGCATCGGAAGCAGGGAGACAAAACCGTGCTCGGCCTTCGACCTGTCGCCGTGCGGAATTACAGGCCTGCTCCAGCTCTTGCCCCCGTCAGACGAGCGAGCCAGGCGAATGCTGGACTCGTGCGTGCCGGGCGTCCCCTTTACCGGCCAGTGCGCGATCAACTCTCCTCCGGGTCCGGCCAGCAGCGACGGGAAATCGGCCCAGCTCGCGCGGAGCTCCTCTCCTTCGACGATAGTTCGAGGCTCCGACCAGCCGCCCGCGCCGCGAACGGCGAAGCGCAAGGCGTAACGCCCCTCTCCGGCGGGCTCGAGCCAGCTTAAATAGACCCGCCCATCCGCCGACGAATGGAGATTCGGCTGGCTGCTGGCCGGGCCGGCGGGCGAAGCGAGGTCTTGCGCGACCAGAGAGGGCTTCATCGCGCTCTGCGCAAGCCCCCCGCTCGCCCCCGTCGCGCCGCCGAGCAGGAGCGCCTGTGTCGCTATGAGAAGCTTGAGCGTGAAACGCATGAGTAAGGAACGCTTAAACATCGAACGCCTTCTCCCTCTTCCGATTATCGAGGTCGTGAAGAAGCATTATACATGAAAGCTCTCTGCTTCGATCGATCTTCGGGCGGCCTCCCGCGCATAGGGGCTTGACTCTGTACTCGGCTACAGGGTTTATAATGAATGAGTCGATTCAGTGAAAGGGGAGGATTGAGGGGAATGGCGATAAGAAGCGCGCGGACGGGTGACGGGCCGGAGCGGCCGGGGGTATTGAAGATCGGCGAGGTGTCGAGGCTCTCGGGCATCGGCGTCGAGGCTCTCAGGTTCTATGAAAGGAACGGGCTGCTCGACAGGCCTTCGCGCACAGGCAGCGGCTACCGGGTATACGGCCCGGAGGTGCTCGACCGCCTCGCCTTCATCAAGCAGGCGCAGGTGCTCGGCTTCTCCCTGGACGAGATCAAGAAGATCATCGGCGACGCTCGCGCCGGGCGCAGCCCGTGTGACGAGGTGCGCGAGATCGTGCGTCGCCGCCTCGAAGAGTTAGACGAGCGAGTGCGCGAGATGCTCAGCTATCGCAAGGATCTGGCCGCGACGCTCGAGGAGTGGGACGAGCGCGGCCGCGCGCCCGGCCATATATGCGGGCTTATCGAAGGCGCGGAGATCGACCACCCGATGAAGCAGGCGCGCCGCGCTCAGCCAAAGGGCAAGAGATTGAAGAATAGAGAGGCTTGAAGATGTTAACCGGGATAAGTAAAGAGACACATCCGATCGATCCCGTCTGCGGGATGACGGTCGATCCGGAGTCCGCGGCGGGCGCGAGCGAAAGGGACGGCACGCGCTACTACTTCTGCTCGCGCTTCTGCAAAGAGAAGTTCGATTCCGAAGGGCAGCTTGACGGCGGCGGAAGCGCGCCTGCCGTATTCGTGCAGCTCTCCAGATCGAAGCCCGCTCCGACACGCGCCGTCGAGGAGAGCGAGGCCGCGGCCCGCCCGGCGGCTTATGGCGCGGGCGAGGAAGAGTCGCAAGCGCAGAGCTACCGCGCGATGATGCGAAAATTCTGGTTTGCCGCGGCGGTCTCCGTCCCCATCCTCATGATGATGCTGATCGACATCATTCCGTCCTGGCATCACGCGACGATTGGATGGCACCGTTTGATCGGTATCGCGGGGGCCGTCATCACCCTTCCTGTGCTCGCGTGGTCGGGCGGGCAATTCTTCGCCGCCGCGTGGAATAACTTTCGCAACCACAATGCGAACATGGATACGCTCGTCGCGCTCGGGACCGGCGCGGCGTGGGCTTACTCGACCGTGGTGGCGATCGCTCCCGGTCTCTTTCCCGAAGGGACTCGCGGAATGTACTTCGACGCCGCCGTGATCGTCATCGCCCTCATAGTCCTCGGGCAGGCGCTTGAGATGCGCGCAAGGAGCCGGTCGAGCGCCGCGATCAAGAAGCTGATGGAGCTGCAAGCCCGGACGGCGAGAGTCATTCGGGGAGGGCGCGAGATCGACGTGCCGATCGAAGAAGTGGTCGTGGGGGATACGGTGCTGGTTCGCCCGGGCGAGAAAGTCCCGGTTGACGGAGTGATAATCAAGGGAGAATCCGCGATCGATGAATCACTCGTCACGGGCGAGTCCGTGCCGTCGGACAAGAGAGCCGGCGACGCGGTGATCGGATCGAGCGTCAACAAGACCGGGGCGTTCACCTTCCGGGCCACGAAGGTCGGCGGCGACACCGCGCTCGCTCACATCGTCGAGATGGTGCGGCGGGCGCAGAACTCGAAGCCCCCCATCGCGCGCCAGGTCGATATAATCTCTTCGTACTTCGTTCCGACGGTGCTGATCATCGCGATCGTGACCTTCCTCGCGTGGTTCAATTTCGGGCCTTCTCCCTCCTTGAATTATGCCGTGGTAACGATGGTGACGGTGCTGATCATCGCATGCCCGTGCGCGCTCGGCATGGCGACGCCGCTCGGCCTGATGGTCGGGGTCGGCAAGGCCGCCGAAAACGGCGTGCTGATCCGTAACGCCGAGGCGCTTGAAACCGCTTCAAGGCTCACCACCGTCGTCCTCGATAAGACCGGCACGATCACGAGGGGCAGGCCCGTGCTGACGGACGCGCTTCCGCTCGAGGGCTTCTCCGAACGCGAGCTGCTGACCCTGGCGGCCGTCGCCGACCGGCAGAGCGAGCACCCGCTGGCCCGGGCCATCGTCGAGGGCGCGCAGGCGCGCGGGGTCGAGCTCCGCGAGCCGGAGGCCTTCAACGCCATTCTGGGTCACGGCGTGGAAGCGACAGTCGAAGGCCGCCGCGTGCTCGTCGGCAATCGGAAGCTGATGAGCCGGGAAGGGGTGCGGATGAAAGAGTTCGAGGAGGGCGCGGCGCGTCTCTCCGATGAGGGAAAGACGGCGATGTTCGTCGCGGTGGAAGGCGAGCCCGCCGGCATCATCGCGGTCGCGGACACGGTCAAGGAAGACTCGGCGCGGGCGGTGAGGGCTCTCGAAAGGCTCGGCATCGAGGTCGTGATGATGACCGGCGACAACGAGCGCACCGCCAACGCAATCGCGCGGCAGGTCGGCATCCGGCGCGTGCTCGCCGAGGTATTGCCGGAAGAGAAGGCCCGCGAAATCGAAAGGCTTCAAGGGGAGGGCCGGGATGGGCGAGCCGGAAGGCGGGCGCGGCTCGTCGGGATGGTCGGCGACGGCGTCAACGACGCGCCCGCCCTGGCGCAGGCCGGTATCGGCTTCGCGATTGGCACCGGCACCGACGTCGCCATCGAAGCGTCCGACGTGACGCTGGTCGGCGGGAGCCTCCGCGGAGTCGTCACGGCCATCGAAGTCTCGCGCGCGACTCTGCGAAACATCAGGCAGAACCTCTTCGGCGCGTTCATCTACAACGTGCTCGGCATTCCTATCGCCGCGGGCCTCCTGTACCCGATCGTCGGGGTCTTGCTTTCGCCGATCATCGCGGGCGCGGCCATGGCGGCTTCAAGCATAACGGTCGTGACGAACGCCAACCGTTTGAGGTTCTTCGAGCCCCGGGCGGCGGACAAAGGAGTCAAATCATGAGCGCGACAGAGATCATAGTAAACATCGCGGGCCTGGCCGCCATCGCGTTGATAATTCGCTACTTCTGGATGTGGAAAGGCGAGTCGGTCTCGGCTCAAACGGGCGCGGGCGGCGTGCAGGAGATAGACGTAACGGTCAAAGGCGGTTATCAACCCTCGACCATAGTCGCGAGAGCGGGCGAGCGGCTGCTCCTGAACTTCACGCGGCGCGAAGCGTCTCTGTGCGGGGAAGAAGTCGTGATTCCCGATTTCGGGAAGCGCGCCCACCTGCCGGAAAACAGGAGCGTGACCCTGGAAGTCACGCCCGAGAAACCGGGCGAGTATGAGTTCACCTGCGGAATGAACATGTATCGAGGCAAGCTCATCGTGAAGTAGGGGCGGGTAAGGGGTAGGGACGATGCATGCGCTTATGAGCGGATCGACAGGATCGCTCTCTGATGCCGACGATATTTTCGACGAACTCGTTTATGTCTTCGCCGAGCATGCGGCTCAGGTCGTCGTTCGTAAGAATTTTTTCGGGGACGTACCGGCCGGTCCCGATTATCCTGGCATCTCTTTTCATGGAGGTTTTATTCCTGGTATGTCCCGCCGGCAGCCGTCCCGCGACCGGTTCCCGGTCTTCCGATAATATTTCCACCGCACGTTAGAACAATCGCGCCATCGATGTCGACTTCGGGCTCCTAAACACGCGGGCTGCGGCATATGGAACATATCGCGGATGCGGGCCGAGAGATCATCCCTTGCGATCATTAACGGACCGCATAGATAGCATTAAAAGAAATCCTATCAGGCCGAAAAGCTTTACATGCGCGACTTAGTTTTTCATTCTCGCGAATACGAAAATTAAGTCGTTGACAACGATAACGGCGGTGCGTATTCTCGGGGCGAAATGAGAATCGGAATGAAAGATCGACGGCACGAAAGGCGATGATCTTCATCGCTCGCCGCTCCTTAAATCGCGCAATAGATTCAGGAGTTGAATGATGCGACCCTGCCTTTCCTTTGGCCTTCCCTACCCTTGAGAGCCAGTCGCCCGTCGCTTATGGCACGGGTAAACAGGGTCGCATCATTCAACTCCTTCAATCCCATCCGTCTCTCGCGCCGCGCCTCTGTAGATAGGCTCAAGCACCG
>DATLMR010000012.1:0-19661 GCA_035537555.1 Blastocatellia bacterium
CAAGTACGGAGAAGAGAAGGCGCGCCGCATGGCAGTCAAGGCGCGGAGGGATGGAATGCTCGCCAAAGAGCCGGCACCTTGATGCCGGCTCTTTGAGCTTGAACATTCCGGATCGGGCCGTTTCCCGGAGGGACTCACGAGCCCGAGCCCGGCGGCTCGGCGGCCAGCCTCTCTACCGCGCTCGGTTGTTGTTCTCCTTCGAAGCTCTGATACTTCTCAAGGTCCTCCTTCGTGAAGTCTACCGACAGCTGCAAGTGGCCGCAGCGAGCGCAGCCATAGGCGCGAACGGGCCGGTTCCCTGTGCCGAATATCGACCCCAGAAGCGACCCCAGAAGCGACATGCTCGCGGGCCTGAACTGGACCTTTTCCGTATCGGAGTGGCTGAGAACGCCCTCGACCAGAGAGCCGCCTCCACACGCCATGCATTTCATCTTTAATTACTCCGCCTCTTCTTTATCTTCGAATTTCAAGGCGGCGGAATTTATGCAGTAGCGCAGGTTCGTGGGCGCGGGGCCGTCGTCGAAGACGTGTCCCAGATGCGCGTCGCATTTGCTGCACATCACTTCGATGCGCCTCATGCCGTGGCTCTGGTCCGCCTCCATGTCGACGGCCTCTTCCGAGACCGGGCTCCAGAAGCTCGGCCACCCCGACCCCGATTCGAACTTCGTATCGGAGGCGAACAGCTCGTTGCCGCAACAGACGCAGCGATATACGCCCTCGTCGTGCTGCTCGTAAAGCTCACCGGTAAAAGCCCGCTCCGTGCCCTTCCTGCGCGTCACTTCGAACTGCTCGGGCGTGAGCTGCTGTCGCCACTCTTCATCGCTCTTGCGCACTTTATCTGTCACTGGATTTCCTTTCTCTCACCGAAATCGATTTTCGCTCGCAATCATATTCTAACATTTTATGGCCCGATTTTGTCCGGCGTGACGTAGCCATGAAAACGGAATTGGACTAAAATACGGTGGCTTGCAATCCCGCGAAGCCTGCTTTTTGAGTAAGCCTGCAAAGAGCCTGTTTCGAAGCAACCTTTTAATGGCTTTCAGGCGGAGCCTGTTGAAACCCTTCGACTTCGGAAAGGGGCAATCGATCATGCGCCGATCATTACCGCTCGCATGCGTCTTCATCGCGCTGCTCTTCACGGTGGCGAACGCTCAGCGCCCGTCCAGCACCGACACGACCGGCTCCGGCACCAGCATGACCCGCCCGCATCCCTTGAACAGCCCTTCGATAAGAGACCCGGGCATAACCCACATAGGAATACAGGACCAGTGGGGCGCTCTCGCTCCGAAAAAGAATATCGCGCCTTCCGTGACCCGCGTCGTCGGAGAGAACCTTCACCTCGCCCTGTTCAATTACATAATGGCGAAAGGGAAGCTCGAAAGCAGCGTCGCGTTTCAGCTCCTGCCCTATGTGGACAAGCAGGAGATCGAAGTGCAGGTCTTCGCCGTGGAGCAGAACGGAAAGCCTGTAATGCCGACCGCTATGTCCGACCCTCAAAAGATCGTGCTCAAGAAACAGGGCGCGGTCCTGCCCTTCACGGTAGAGATGAAAGAGGGAGAGACCCTCACCTGCGAGATGCTCTTCTTTATCAACGGCCAGGAGCGCGGCCGCACGAAGATAACCGTCAACAAGAATGGCCTGGATTTCGCAGCGGAGAATAAGCCCGCAAGACACTGAGGAGAAAGCGAGCCGCGAAAATCTTCCCGAATAATCCCTCGCCCGGCAATGCGATTCCTACCCCGCGCGGGGAATTGACCCGCCGTTTTTTTGCTGTATAGTCACCTCCAACGATTTCAAGTCGTAACAACTTAAGAAAGATGAGAGGCTCTAATGGATTCTACCCTGATAAACGTGCTGCTGCTCACCCTCTGCTTAGGTCTGATAGCGATGCTGGTCCTGGACAAGATTTTTGAAAAAGAAAAATGAGGGAATGAGAGGCTCTAAGCCGTCCGTGAATCGCTCGCGGGGCAGCGGCAATCGAAGCCGCCCTGCCCGCCGGCCTCCGCACTCTGCATCAGAGGCACCCATCGAACTCGCGGCCTCGGACAAGCAGGTAGCTCCTGCCCATCTTTTCGTTATAAGCGCGCACGCCCGCGTATACTCCATCGATGTCTTCTTCGGGCGTGATGTATCGACACCTCGCGCTCGCGTAGTGCGCGGAGATGGCTTTGCGAAAGCCCGACGTGCGATTGTGCCCCGAGCCGTGAAGCAGGACCGGGTGAAAGAGCGCAACGTCGCCCGGCTCCATCTCAAGGTGAGCGCGCTCGGTTTGCCGGCCCACGCCTCGCGCTCCAAGGTATGAAAAGTTCACGTACTCCCATTCGGGCAGCTCGTGCGCTATCAGCTCGCCTTTGTGGGTGCCGGGCACGACCGTCAGGCAGCCGTTTTCGGGAGTGCAGCGATCTATGGCCGCCCAGGTGGCGACGATCTTATCGGCCGGGCGGAAAGGGAAGTAGACGAGATCCTGGTGGAGCGGATGGCGGCCGTCGACTACGGGCGGCTTGTTGATGAACATGTTATGGACCATCTTTATGTCGGGTCCGGTGATCTGCGCCACTTCGTCCAGCAATCGCTCGTGCCTGATGTAAGTATCGAACACGGGATCATGATGAAGGTCCTGGAGCTTCTGTATCGAGGCTTCGGGCGAGGCGGGGGTGACGACTCGCTTTGCCACCATCACGTCCTTCATCACGAGCATGTTCTCGGGCGGGCTGGCGCGTTGCTCGACTATTGCCTGAAACCTGTCTCTCCATCTCTCAAGCTCTTCAGGGCCGAAAAAACCTCGCAGGACGGTGTAACCATCGCGCTCGTATTGGGCTCTCTGCTCAGAATTCATAAGAGACTCGCTTTCGTCATCCTGAAATCACGCGCCAGTATATTCACACGTGTCGCGAGGGTCAACTCCGGCCGCTTTCGCCCGCCGACTCAAGCGCGGGAAGCTAGAGCGACAAGGTCGGATGTGCTACTCTTCGATTCGTCGCCGGGGCTCGATCTTCACAAGGTCCGGATGGGTTCAGGCGATATCAAAAGACTCATCATTCAATGATAGAACGATCGTGATCCACTCTTCTATGAAAGGAGAACCGCAATGACATCTCAACCCACACCCGATGCCATAATGCAGCTCGGGCTGGGCTTCTGGGGCTCCAAGACCCTGCTGAGCGCGGTTGAGTTCGGCCTGTTCACGGAGCTTGCCGGAGGCCCGCTGGATGCTGAAACGCTTGCCGAGCGCCTCTCGATCCACCCGCGGTCCGCGCGCGATTTCTTCGACGCGCTCGTCTCTCTCGGGATGCTTGAGAGGGAAGCGGGCATGTATTCGAACACTCCCGAGACCGACATGTTCCTCGATAAGGCGAAGCCTTCTTACGCCGGGGGCCTTCTCGAAATGGCCAACGCGCGGCTGTTCAAATTCTGGGGCTCTCTCTCCGAGGGGCTCAGGACCGGCGAGCCGCAGAATGAATCGAAAGGCGGGTCCGGCTTATTCGAAGCCCTCTACTCCGACCCCGACCGCCTCAGAATCTTCCTCAGAGGGATGACCGGCATCAGCATCGCCGCGGCGATGGCGATGGCGCGTAAATTTCCGTGGGACCGCTACGGCACGTTCATCGATATAGGCACGGCCCAGGGGGCTCTGCCCGTGCAGGTGGCGCTCGCCAACGAGCACATGAGCGGTGGAGGGTTCGACCTTCCGCTCATCGGCCCGATATTCGAAGAGTACGTCGAGTCGCACCATTTGGGAGAGCGGCTGAAGTTTTATCCGGGGAATTTCTTCGAGGACCCCTTGCCTTCCGCCGACGTGCTGGTGATGGGGCACATTCTGCACGACTGGAACCTCGAACAGAAGAAGATGTTGATCTCGAAAGCATTCGAGGCTCTACAGAAGGGCGGGGCGCTGGTCGTTTACGAAGCGCTCATCGACGACGACCGCAGGAAGAACGCCCTGGGCCTGCTGATGAGCCTGAATATGCTGATCGAAACTCCCGGGGGCTTCGATTATACGGGCGCGGACTGCTCGTCATGGATGCGGGAAGCCGGGTTCAGCGAGACGCGAGTGGAGCACCTGTCCGGCCCCGACTCGATGGTGATCGGAATCAAGTAGAGCTGCTATCAAAGTGTTGCGGGGGCGGGCCACGGCCCGCCCTCACGGTAAACGCCTTTATTAAACGGCAACGCCCCCTCATCGACTTCCACTGCGGCCCCGCGATTTAGGAGATCGGCTATGCGACTGCTTAATGTTTCGACCTGGCTTATGGGCACTCTCATCGTGGCGTTCAGCGTAGGCCTCTCGACGGCCGGACTGTACCTCGTGCGTCGGAGGGTTCCCTACACGACTTTGAAAGAGAACAACGAGGTGGCGGGTTTCGTCTACGCGGCGATAGGAGTCGTTTACGCGGTGCTCCTGGCGTTCGTCGTGGTCGCCGTGTGGGAGCAATACTCCGAAGCCGAGGAGAGCGCGCACCAGGAGGCGGGCCAGATAGGCAACCTGCTGCGGGACGCTCAGGGTTTTCCCTACGCCACGCGAGACCATGTGCAGCAGGCCCTCCTACGATACGCGCAATCGGTAACGGACGAAGAATGGGAAAGCATGAGCCGGGGCGAATATGGCAAGGCCACATCCGAGGCTTACGAGGAGCTGTGGCAGGCCTATTACGACTTTCAGCCTCAAGGCAGCAGGGAAGAGGCCTTCTACGGAGAGTCGCTCGAACGGCTTAACGAGATGGGGCAGCTCAGGCGCACCCGCCTGCACGTCAGCAGGCCGGGGCTGCCTACGCTTATGTGGATTCTTCTGATCGGCGGTGGCATGATCACCGTCGGATTCACTTACATGTTCGGAACAAAGAGCACCGTCGCGCAGTTAATCATTGTCGGATCGCTAGCGGGGCTGGTAGGTTTCGTGCTCTTTCTTATCCTCTGCCTGGACTTCCCCTTTACGGGCGATCTGGCCATCGAGCCGGAAGCGATGCGAAGCGTAATAGAGTACTGGGGGCCGCGCTTGCATGGATGAAGGAGCGCGCGTCGCCCTTGCGGTAGTCAGGAGGTTGAAATGGCGAAGAGACTCAATGCCGATTTCGTTAAGCTCGTGACGGTTTTACTGGCCGTCGCCCTGGTCGTCGCCCTGTTCGCGGGCGAAAGCCTGTCGAAAAATGGCTCGGGCGTTTTGTCGAAGCGCGTCAAGAGACAGGCCATGATAGCCGAGCTTGAGAAAGCCATACCGGAGATGATGAAAGAAGGGGACGTGACCGGACTGTCCGTGGCCGTCGTGCGCGACGGGCGGCTATTCTGGACGCGAGGCTTCGGGCTCATGAACGCCGAAACGAAAGAGCCCGTCTCCGATACGACCGTCTTCGAGGCCGCCTCTCTGAGCAAGCCCGTGGTGGCTTATGCGGCGCTGAAGCTGGTCGACCAGGGCAAGCTCGACCTCGATGCCCCTCTTTCCCGTTACCTTCCCGAACCGTACGTCGAAAACGACGACAGGCTGAAACTCATAACCGCGCGCCGGGTGTTGAGCCACACCACGGGCTTTCCCAACTGGAGGCCGAACGAGGAGGGGCCGCTCAAAATACTGGTCACTCCCGGAGAGAAGTTCAGCTATTCAGGCGAAGGATTCGTCTACCTCCAAAGGGTCATCGAGCACATGGCGGGCCAGCCGCTCGACGCGGTCATGAAGAATATGGTCTTCGACCCGCTCGGGATGACCAGCAGCAGCTACGTGTGGCAGGAGAAGTACGAAAAGCTCGCCGCCTTCAGACACGACGGGGTCCATCGCGTGAAGGGAAGGAACAAGGGGACCGAGGCCAATGCCGCGGCGAGCCTGAAGACCACGGCTTCCGACTACGCGAGGTTCGTGATCGCGATAATGGACGGGACCGGGCTTAAGAGGGAGACGGCCGCGCTGATGCTGACCCCGCAGGTGAGAGTCGATGAGGCCTGCACGAACTGCACGGGCCGCCCGCTCGGAAAACTCTCCTCATCCGTTTCGTGGGGCCTGGGCTGGGGCCTTCAACAAACGGCGGAAGGGACCTCTTTCTGGCACTGGGGAGACAACGGCGACACGAAGGCATACGTGGTCGCCTATCCGAAACAGAGGCTGGCCGTGATGGTCTTCGCCAATAACCCCAACGGATTATCGATAGTCCCCGAGCTGCTCCGGCGAACGGTCGGCGGCGCGCAACCCGCTTTCGCCTGGCTGCGCTATGAAACGTACGACTCGCCCGCCAGGAAACTGTTCAAGGACATAGCCGCGCGGGGCGAAGCCGCCATCGGCGAATACGTGAAAGCGAAGCGGAGGGACCCGGCCAGGGCTCTGAGCGAGGATCAGATGAACAGGCTCGGGTACCAGTTGCTGTACCAGGCCAGGAAAGTCAAAGAGGCCGTCGAGGTATTCAAGATCAACGTCGAGGATCATCCCGGCTCGTTTAACGCTTACGACAGCCTCGGCGAAGCCTACGTCGTGAGCGGCGACAAGGATCTCGCGATCAAGAATTACCGCAAGTCGGTCGAGCTGAACCCGAACAGCGCGAGCGGGATCGAGGCGCTGAAAAAGCTTGAGCAGGGAGGCGCGCGGTGAGGGCCGCGCACGGCGCCAAAGCAGCACTGTTTTGATAGGGAGACGCGCATGATTTTTTCAAGCAGAGAACTCGCCTTGAGGCTTGAAACCGCGGAAGCCCTCAACCAGACCGAGTTCGCCCGCGCTTACAACCAGTTTCACGACTCCTCGGAAGGCGCTTATAAGAAGATCAACACCGGCTACGCCGTATTCGTCGGAGTCGAGTCCCCGCTCACGCAGGCTTTCGGGCTGGGGCTCGACGGCCCCGTGACGGACGCCGAGCTCGCGGAGCTGGAAGAGTTTTTTAAGCGGAGGGGCGCTCCGGCCAATGTCGAAACCTCGCACCTCGCGGATATGAGCCTCACGCGCATGTTCATGGATAGGGGCTACAGGGTTACGGAGTACTCGGATGTGCTGGCGAAGAGCCTGGACGAGCGGGCCTTTTTAAAGACCTCTTTCGAAAATGACGTTCGCGAGATCGGGCCGGAAGAGGTCGATACTTTCGCGGCGGTAGTGGCCGAAGCATTCGTCGAGGGCGGCCCCGCTCCCCAATCCCTGATCGACCTTTTTAAGGTCTTCTTCCGCCAATCCAACTGCGCCTGCTTCGGCGCTTTTCGCGGAGGGAAACCCGTGGGTGGCGGTGCCCTCTTCATTAAAGACGGCGTGGCCCTGCTCGCTGGGGCGAGCACTCTGCCGTCTTATCGCAATCTGGGAGTCCAGACCGACCTGTTGAAGGCCAGGATCGACTTCGCCGCGCGCGGAGGCTGCGACCTGGCCGCCGTGACGACCGCGCCGGGCAGCGTCTCCCAGCGCAACGCGCAGAAGCGCGGCTTCAACATCGTCTACTCGCGCACCAAATACACTCTCGAATGGTGAGCCGCGAGCCGCCTCGCGGAGAGCGACATTCGGCAAAGCCGCTCACGTCTTCAGCACGTACGAATGGAGGCTCACTCGCGACGACCCCGCGCCGTTCGAGCGCGGCATCAGGAGCATTCAGTTGATCGAAGAAGGGGACTACTTGGAGATACTGACCATCGTCCAGGACATTGAGAGCCGCGAAAAAACCATACCTGGGAGGTACCTTCCGTCCTCGGGCGCCTGATGTTCGAGCGAAGCGGGGGGGCTAACACGTTCTGCGGGGGGCTGCTTCGGCCGTCAGCCTCGAGACGGCGGAAGTCAGGTGATCGAGTCCCACGGGCTTCCTTAAGAATTGGTGCACGCCCATGCCCAGGGCTCGCTCCTCAACCAGATCGCCTTCTCCCGAGCAGAAGATCACGGGCGTCGCATGGTCGAAAGCGCGGATCTGCTCGAATAATTCGAGGCCCGTCCCGTCCGAGAGCCGGTTGTCCAGAATGTAGAGATCGAACCGCTCGTCCCGGGCAAGTTCCAGCGCGCCGAGTAGCGACCGCGCCACCCTGACATCGAATCCGGCCTGGCCCAGGAAGAAACTGACCATATCGCAAGTGTCCGTGTCGTCATCCACGCACAGTATACGCCTGCATAAAGTATCCATTAATTCCCCATCCCGCTTTGATCCACGTTGTGTTAGATGTTAACTATACTGATCGACGCTTTGTGATACAGTTCCCCAGCAAACACAATCGCATAATTTTGGGTGTTATGATCGGGTTGATTTTGCGGCTGCGTGTCGAACCACGAAGCGCATAAAGATTGAGGAATTTGTATGGATCAGAAACTTCAACAATCGCTCGGAAACCACGTACTCGACTCTCTCCCTGAGGCAGAGCTGGGCCGCCTTCAGCCCTTCCTCAGTCAGGTGGCCATGCAGCAAAGCAGCATCGTTTATAATCCGCGCAGTGAGATCGATTACGTCTACTTTCCGCTCACGTGCCTGCTGTCGTGGGTCGTGACCACTCTCGAGGGCGAGATGATAGAGGCCGGCATCACGGGGTATGAAGGGATGCTGGGAACCCAGGTGCTTATGGGAGAGAGCCTTTCTGCATATCGGGTGGAGGTAGAGCTGGCCGGGGTGGCGCTCAGGATGAGAGCCGATGATTTCAGGAAGGAGTCGGCGGCGCTGCCTTCCCTGCACCGCATCCTGCTCCGCTACATCTATACGCAGATTACCCAGCTTACCCAGTCGGTCGGCTGCAACCGGTTTCACACCGTGGAAGAGAGGCTCTGCCGCTGGCTGCTCGTCGCCCACGACCGGGCGAAATCCGACGAGTTGCAGTTGACGCAGGAGATCGTGGCTAACATGATCGGCGCTCGTCGGCCCGCCGTGAACATAGTCACCGGGACACTGCAAAGCGCGGGCCTCATAAAGGGGCGGCGCGGGCGGATAATCATAATCGACCGGCAGGGGCTGGAAGATTCCGCGTGCGAGTGTTACAGGATCGTCAAGGAAGAGATGGACCGGTTCATGAGCATCAAGTTCTGAGCGGTGCCCGCGAGCGCGGGCGAAGCTCTCGCAGGCCGAATCTTCTCTGAAGCATTCTCCCGGCTCGCGCGCGTGACATCAGGCAGCGCTCGACGCTCAGCGAAAACGGGATTCGCATGGTAGACTCCTTCCTTGCCCGAACCGATCTTCATTCAGCGCCGGGCCTCGCAGTTTAGTTCGCGGCTCGACCGCCGCTATCCGTTCATGATTTGCCGGGCGGGCACATCTCAATTTCGATGAGAGGGATCGATGGCTCAGGATAAAAAGGCTCCAAAAAAATCGAAGCTGAATCGCAGAGGATTTTTGCATAAGAGTTTGCTCGGCGGCGCGGTGGCGCTGGTCGGCCCCTCTCTGCCCCGTGGGCCTGAAGTCCCCGCGCGCGCGGAATCGGTGAAGCCGTTCGCCCTCGAAGAGGTCTCCGTATCCGAATTGCAGGCGGGGATGAAGTCGGGAGAGTACACTTCGCACTCGATTACGGAGATGTACCTGGCGCGCATTCAGGAGATCGACAGGCAGGGGCCTTCGATCAACTCGGTAATCGAGGCCAACCCCGATGCCCTTTCCATAGCCGCCGAGCTCGACCGCGAGCGCAAGGAGAAAGGGCCGCGAGGGCCTCTGCACGGAATCCCGGTCCTCATCAAGGACAACATCGACACGGCGGACCGGATGGCTACGTCGGCCGGCTCGCTCGCGCTTGCCGGCTCGATCGCGTCGAGAGACGCCTTCGTAGCGGAGCGGTTGAGGAAGGCCGGGGCCGTGATACTCGGCAAGACGAACCTGAGCGAATGGGCCAACTTCAGATCGACCCACTCTATCAGCGGCTGGAGCGGGCGCGGCGGGCAGACCCGCAACCCTTACGCCCTCGACCGGAACCCTTGCGGCTCGAGCTCAGGGTCGGGAGCGGCCGTGGCGGCGAGCCTCTCGGCGGTCGCGGTCGGCACGGAGACGGACGGCTCCATAGTCTGCCCCTCGTCCGCAAATTCGATAGTCGGGATCAAGCCGACGCTCGGCCTCGTAAGCAGGGCGGGCATTATTCCCATCGCCCATAGCCAGGATACGGCCGGTCCGATGGCCAGGACCGTGACCGATGCCGCGATACTTCTAGGCGCGCTTGCGGGAGTCGATCGGAGGGATGGGGCGACCGCTGGGAGCTCGGGCAAGTCTCACGCGGACTATACGAAATTTCTCGACCCCCGGGGGCTGAAGGGAGCGCGCATAGGGGTCGCACGCAATTTCTTCGGCTTCAGCGACAAGGTGGATAAATTGTTGAACGAGGCCCTGGAGACGATGAAGCGCTCCGGCGCCGTGATAGTCGATCCGGCGAACATGCCCACGGCGGCGAAGCTGGATGGCCCCGAGTTCCAGGTCCTGTTGTATGAATTCAAGGCCGACCTCAACAACTATCTCGCGGGCCTCGGCCCTTCGGCTCCGGCGCGGTCCCTGAAAGACCTGATCGAATTCAACGAGCGAAACCGCGAAAAGGAGATGCCGTATTTCGGCCAGGAGATATTCGTAATGGCCGAGGGCAAGGGGCCGCTCACGAGCAAAGAATACCGGCTCGCGCTCAGCAAAAACCTTCGCCTGTCCAGGGCGCAGGGCATAGACGCCTTGATGCAGGCGCACAGGCTCGACGCCATCGTGGGGCCGACGGGAGGCACGCCGTGGATGACGGACCTGGTCAACGGCGATCACTTTTCGGGGGGCAGCTCGACGCCCGCGGCGGTGGCCGGGTATCCCAATATAACGGTCCCCGCCGGGTATCTCTTCGGCCTCCCGGTGGGAATATCCTTCTTCGGCAGGGCCTATAGCGAGCCCGCGCTCATCCGTATAGCCTATGCTTTCGAGCAGGCGACGAAGCTTCGCAGGCCGCCGAAATTTTTGCCCACCGCCGAACTGAAGGCGTAGTCGCCGCCGCTTTCGAATATAGCCCGCGACGCGGCCCGTGCAATTGAAGGCCTCGCGAGATCGCGAGCCTTCGGAAATCATCGGAAGGGAAACCCGGCTCGCTCCAGGGGTCGGAATATCTGTATGAAGCTCGAAAAACGATTCTTTCCGCACGCGATCACGAAGTTGCTTCTAGCCGCTCTGCTTGTCGCTACGTCCGCTCAAACGCCTTCGACCTCAAGCGCGAGCCAGCTCGCCAGCCGGCCGCCCGGTCAATTACCCGGTCAGTTAAAAGACCCGCGTTACTACGTTCAGCAGGCGAGAGGCGCGTACCAGAAGAAAGACTACGCGGTCTTCGTCGAGAACATGAGGGCCGCCCTCGACCTGCGCCCGACGAACCAGACTTACATGTACTACCTTGCCGCCGGTTACGCGTTGCTCGGCGACCGGAAAGAGTCGCTCGCGTGGCTAGGCAAAGGCGCGGAGATGGGCCTGGTCTACCCCGCGGATAAAGAGGAAGACTTCGCCTCGCTGAGAGATTCGGATGAATTCAAAGCGGTCTTGAAGAAAATCGAAAGCAACCGCGCCCCGGTCAATAGGAGCGCGGTCGCCTTCACGATTCGAGAGAAGGGCCTCGTCACCGAAGGGCTCGCTTACGACCCCGTGAAAGAGACGTTCTATGTCAGCAGCGTCTACAGGCGGAAGATACTGAGCGTCGATAAGAGCGGCGTGGCGCGCGACTTCTACACGGACCAGGAGAATCTATGGAGCGGCATGGGCATGAAGGTGGATGCCGGGCGGCGCCACCTCTGGGTCGCGAGCGCCGCCCATCCGCAGATGTCCAACTACAGAGAGGAAGATAACGGCAAGTCGTGCATCCTGAAGATCGACCTCGCGACGGGCAAATTGCTTAAGCGGTACCTGCTCGATAACAAACCTCGCCCTCACTGGCTGGGCGACCTCGTGATCGACGCTCGCGGAAACGTCTACGCGAGCGACAGCCTCTCGCCCGAGGTCTACGTCATCCGCCACGACACGGACCGGATCGAGCCGCTGATCGAGTCCGACCAGTTCGCGTCTCTTCAGGGGCT
Organism: Blastocatellia bacterium; assembly: GCA_035537555.1. GTDB lineage: Bacteria > Acidobacteriota > Blastocatellia > UBA7656 > UBA7656 > DATLMR01. The sequence continues at coordinate 11,924 of DATLMR010000012.1, forward strand.
CGCTCTCTCGCCCGATGAAAAGCGCCTCTTCGTGGCCGATTACTCGAAGGGGATCTTCATCATCGACCTGTCGACGAAAAAGGTGGTGAGCTTGCCTCCCGCGCCCGCCTCGACTATCCTCGGGATAGACGGGCTCTATCTGCACAAAGGCAGCCTGATCGCGGTCCAGAACGGGGTCAATCCGCACCGGGTAGTTCGGCTGCCCATGAATAAATCTCTCGATAAGATCGAGAGGTTCGAAGTGCTCGAAGCCAACAACCCCCTGTTCGACGAGCCCACGCTCGGCGTTCTGGTCGGCAATATGTTCTATTACGTAGCCAACAGCCAGTGGGGCACCGTCGATAACAAAGGCCGGCTCGCCGCGACCGAATTGCTCAAAGACCCGGTGATCCTGAAGGCGAGACTGTAGCCTTCAAGCGAAGGGTTATCGGGAGATGAGCTCGCTGCCCGGCTCTGCCCGGAGTTCTATATGGCTCAAGATCGGAAATCGCTGCTGCTTTACGACGCCACCTGCCGGCTATGCGAGGCGGGCAGCCGGAAGGCCCTGAGGTTCGCGGGACCGGGCGCGGTCGAGCGGGCGGACGTGAACGACCCGGAGATCCGGGGGCGGTTTCAGATAAGCCGCGAATCCGCGCAGCGCGAGATGTATTTCGTCAATACGCGCGGCGAGCTGTCGCACGGGGCCGGGGCCGTGCGGGAGCTGTTGAAGCTCAACCGCTGGGCCAGGCCCGCCGCCTGGCTCTGGGGAATCCCCGGCTTCGCGCCCCTGGCCCAGAAGGCATACCTCTGGTTCGCGGCTCATCGCTATATGTTCATGGGGCGTATGGACGAGGGTAAAGGCGAGGCGTGCGCGGGCGGGGCCTGCTCGATTCACCTGGGCAAGCCGGGCGACAGTAAGGATCACTAGGCGCTCTTCACCCGCTCGCTTGAACGCGTGAGAGCCATTGCCTGACAACCCGTTGTACCAGAGGTGGGGGCCATTATGGGCGCTCGGTCTTCTCGAAGAGAGTTTATGAAGGATGGCGGAAAGTCCCTCGTGTGCGCTTCCGCTTTCCCGCTTTCTTTAAAAGCGAGGATTGAAGACGGCGGCGGAAAGCTGAAGACCGGAGTCCCGGCCAAAGAGCTCATCGGCGACCTCTCCGGCTTCATTCCCGGGCTCATGAAAAAACACAATGTCCCGGGCCTCTCGATCGCGATCATCAGAGACGCGAGCATCCTGTGGAGCCAGGGATTCGGCGTCAAGGGCAAGTCGTCCGGAGAACCGGTAAGCGCGAGCACGGTCTTTGAAGCGGCCTCTCTGAGCAAGCCCGCTTTTGCTTACGCCGCGCTCAGGATGTGCGAGACCGGCAAGCTCGGCCTCGACACTCCCCTGACCGAATACCGACGCGAGCCGCTCATCGCGAATGAACCGCGTCTGAAGCTGATCACCGCGCGCATGGTGCTGTCGCATAGCTCGGGCCTGCCGCACGGCCGGGCTCCGGGGACGCCCATCGGCCTGCGGTTCGAGCCTGGAACCCAATTCGCCTATTCCGCAACGGGCTTTCAATACCTGCAAATGGTCGTCGAGCGCCTCTCGGGCCAGCCGCTCGCGGAATTCATGAAGGCCGGCGTGCTCGAGCCTTTCGGCATGCGAGAGAGCAGCTTCGGCTGGATCGACAGGTACAGGAAAGAGGCGGCCGAGGGGCATGACAGGGACGGCAACCCGGGGCTGTCGGGCAACGGCAGGTATCTGAACTATTCGCCAGAAGAGAGGGCGCAGGAGCGGAGGAACTATCCCGAATACAGCTACCCCAGCTCCTCCGCCGGGCTTTACACCACGGCGGCTGATTACGCCAGGTTCGTGTCGGAGATAATCGAGCCGTCGGCGAAAGACCGGTTTCATCTCTCCGATGAGATGACCGCCGAGATGCTCAGGCCGCAGGTCAAAGTCTCTGACGCCATCTCGTGGGGGCTGGGCTGGGGGATCGAGCGCGGGGATGCCGGAGATGCTTTCTGGCACTGGGGCGATTGGGGTGTCTTCAGGAATTTCGCGATCGCCTTTAAAAAACAGAAGATCGGCGTCGTCGTCCTGACCAACAGCTTCAACGGCCCTAAGGCTTATAGAGAGATCGTCCCCCGGGCAATCGGCGGCAGCCATCCCGCGTTCTCATGGGTCAACGGCTACCGGCCTTAGGCCGACGGAAAACATGCGAATCGTTAAGAATATTCATAGAGTCTTACCGCATCTCCTGCTCCTCCTCGCCTTCGGAGCGCCGTTCGACACGGCCATAGCTCAGGGACGATATCCGGGCAGGGAGTGGGACAAGGCCCGGAGGCCGGAGTCTTCGGCACCTTCGGCGGGTACGGGTACATGTGGTGGGTCGCGGTCGACGGCAAGCAGTACCCTTCGGTCGATCTTCGCGAAGGCGCTTATTCGGCTCACGGCTACGGGGGCCACTTCATAGTCGTCATTCCACACTTCAACATGGTCGTCGTTCACCGCAACGATACCGAGCGCGCCGGCCCCGATCTGGACAATGAAAAAATAATGGCGCGGTTCGGCGCTCTGTTGAAGCTGATACTGGATTCGAGACTGAATTGATCGCGGCCCCGCTTCAGCGGCTCCGCCTCAGGCAAGGAACTCGTCGAGCAGCGACTGGTTGATCTCGGCGTCGCGCTCGCCCGCGGCTATCGTGGCTTCGAGCAGCTCGGGCCGCGTAAAGTCCCATCGGTCGATGGGAAGGGGCGTACCGGGACCGATGTAGAGGCGCGCGCCCCGGCGGCCCGTGACGCTCGCGGGATAAGGGCTCGTGAGCAGGACCAGATTTCTGCGCACGCCCTCCACCTCGTCGCCCATGAAGGCCGGGACGTTGTCTATTATCCCTCCGTCGAGGAGGCGGCGGCCGGCGAAGCTGCCGATCGAGGTGAAGGGTGGAGTCGACGAGGACGCGATGATCAAGCTCGCCATTTCGAGGGCGGTCTCGCATCTCCGCGCATCGAAGGCCACCGCGCTGAATCCGACCCGCCGCCCGTATAACGGATGGATCATTCCGGCCCGCAGCCGCTTCTCGATCTTATAGGCGCAGAAACCGAGCAGGACCGCCGCAAAAGCGGGGACGCCCCTGGGGAAGCCGGTCGTCAGGACGAGGACCGGAAAGGGCTGGGATTTGACGCGCTCCAGGCCCCCGTCCGCGAGGGCGTGAAGCAGGGTGTCGCGGTAGATGGGCTCGTGAGGAGTCGGGCGCTGTCCGGCGAGCAGCCGGCTCCAGTCGAAGTTCTTTGTCACGCTGCTGCGGCGCTCTTTGAAGAACTCGCCGACCTCTTCCTCGCGCCCGCTCAACATGATGGTGGCCACGCAGGCTCCTGCGCTGCACGTCGCGAGGACGGCGGCGCGCGGCAGCAACCGCTCGCGCCAGCGATTCATCAGGCCGAGCTGGTAGAACGACCTGTTCCCGCCGCCTGCAAAAGTTATCGCAAGGTCTCTCTCCATCTCTCTCCATTTATAGGGCGCTTATAATAAAACAGGCCGAGCCCCGGGCGGGCAATCTGTAGAAGAAACAATGTCCACAGATCGCCCGCCCGGGGCTCACGGCCGTTTCGCGATCTCGGATCTATACGCGGCACGACCGCCTACGCATCTTCAAGGATGACATCGCTCGCCTTCTCGCTGATCATATAGATCGGCGTGACGATAAAGAAGCCGGGGATGCGAGGAAATACCGAAGCGTCCACGACCCTGAGGTTCTTCGTTCCATAGACGCGGAAGCGGCTATCGAGGACCGCCAGGGGGTCGTCTTTAGGGCCGATCTTGCAGGTGCATGACGCGTGGTGGCCCCACGCTTCATTCTTGATGAACTCCCTGACCTGCTCCGGCGTTGAGACGTGCTTGCCCGGCCACTTCTCGTCTTTGGCAATCAGGCGTATATACTTGTTCATTCGCCTCACGAACTCCACGCCCGCCACCACGGATTCCAGGTCTTCTCCCGTATCGTCGTTCCCTTCGTTGAAGTAGTGGAACTTGATATCTGGCACGTCGCGCGGGTCGGCAGACTTCAGCGTGACGCTGCCCGCGGTATTGCGCGTGTGGGCCTTGAGTATGGCCCAGCTGAAGAAGTTCCTGCCCCGCTCCAGCTCTTTCGAATAACCGGGATAGTAACCTTTGAAGAAGCCCGGCAGGCCGAAGATGAAGAGGTCTGGGTCGGGCCTGCTCGGGTCGGACCTCTTGATCACTCCGATGACGGCCCCGTTGGTGGTATAGAGTCCTTTGCCCGATTGCCACTCGACGAAATAGCGGTCGCCGGGCTCGCCTTCGAGCGGCGGCGCGAACGTGGCATTCTCCAGTATCTCGAAATCTTTCTCCATCTCGGTGATCACGCAGATTTCATAGCGGTCCTGGAGGTTTTCGCCGACGCCGGGCAGATCGACGCGGACCTCTATCCCGAGATCCTCCAGCTCCTTTCTAGGCCCGATGCCCGAGAGCTTGAGGAGCTGAGGAGTGTTGAACGCGCCCGCGCTCAGGATCACTTCTTTGTTGACGTAGATCGTGCGCTTGATGGCGTCGCCGCCGTTGTTTGAAGCGGCCTGCGGGTCGGCGCGATAGAGGTGCTCGCCGTCGAGATATTCGACGCCGATGGCCTTGTTCTCGGCGTCGAACAGGATGCGGGTGACAAGCGCTTTCGTTTTCACGATCAGGTTGTCAGGAAACTTTTCCTGGACCGCGCGTATGCAGTCGCGCACGCTGAGGCGCTTGCCACCATTGGTTGCGAGAGGCGTGACGGCGATCCCCTCGGGGTTCGAGTTGATCACGCGCCAGTCGTTGGGGTCGAAACGCGTTTCGAGGCGTTCCAGAGGCCTGCCGATATGCTCCACCAGGGCCTGCGCGGCAGCGGAGAATACGACTTTGACCAGCCTCTCATCTTTGATTATCAGTTTCGGGTCGGCGGTGTTGGTAGTCAGCCACCCGTCGTAGCCGTGACGGCCCGGGTCCTTGGGGCCTCCGCCGAAGAGGTCTCGGAGCCGCTCGAAGAAGGCCAGGAGGGGGTTGCCGGAGTAGGTGCCGGGCCGCCTCGTATACTGGCATTGCTCCAGCCGCTCGAAGTACGTCCGCATGTTATCGCTGCCCCAGGAGTCGTCTCCCATGAGCTGCGCGATATAGTCCCAGTCGCTGTTGTGCGGGTAGATGGTGATCATCGCATTGTGGGCCGTGCACCCGCCGAGCGTGCCCGCGCGCGGGTAGAGGACCCCGTCGCGCTTGGCGGTGAACTTCGAATCGCGGCGCTGCTGATCGTCGTCGGAGTAGTGGCGCACGAAGAAGTCCCACCTCATGTCCTGGTCTTCGGTGGCCAGGCCGTGAAATACAGGCACGTGGTAGTTGTAGTTTGCGTGATCGCCGCCGGCTTCGAGCAGAAGCACCTTCTTGCCCGCCTTCGCAAGGCGGGCCGCGAGCGGGCCGCCGCCCGCGCCCGAGCCTATGATGGCGTAATCATACGTGGGCTGCCCGTTCGTTTCTGTGCTCATTTTTATTCACCCTTGTCGTATGTGGAAGGTCGCGGATCGAAGTCGAAGGGCCTCTTCCAGTCCCTGACGCCTACTTCATCCGTGATGTCGAGCCGCCGGGATTGCTCGCTCCCGGTCGGGCAACTCTATGGTCCAACAATCAAGTTTAAAGACGTAACCTTTGGGAAGGTAAAGACCTGTGTGAGCCGGGTTACTACAGACGCGCATACGTATAGCATATGCAAACATGTGTTGTCAACGATTTTGTCCGGCGCGCTCCTTTGCCGCTTCGCGTTGAAATCTTAGGAACGCTCGGCCGGAGATCGGGCAGCCGGAGCAAGTTGCTCCCGCCCCTAAAAGTGTAGAAACTGTAACCTGCGATTCGCGGCATACAGACCGAAAACTCAAAACAGAGGACCATTCATGGACAATCTACAGAAACAGAATAAGGCTCCTTACGAGATAAGCCAGCCCAGGTATTCCGTCTCTCATCACATGGTGACGACCGCATTCGACCTGCCCGGATTTCGCGTGACGCGAAGCCTCGGCATCGTACGCGGGATAGTGGTCCGGTCCCGCTCGGTGTTCAAAAATATCGGCGCCCGCCTTCAAACGATAGTCGGGGGCAACATAACCGCGTGGACCCAGCTGTGCGAGCTCGCGCGGTCCGACGCCTTCGACATAATGATCCAGCACGCGACCGAGATGGGAGCTAACGCCATCGTCGGCGCGCGGTACGACGCCACCGAGATCGCGCCGGGGGTGACGGAAGTCCTCGCATACGGCACGGCGGTCATCGTGGAGCAGCTCGGAGGAGAGACTATATACGACTCCTGAGCGGTTCCGGCCTTACGTGATCCCGTAACGGCGGGCCGATCCTCCTTACCGGCATATGAAAGAAGATCAGGTCAACGACCGCGCCCTCGACGCGGGCGCGCAAGCAGACTCGGCGAATATAAGCTCGGCCCTGGCCCTGGCCCTGTTTCTCGCCTCTTTTTTCGTCGCGTGGTCGCTCAGAGCGACCGTCTTTTATTTCATCGACGAGGGGATCCAGTCAAGCCTTTCGAAGTCCATATATTCCAACGCGATCAAGTTCGCCCTCTGGGTAATACCTGCCCTCGCCTACGTCGCTTTCGTGAAAAAGAGAGGCCCGCTCGGGTATCTCAGGATCAGCACGCCGTTCGAAGCGAAGAAGCTGCTCTACTCAGGGCTCGCGATAGCTCTGTACTTCGCGGGAGTCGTCGCGTTCGAGCGATTCAGCTCGGGAAGGACTCTCGCGCCGCTCTTTGCTTCGAGCGCGCGCGAATGGCTGCTCGTCCTGCTCGGCGTGGCGGTCTCTCCGGTCTCGGAAGAGATCCTCTTCAGAGGCCTCATCCTGCGCGAGCTCGGAGAGAGGACGGGATTTTGGAGGGCGAACCTCTTGACCTCCATACTCTTCGTGTCGATTCACTGGCCGCACTGGCTGTGGGCAACGGGCTTCAAGACCTGGATGGTGATCGCGTCCGCGACGATGTTCATCCTCTCGCTGTTTCTCGGCTACCTGGTGAGGCTCTCGGGCTCGATCTGGCCGAGCGTGGCGGCGCACATACTGAATAATTTCGTGGCGAGCTTCCTTCGCGTGTGAGATGCGGGCGTGGCCGCGCACGATAAAGGAGAAGATGTTATGAGTGATCGCGGGGCGATAGATCATGGGCTGCGCCGGGAGTTGCTGGAAATGGCCGCGGAAGATATGGCCGCGCGCGAAGAGCTCGCTTCTGACGGGGCGCTTTTCGAAGGCTACCACCCTCGAATGGAGGCCGTGCACCGGCGCAACTCGGCGCGCCTATCCGCCATCATCGACGAGCGCGGGTGGCCGGGCGTTGGCCTCGCGGGCGACGACGGAGAGGATGCCGCGTGGATTATCCTCCAGCATTCGATAGGAGAGCCCGCGTTTCAACGGCGCGGGCTGAAACTGTTGAAGGGCGCCGCGGCGCGGGGAGAAGCCCCGCCCTGGCAGGCCGCCTATCTCGAAGACAGGATTCGCGCCTGCGAAGGCAGGCCGCAAATTTACGGCACGCAGTATGGCTGGGACGAAAGCGGCGAGATGAGCCCCTGTCCTCCCATCGAAGACGAGGAGAACGTAAACGAGCGCCGCCGCGCGGTCGGCCTTGGAACGCTCGAAGAAAACCTGGCGCGCGTGCGGGCGGGCGTGGCCGCGTCATCCGAGAAACCCCCTTCGGACCCGGAGAAGCGGCGAAGGGAGGAGGAGGAGTGGGCTCGCTCC
>DATLMR010000013.1:0-6200 GCA_035537555.1 Blastocatellia bacterium
CAGGCCTGGAAGGTCGCGGGCATCTTCCTATACCGGGGCCAAAAGATCGCATCCATCGCAGGACGCCCGCCCATTTACCATACCCGAAATCTCCTCTCTTACAATGAAAAGCCCGATGACTACCCACTCGTCGTGCTTACGAACCGGCTCACTGCCTCTTCGGCGGAGATTGTCGCGGGCGCATTGCAAGACCATGATCGCGCATTGATCGTCGGCGAAAGAACCTTTGGCAAGGGGCTTGTTCAGAGCCTGTTCGAGCTGGCCGACGGGTCCGCCCTCACGCTCACGACCGGAAGATACCGGACGCCGAGCGGGCGATTGATTCAGCGCGATTACAGCAGGGGCTCATTCTACGATTACTACCTCCAGCGCAACTATGCGGCGGGCCAGCCCGCAGAGAGCCGCTACCAGACGGACGCAGGCCGCGCGGTTTATGGCGGCGGAGGAATTACTCCCGATGTTGAAATTGCTCCGTCTCCGCGTGAAGGCGAGCTCCAGCAATTGTGGCTCGATCCGGTATTCGAGTTTGTCAGGCAACTGGTCGCCGGGCAGGTCCGAGGGCTCGAAACATTCAGGATCGATAAGCCCGCCGATCACGCCCACCGCCTCGCGGATGACGAGTACCTCGTCAACGATGAAGTCATCTCGGCCTTCAAAGCCTTCCTGCGCGAACGCCGCGAGATCAAGGTCGACCGGCAGCGCGTGGATAAGGATGCAGGGTTTCTGAAACGACAGATCAGGTTCGAGCTTGTGACGGCGGCCTACGGGCAGGACACCGCACTCAAGGTCTTACTTGAGGCCGACTCGCAGGCGCAGCAAGCGGTCGCCGACATCCCGAAAGCGGCGGAAATGGCAGAGGCCCTCCGACAGGTATGGACTACCGTCACCCGGAAGCCGCAAGCAAGCGCCCGGAGATGACGCGGCCCCGGGCTACCTGTATGTACGCCGCGACCGGCCGCCGGGCAAGGCGGAGCCGTTATGAGCAAGATAATTCATGAAAGTGTTTTTTTAGCCTGCGACGCTCAACGGGCTTTCGAGATGTTCACCGTAAACGAGCTCGTCGAATCCTGGCTGGCTTTGATAGCGGACGTGGAAGCGAAGGCGGGCGGAAAATATGAGCTGTTCTGGAGACCCGATGACAGACAAAATGACAGCACCATAGGCTGCACGATCACGGCTGTGGAGCCGTGTGCATTCATATCCTTCAACTGGAAGGGCCCGAAACAGTTCAGCCATTTTATGAACGTCGCCGATCCTCTGACTCACGTAACGGTCCTCTTTACCGAGGTGGCCGATGGAAGCAACCCCCGCATTCGAGTCGATCTCATTCATTCCGGGTGGAGGGATGCGGCGGATTGGGAGGAGGCGAGGTTGTGGTTTGAAAAGAGTTGGAGGGCGGCCCTTCTAGGCCTGGCATCAAGCATCCGCTAATAAAATCTCTTGCCGGTTGGGATCAACGATTATGCGCCCGTTAGTGAGATTTTCCGTCAAGCACCCCTGGCACATCGTCTGTACGGCGGTGGCTATAACTGTGCTCGCGTGCTTCTTTATCCCGGGCATCAATCTACAGCTCGACGGGCGCTCATTGATCCCGAGCGGGGACCCGGCGCTTGAGGCAAGCGACAGGGCGGCCTCGCTATTCGGCCTGCGAGATGTGGTCGTGATAGGCGTTGCCGACGAGAAGGCAGGCGTCTATTCGCAGGAGACGTTGGCCTGTATAGCCCGCCTGAGCCGCCGCCTGGCAGAGGTTGACGGGGTCATCCCGGCCTCTGTTACGAGCCTCGCGACCATGCCTCGCATGTTTGTCGACGGCGGGAGGATTGATACTAACCCGCTCTTGTCGGCGGACTCCGCGCTCGACCAGTCTACGGTCGAGCGCGTGCGCAGGGAGACCGAATCGCTGGGCCTCGACGATGGAGTGCTGGTCGCATCCGATGGCCGCGCCGCCGCCATCTTTGCGGAAGTAGAGCCGGAGGCCGATAGACGGATTCTACTTGAACAGGTAAGGCGGATCGTCGAATACGAGCAAGGGCAGGGCGAATACTCTCTGCGCTTGAGCGGCACGGCTCTGTCTCAGGCAGTTCTCGGCGAAGCGGCGGCGAAGGACCTGGCCCGCCTCATTCCGGCAGTGCTCGTCGTGGTTGGAGCCGTGCTGATACTCGCTTTTCGACACCCAGCTCCCGCCTTCGTTTCAATCGTCGAGATAGGTATCAGCCTCGTCTGGACTGTCGGGCTTATGGGATTTACCGGGCAATCGGTCTTCGTCACGACCCTGGTCATGCCCGTCATTTTGCTTGCGATCGGCGTATCGGATGACGTATACGCGCTCACGCACTTTTCCGATGAGGCCGCGCTCGCGCCGGGCGGCGACCGGCGCGAGGTCATCGTCTCCGCCTTCGGAGGGGTGGCCCGCTCGATTGGAATCACGACGGGCTCGACGGTGGTGGGCCTGCTCTCGCTCGCGATTACAAGCCTTGAGCCCCTGCGCGTATTCGGAATATTCGGGGCCGTATCGATTCTCTTCTCGTCGCTTTTCACCTTCACGCTCGTGCCGGCCCTGATCGCTCTGCTCGGCTCCGGCATGGCGCGCCGACGCTCGGGGCGCGCCGTGAACGATGGGCGCAGGATGCTCCGGGCTCTCGAACTGATGAACGCCGCAGGGCCGCGCCGCATCTTGCTCGTCGCGGTTATGGCCGCCTGCTCGGCGGTTCTGCTGGCCACAAGGTTGCGCGTCGATGATAGCTGGGTGAAGAACCTGCCGGGGGCGAGCGATATATCACAGGGCGATAGAGAACTCAACCGCCTGTTCGCCGGGACTATCACGCTCGACCTGCTGGTCGACAGCGGGAACCGTGACGGGTTTCTCTCGCCGGAGACTTTAAAGGCCCTCGGAGCCGTCGAGGATGCGCTCTCACTCTTGCCCGCCGTGGGCGCGGTGCACACGCTTTACGGTGACGTAGCGCGAGTGAGCGCCGCGCTCAAGGGCTCAAGCTACGCCGACTACCGGAAGGCCCTTAGCGATGGCCGCGCAAATATGGGGCGCGAGGATATAGAACAGGCGCTCATGCTGATGGAGTCGGTGCGGCGAACGCACATCACCGAGCGCCTGGACAGCGAGTACCGCCGGACGCGGATGACCGTGTTCATTCGCTCGGCGGATTACGAGCGGATACACGAGGTGCTCGATACGACAACGGCCGCCGGGCTCAGCCTGTCGAACGCGGGGGGAATCGTCACCCCGTTCGGGGACGGGTGGATCAGCTACCTCACCGTGCGGCTACTGGTCCAGGGGCAGATATGGTCCATAGCGTTAGCACTGCTGACCGACCTGGCCCTTCTCTCGTTCCTATTGAAATCAGCGCGTTCGGCAGCCATAGCCCTTTTGCCCGTGGCCTTCAGCCTGGCAGTGGTCTTCGCCGTGCTTGCCGCGACCGAGACTCCTCTAGGCATAGCCAACTCGATGTTTGCCGCCATTGCCATCGGCATCGGCCTCGATTTTTCGATCCACCTCAGTTCGGCCTACCGCGAAGGGCTTGAGCGCGGGCTTGCTTCGATCGATTCACTGAAGCGGGCCTTCGCCGCGACAGGCCCCGCGATAGTAACAAGCGCCGCCGCTATTACCGCGGGTTTTTCGGTGCTCACTCTTTCCGAGGTTTCGCCGAATATGCAGCTCGGGCTCATGATCTGTTTGAGCCTCCTGGTATGTGCGGCCGCCACGCTAGTCATAATACCAAGCATCGTTATGGCGGAGAGAAAGGTATGAAAAATAGATCAATGCTTCAGCACATTCTATTATTCGCCGCGTTCAGTCTCGCGCTGTCGCTGACCGGGTGCTACTCGGGCGCGGCTACGGCCGGCTCTAAAGGGGCGATTAATGGCGCGGAGCCGCGAGACGCCAGGCCCGAGGCAGTCAAGGAGGAGAGCCCGAACCAGTCCTCTCTGCCCAACGCGCAGAGGCTCGTGACCGAGTACAATAACCGTAATTTCGGAAGCCCCGGATGGCGGACGGTATACCTGGAATTGGTAACGGACGGCTCCGTGACGAGGACCTTCACGGTCATCAACCTTTGGAAAAAGGTGGGCCGCGAGACAAAGACCCTGTTCCTGCTGCGAGAGCCGCGAGGACTGAGCGGGACAAATTATCTACTGCAGGAAGACAGCCCGGATTCCAAAGCGTCGGATATGAAGGTTTATCTCTTCCTGCCTTCAGGACAGCGGCAGGTGCTCGAGATTGCCCCCAGCAATTTCAACGAGGGGCTGCTGGGCTCGGACTTCACCTACACGGATCTGCGAATGAAGCTGCCCGTTCGAGATTACAGTTACCGCGTCATACGAGAAGCCGTTTTGCATAATGAGCCCGTGTGGGTTTTGGAAGCGGAGCCGGTGTCGGAAGCCGCGCGGCGGGCGACTTCATGGGCGGTGGCGCATTTCTATCTCGCGCGCAATTTCCAGTTCATGCTCGGAGCCGATTACTATGCGAGTCCGGAAGATGTGGCTGATAGCTCACGCGCCTCGAAGCGGATGCGGGTAGAGAAATTCGAGCAGAGAGAAGGCGTCTGGACTGCCACCCGCATGAACATGTTCGGCCCGGCTAATCGTTACTCGGTGCTCTCTTTGCAAGACGCCCGCTTCGCGGTTTCAGACATAGACTCGGCCATGTTTTTGGCAAGCAGCCTTCCCTCGCTTGCCGACCGCATTCACCAGGGCTGGTCTCCCGCGACATCCGCGAAACCGCCCGTACGGTAAAACCCCCGATACATCTCCAGTCAATAACCGTGTGAGGAGGAGAGCATGAGCCGCGCACTCGGCAGGTTACGCAAACTCATTCTGGGCATCTCGGAGGCCCAGGCCAGCTTCGCCAGGAGAGGCTTCCGCTCCGGCGAGCCTGATTTGCGAAGAAGGCTCGAAAAAGTGGGGCGCACATTCGTGCATGGCTACAACATGTCGCTCGTAGAAGATAACCTCCAAACCCTTGCGGGAGAGCTAGACCTTGTCGAGCTCGAATTTCGCGGCTTCGCGTTCGAGGGGGCCGCGATGGGGCTGGCCCTGCTCGACTATTTTTCAATCGGCAGCCGTAATCGCTTCCGATCCTTTCTCGACGGACCGGGCCAGTCGCACGCCTACATGCTGCACGTGGGCGCGGGCTGGGCGCTCGCCCGGCTGCCGCTGAACGTGAGCCGTTTCCTCTCTCGCCTGGACCCGCTGCTCGGCTGGCTTGCGCTGGACGGGTACGGATTTCATGAAGGCTATTTCAAATGGAAGCGAAGCTTTGAGAAGCGAGCGGTCCCCGGCAGGATTTCAGGCTACGCCGTGCGGGCGTTCGATCAGGGGCTCGGCCGCAGCCTGTGGTTCGTAGGCTGCGCCGACCTGGGCAGCATAGTGGCGGGAATCGGGGGCTTTCCTTCATGCAGGCGGGGAGACCTCTGGAGCGGAATCGGCCTCGCCTGCGCTTATGCGGGCGGCGCAAATCGCCGCGCCCTTTATAGACTGCGCGACGCGGCAGGCCCTTACACGGCGCAGGTGGCGCAGGGAGCAGCCTTCGCCGCGAAAGCCCGCGAGCGAGCCGCAAACCCGGCCATGCACACCGAGCTCGCCTGCGAGATCCTTTGCGGCCTGTCGGCTGAGGAGGCCGCCGCCGTCACGGATCTCGCGATAGAGAACCTATCAGCAACTGCAACCGAGCCCGTCTACGAAATGTGGAGGCAACGTATTCAGACACGTTTTGCAAAGGAGGCCGCGATAATATGAACTCACCGGAAAACCCTCTTCGTCGTTACGTCGTGCACGTATTCGCTCTCGCCGTCCTTGCGATCCTGTACGGGTTCGCGCGGCTGCCCGGCATACCCGAAAGCGACCGGGCGGCGCTCGCATCCGGCTTCAAGTTCAAGCACTTCGCGCTGCCGGAACTGGGCGGATTCCCTCCGCGCTTCGTGCGCGACGTGCACCCGAGCCTTGAGCATATGAAGGGATGGATATCCACGGTAGGCGCTTCTATCGCGCTGAATGACCTAGACGGCGACGGGCTCTCGAATGATTTATGTTATGTCAACGTGAGGACCAATCAAGTGCTCGTGTTACCCGCGCCGGGCACGCAGGACCGCTACGACCTTTTCGATCTGGAGCCCGCGCCGCTCCCCTATGACTCGAAGACTATGGCCCCCATGGGATGCCTCCCGGGCGACGTGAACGAAGACGGATTG
>DATLMR010000014.1:0-4680 GCA_035537555.1 Blastocatellia bacterium
GTGAAATCTCCTCTTGCAGCTCCTCGACCGCGATCCCGTGGGCAAGCAGCATCCTGACAATATCCTTCTGTCCGGGCTTGAGGATGTACGCGGCCGGAGGCTTGATGCGCGAGGTCGGGCGAAACTCTCCGAATTCAGCCATCTTCACGGGCCGGGCCTCGCCGGTCGCTTTAAGCCTCGGCTTGTTAGTGCGAGGATCGATCTCCTGCGTGACCGAGCCGACGAGGATATCGACGGGCTTCGGAGACGGAGCCAGCTCGAAGCTGATTCCGAATCCGGATTCATTGCCCTGGGTCGTCCCTTTTTCTATCGAGTACCTGTCGGAGTCTCGAACGAGTGAGACGACTTCGCCGTCGTGATCGGCCACGTATTGCAGGATGGCGCGCACGAATTTATCGCTGACATCGACCCGGGCCTTGAAGTCGAGGTAAGAGTAGGCCTCGCTCAGAATCGCGATCCGGTTTCGCAGCCCGGCGTAATTGGTTCCGAAGCGGGGGCGGTTGTCGAAGGTCGCCCACGCCTTGGGGTCGCTCTTTTCTTCAGGCCCCAATTCACGGAGCGGATTCTTCTGGTCCACGAAATTTCCGTAGAAATAGGCGTGATAACCGTACTTTGAGCTCAGGGTCCTGGTCACGTCCGGCAGGAGCTTCTCGCGGACGAACGAGATGATTCGCCTGTCGGTATTCGGATTGAGCGGGGGAGAGTAGGTCAGGGCATACCCGTGAAAAGAGCCGTTCGTCGTATGAAGATCGATTATTACGTGAGGGTCCCATCGGTTGAATACGCCCTCGACCAGCCCGCGCGCCTCCGGCGATTTCAGCTTAATGAAGTCCCGGTTCAAATCGAGCCGCTGGGCGTTCTCGCGAGTCCCGACTCCGGTCAGGGGGCCGTTCTGGGCCGTGCGGTTATTGATGTCGATCTTCTCGTTGCCGTCCGCGTTGTATATCGGGGCGACGAGAATGACCATCTTGTCCAGCAGGGAAGCGAGCGGCCCGGTCGCGATGTCGCGCATCAGGTGTTGAGATGCCTCTTTGCCCTCGACCTCTCCCGCGTGGATATTGGCCATTATGAAGACGACCGGCTTCCCGCTGGCGAGCGCTTCGGCCGGGTTGTTTATCGAGGGTTTCGACAGGATGACCAGAGGCAGCGCCCTACCCTCGTTCGTCCGGCCGAACGTCTCGACTTTGACCATAGGGCTCAATCGCTGCAGGCCCGCGATAAACTCGATTACGTCCGCGTACCGCGAGGTCTCGGAATAATTGGTCCTTTCGGCGCGGCTTTGAAGGCTCTGTTTTTGTCCGTTTGCTGGCATAGGCATTGTTAAGAGAATGAGACATCCAAAAGCGAGAAAGTGCTTCACTCTTTCCTCCTGATGAAATTCATATCGATCCGCGCGGGCGAGAAGTCGATTGCGTCGGCGCTCGCAAGGTAATACATGGTCGCGTTTCTCATCCCCGTGAAGGTGTGCTTGATCGCTTCGCCATGAACGTGGCCGAAGACGCAGGCGTCCGCCCGAAATTCGTCGATCAATTCGGTAAATCCGCTGGGCTCGTGCTTGTCGCTCATCGGGGGGTAATGCATAGCGACGATCAGAGCGTCGTATTCGCCGCCCAGTTTTTCGAGCGATTGAAGGGCAAGCCCGAGTCTCCCGACTTCCCTCCGGTAGAGCGGCTCGTCCTGCTCTCGGAAGTATTCGTCTGAGGGGCAGAGCCATCCTCGCGTCCCGGCAATGGCGACGCGGTCTACGATGATAGAGCTGCCTTGAATCAACTTGATCGAAGGGTGCAAAGCTCTCTGCATCTTGCCCACGGTCTTCCACCAGTAATCGTGGTTTCCTTTGAGCATGAGCTTAAGGCCCTTCATTCGGCCGACCCTTTCGAGGTCGGGCAGGGCTTGTTCGAAGCGCATCGCCCAGGTTAAATCGCCCAGGAGGAGCAGCAGGTCGTCTTCCCGTCCGATCCGTTCCCAGGCTTCGAATATCTTCGAATCGTGGCCCACCCAGTTCTCGCCAAACATGTCCATGCGCTTGCCGGTGCCGCCCTCCAGATGTAGATCGCCGATTGCGAAGATTCTCATCCCCGTTCAGTGCTCCGTTTTCATATCGGTCCTGGTCGCTCAATCATACAATCCCGCCTGACGAGTTGAGAAACGGATTTGTTTATGCCGGAGACTCTAGATCGGTATGCGAAGTCTGGCCCCGCACCCTCTGACACCGTCCCGGTTCTCGAGGTCGAGGGTACCTCCGTGCGCCTCCGCGATCTGCCTGCTCAAGACCAGGCCGATGCCCGAGCCTCCCTGTTTGGTGGTGAAGAAGGGCACGAAGAGATTCGAGGTGTTCGAGAGGCCGGGGCCTTCGTCGTCGACCTGAATCTCGATGCGGCCGTTCGATTTTGCCCAGCCGACTTCGACCCCGCCTCCCGTTTCAAGCGCGGCGTCGACCGCATTTCGCACGAGGTTGATCAGCAACTGTTCGATCTGGTCCCCGTCGGCCCTGATGGTGAGTTCCGGGCCTTCGCGCAGGCGAACGTTCAGGCGAGTCTCGAGGCTGACGACGCGGCGCAGTAGCTCTCCGATGTTCAAAGCCTGAAACCTGGGCTGGGGCAATCTGGCCAGGCGCGCGTAAGCGTCCATGAAGCGGCTCAAGGAAGCCGCGCGGGACCCGATCACGCCAAGCCCGCGCTGCATGTCTTCTTTCCAATCGATGGGCTTCGGCTCGCGGATCACGAGGCTCTCAAGGCTGCCCGCGAGCGACTTTATGGGGGCGAGCGAGTTGTTAAGCTCGTGCCCGAGAACCCGGACGAGCCTTTGCCATGCCTGGCGTTCTTCCTCCCGCAGGGCGCGGCTCAGATCCGAAAGGACGATCAACTGGTGGGCCACGCCTCTCTCTCGAAAGGTGCCGCGGCGCAACTCCCATCGGGCCACTACTCCCGGAAACGACATCTGCACGATTCGGATGGGCTCTCCTTCCAGGCACTCGGAGAGGCCGAGCTCCCCGGCCTTCCTCCCTATGAGCCTTTCCAGAGGCTGGCCGATCAGCCTCTCGCCCGCCCGATTGACCAGCCGCAGCCGGTCCTCGTTATCGAACGCGAAGATGACCACGTCGATCTCGGCCATGACCGTACGCAACAGGGCATTCGCCTCCAGGGCTCCGAGGCGCTGCTCGCGCAGAATCTCCCCAAGCGAGTTGACCTCCATCATCGCTTCCCCGAGAGGATCTTTGTAGTTCGCTCCGCGCGCTCTTATCGAGAAGTCGCCCTCGCGCAAGGCGGCGAGCAGGTTGGAAAGAGTCTGGAGCGGATATACCACGCGCTCGCGGACAGCGGCGGAGAATCCAAGCCAGGACCCGACGATCAATACTGAAAGGGTCCATTGGACTTTGGGAGTGTAGTCACCGAGCCAGAGGAGCAGCAGCGAGACCGTTACGCCCGGAATGCCGGATGCTATCGACAGGAGCAGAATGCGGAGGTCGTGCCTGTACCTGACGGCCGGGGGCTTCGAACCTTTATGTATTGGTAAAGATCCGGAAGGCTCCAAATCTATTTTGGATTCTTTCGTCGACATCGTTTTGCCGAGCCGCAATGCCAAAGGAAAAAGGCTATGACTATTTTGTGGCCGGCGAGTTCGTCAACGCAAGCGCGATTGACCCGAACGGGCCGAGCCCGACCTCTCTCCTATCACAGGCCGAACCGTTGGAGCCTCCGATAGAGGGCGCTCCTGCTCAGCCCCAGCTTCTCGGCCGCTTTGCTCACGTTGCCGTCGCACTGGGCGAGGGTCCTCTGGATCAAAAAGCCTTCAACCTCTTCGAGGCTCATGTCCTCCAGCCGCCGCGAAACCTCTTTGCCCGAGCGAAGCCCGAGGTCCGAGGCCTCAAGCTCATCCCCCTGAGCCATCAAGACGGCCCGCTCGATCGCGTGGTCCAGCTCTCGCACGTTGCCGGGCCACGGGTGCTTCATGAGGGCCTGCAATCCGGAGGCGGTGAAGCCCGTGAGGTTTTTTCGATAGCGCTGTACGTGCTGCCGGAGGAAGTAGACCGCCAGCAGAGGTATATCTTCGCGCCGGTCGCGAAGGGGCGGAAGCCTTATCTCCACCGTGTTCAACCGGAAGAGGAGATCCTGGCGAAAGCGCCCGGCCGAGACCTCTTCGCCCAGGTCGGAATTCGTGGCAGAGACTATGCGGACGTTCGAGCGCCGCGTCTTGGATGACCCGACGCGCTCGAACTCTCCCGTCTCCAGTACGCGGAGGAGTTTAGGCTGCTGGGTTAAGGGAAGGTTCGCGATCTCGTCGAGAAACAGGGTGCCGCCCTCCGAAAGCTCGAAGCGGCCCACCCGGTCGGCCTTGGCATCCGTGAACGCGCCTTTCACGTGCCCGAACAGCTCGCTTTCGAAGACGCCTTCGGAGAGCCCTCCGACATTCACCGTGACAAGCGGCCGAGAAGCCCTGTCGGAGATCGCGTGGAGCGTGGCCGCGACGACGCCTTTGCCGGTGCCGTTCTCTCCGGTGATCATCACGTTCGCGTTCGACGGCCCGACCCGGGAGATCATTTGCAGCACGGGCTGCATCGCCGGAGATTCCGCGATCATCGTGGGCCGGTCCTGATTTCGCAGCAGGCGGTTCTCCGCTTCCAACCGCTGCCCCTTCTTGAGCGCGTGGCCGAGCTCGACCTGCGTGCTCAATATGGAG
>DATLMR010000015.1:0-4587 GCA_035537555.1 Blastocatellia bacterium
TATGGCCAGAACGAGCACGCGCGCGTGCTCCAGGTGGACGTGGTGCAGGACCTCTTTTCGCGTCGAGTCTCCGTAGAGGATCGGCTCGCCTTGCGCGCTGGCCCTCCGCACGGTCTCCGCGTTCAGGTCCATCACCGTGTAAGGTATGTTGATCTTGCGGAGCACTTTCGAGAGGTTTCTCCCGTTCAGGCCGTAACCGACGATCACGACGTGGCCTCTCAGATTGTGCTTGGCGGGATCGAATCCGATCATGGACGGCTCGAGAAGCGAATCGGGCGCGAGCGCCGACTGCAGGGCGTAGCCGATACGCGGCGCGGCCTTTATGAGGAACGGGGTGGCGATCATCGAGATGATTGAAGCCGCGAGGAACCTCTGGTAATCCCCATCAGAGAGCAGGCCCGGCCCGAGCCCCGTCTTCGCCAGGATGAACGAGAACTCTCCGACCTGTGCGAGCCCGAGCCCGGTCATCGTCGATACGCGAAGCGAATGGCCGAGCGTTCGCACGCTGAGAAGGACTATGACGGCCTTGCCCGCGACGAGGGCCGCGACCCAGGCGAGCACGACGGGCAGGTTCGCGAGCAGGAAGCCGACCGAAAGCAGCATGCCTATCGAGATGAAGAAGAGGCTGTTGAATACGTCGCGAAACGGCAGGATGACCGCGGTGATCTGGTGGCTGTATTCAGACTCTGAGAGGACGAGGCCCGCGATGAACGCGCCGAGGGCGAGCGAGAGCCCGAGCTCCGACGTGAGCCAGCTGGTCCCGAGGCTGACGAGGACCACGAAGATGACGAAGACTTCGGGGCTGCGCAGCCTCACTATATGGTAAAGCGCGCGCGGCACCAGTATTCGGGCGGTGAAGATGATCGCGGCTATGGCTCCGAACGCCGTGCCGAGCGTCACGAGTATCTTTGCCGGAGACGTTCCTTCCTTGCCTCCGAGCACGGGCACGAGCAGCATCATGAGCACGACGCAAAGATCCTGAAAGAGGAGCATTCCTATTGCCGACCGCGCGTGCGGGGCGTCTATCTCGCCCCTGTCCATATAGCTCTTCAGGACGATGGCGGTGCTCGAGAGCGAAAAGAGAAAGCCGAAGAAGATCGCCTGATTGACCGAATAGCCGAGCAGGTAGACGACCCCGGTCACGACCAGAGTGGTGATGGCCACCTGCAACCCTCCGCCGAGGAAGACGAGCCGTTTCATTTCGAGGATGCGGCGCAGGGAGAACTCGAGCCCGATGGAAAAGAGCAGCAGGACGACGCCGATCTCCGCCAGCGCCTCGACCGCCGCCACGTCTTCGATGAGGCCGAGCCCGTAGGGGCCTATCAGCACGCCCGTAACCATGAAGCCGAGGATCACGGGGAGTCGCAGGCGATTCGAGGCGAAGGCGATGGGGATGCTGGCAACGAGCAGGATCAAAAGGTCCGTGAAGAGGGGGAGGTCGTGCGGCATCCGGCTATCTCCCCGTCTCTTTGAATCTATGACCGCAGTGATGGCATTTGTAAAACTGACCCGGCCGCTTCTCGCGGTATGCCGACACCTTCTTGCAGTGCGTGCACTTCTTGATCACCTCGCGTGCCGCGTCGAATATCATACTCGCCCATATTGGATTCATGATTTTTTGCCTGCCGCCGAAATCATCTCCGTGACCGCGCGATACCGCGAACGGGTTTACCCGGCCTTCGATAATATAGGCCCGCGCCGGGCGATTCAAATCGCCCGGTCTTTCTCGACGAAGGGTGCGGGGCTCAAGCGGCAGTTCAAGCGGCGGCGGTTTCTCGCGTCGCGCGTCAGCCTCCGACGTGAACGGCGGGCCGCCGCTCCGGGTCGTCTTCGGCCTGCCGCAGGACCTCGTGCGTGACGGGGGCCGTGTCGCCCTCGCCGAAGGCTATGTACTTGAGGAGGTAAGAGAGCGGGTTGCCCTCGCTCCAGCCGAAGTAGATGTGAGGTATGTTGCCCGTCTGGTCGCGGAGGTGAAGCAAGAGGGCGGCGATGGCGTTCGGCACGGCGGGACTGACCGCGCGAAAGACGCGGTAGCCGTCGACGATGAAGCCCCTCACCTTCAGCTCGCCGGAAAAGTCAGACGCGTCACCGGGCGTGACTTCGAAAAAGATGACGGGGTCTTCGGCGGGGATGTGGTTGTCCTCGCGCTTCTCTTTCTCCTTGATCTTGTACTCTTCGGAGTTCCCCTTGTCGCAGCGGTTGGCGATGATGCGAATCTCGCCTCTGCCCGCTTCGTTGATGAAGCTCTGCGCCATCTCGTCGAGTTCCACCTTATCGACGCGAAGCTCGGTCGTGCGGTACACCCTCGAAATTAACGAAGTGAGTATGATGCCCAGGGTAAACAGCGAAGCTATTTTGATCCCCTCGGGCTGCTCAACTATGTTCACGGCGGTCGTGTACAGGAAGATGAGGGATATCAACAAGAAAGCCCAGGAAACCCACCCCCTGCCCCAGGACGAAAGGGTTACGGCTATGGCCGCCGAAGTCATCAGGGCCAAAACTCCCGTCGCGTACGCGCCTCCCTGCGCGTCAACGTCGGCCTTGAAAAGTACCGTGACCAGGAACGCTATCCCCGTGAAGACCAGTACGAGAGGGCGGGTCGCCCTGGCCCAGTTGGGAGCCATGCCATACCGCGGCAGGTAGCGCGGCACTATGTTCAGAAGCCCCGCCATCGCGGACGAGCCGGCGAACCAGAGGATCAGAATAGTGCTCAGGTCATAGACCGTGCCGAACAGGTTTCCGAGATACTCGTGGGCTATGTAGGCCAGCGCGCGGCCGTTCGCTTTCCCGGCTTCAGCGAAATCCGACTCGGGGCGAAACTCTTCCGCGGGGATGAGAGTGGTCGTCACGATGCTGCTTGAAATGAGCAGGACGCTCATGATCAGGGCGGCCGTGGCGAGCAGTTTCCGCGTGTTGCGGATTCGGCCCTCGGGCCGCTCGAACGTATCATCCGGGTTGCCTTTAACCAGAGGCATGACTACCACTCCGGTTTCGAATCCCGATAATCCGAGGGCGAGTTTCGGGAATACGAATAGGGCCGTGCCGATCATCATGAAAGGGTTGCCGTAATTTCCGAATAGAACGTTCTTCCAATCGACCAGCCTCTGCGGATTGACGGCCAGCTCATGAAAGCCCGCCCCGAGGACGATGAGGTTCAGCAGTATGAAGCTCCCCACGAGCAGGACTGCGATCCCTATCGCCTCTTTGAAGCCCTTCAGAAAGACGATGGCGAGCGCCGCGACAAGAGCCAGCGTCACCCCTATTCGATGAAGCTGAAAGAAGGCGGGCGCGTATGGGTTTTCTATGATATGAGCCGTTGCGTCGGCCGCAGAGAGCGTGATGGTGATGATGAAGCTCGTCGCGACGAAGCCGAGCAGGGCCAGCACGAACAATTTGCCCTTCCACCGGGAAAGCAAGTGTTCGAGCATCGAGATCGAACCGTCCCCGTGAGGGCTTTCGGCCGCGACGCGATTGTACATGGGCAGCGCGCCGAAAAGCGTCAGCAACACGAGCACCAGGGTGGCGATGGGCGAGAGCGCGCCCGCCGCCAGAAACGCTATGCCGGGCTGGTAGCCGAGCGTCGAAAAGTAATCGACTCCGGTCAGGCACATCACTTTCCACCAGGGATGCTCGTGATGCTGCCCCTCGCGCTCGTGCGGGCCTGCGGTCTGCTTTATCTGCCCATGCAGAAACCATCTCTTCAACCGGCTGACTTGAGGTTGGTCTTTTACTATTGATTCGGCCATTCGCAACTCCGCCCCTTCATCGGGCCTTCTTCACCTGGCATTGGGTCGTTCATTTCGGATTGAAAACCTGCATAAAACAGCGCGGTCAGACGGGGAAGATGGAAAAATCTGACCTGCTGTATTGCTCAAGTTCGGTCAGTAGGGCTCGCAGGCCCGTTTCTGTCTTGTTCCCGCACACTGAGATCGGGAATAATAAATCAGTCAAAGCCCGTGCCATAAGCGCGCGGTAAGACGCCCCGCCTGCTCGCGCGGCTATGGGAAGCGATTTGCCTATAAGTAATGATTGGAGCGAAGCTCAAGGCTATGAGTCGCGCCGGGTGCGGGTAGCGGCGTACGGCGGATTTGGGTGACATCTGTATGTTCACGAGTGAAATCGCGATCCGTTAAGCTTTCGGTATTTCAAAGCGTCCCGCAAGTGATATTACTTCGGTCAAAGAATATCCGCCAGACGCCCGAGCGCCCGGCAATAAAAGCCGCCAATATAAATATAGAGGCGAGAGATCTGCATCTCTCGCCTCTTCGGTTGCAGGTCGATACTCGCGCGCCGCTACTGCCTGACGATCAGCACATCGTCTATGCCGGCCTCTATGAGGCTCGCGGTCGAAGCGTCGGCGGCCTCGATGAAGATATTCACCGTCTGACCGGCGAAGGCGTTCAGGCTCACGCTGGTCGAAGCCCACGCGCCGTTCACGTTCGCGGCCGCGCCGAGCCTCTGGAAGACCGTCGTGTTCGTGGCTCCGCTGACGACCCTGACTCGCAAGAAGTCGGCGGTCGAAGCATTGGTCCCGTGAGCCAGATAGAAGCTGAACGACAGCGTAAGATTGCCCGTAGACGGCAGGGT
>DATLMR010000016.1:0-5878 GCA_035537555.1 Blastocatellia bacterium
CTCGTCGGTCATCACCATAATGGGGCGGCGAGACGAGCCGACGCCCGGGTCGACGACGGCCACGTGGGTCGTCCATCTGGGAAAATCCTTGTAGCAGCACATAAGGGTGAAGGCCGCCGAATAGATATCGTGGGCCGGGACCATGTGAGTCACATCCACTATCTCGGCGTCCGGGTTGACCGAGAGTATGGAGCCCTTCACCGCCGGCACGAAATAATCGGCCTCGCCGAAATCGGTCGTGAGCGTTACGATCGCCCTCTTATCAGCCATCGATCTCTCCTAAACAGTGACGAGTAATCTTGCGAGCGCGGGCACCCTCCCCGCGTGCACACTCATTCTAACTTACGAGGCAAGAGTTCGAGAGAGTTCGAGGGCCGACACGGAGCCGAGCGCCTCCCTGTCAACCTCGTAACTCAGCCTGGCGATCGCCTCCGACGGGGCGAGCCATTCGAAGAGGTCCACCTCCTCGTTCGGCACGGTCCGCCGTTCGCCCGCGCTTCCTTCGGGCCGCATCAGCCAGTAATGAACCACTTTCTTCTTCGGCGAGCCCCTGCGCGACCGATATTCGTATCGAACAGGGTCGAGGCGGCGAACTAGGCGGCAGTCGAGCCCCGTCTCCTCTTTCACTTCCCGCGAAGCGGTCTCCTCCGGGCTCTCGCCTTTCCTGGCCTTGCCTTTGGGAAAGGACCAGTCGTCGTACTTCGGCCTGTGCACCAGGAGCACCCTCGCCTGTTCGTCTTCGCCGGCTATGAGAATTATGCCGCCGGCCGCGACCTCCTCTTCGATCTTCCTGCTCATCGCCGCGCTCCTTTAGATTTACTATCAGGTTCAAAGTAGCATATCAGGTCCGATCGATTAATCACCCTTTTGTTGACACGAATCCGGGCGGCGGCTAGGCTCTTAAGCTATGAGGGACTCAAATCCCGTACCCGGCGAGTTAAATGCGTGCGCGGACCCGGCCATTCGCGTCGTTCTGATGCCGAAAGACACAAATGCGCACGGGACCATATTCGGCGGGGTCATCCTGAGCTATATAGACCTCGCGGCCGCCATCGAGGTTCGCAAGCATACGAATAAGAAGTTCGTGACCGTGGCCATGCACGAAGTCGTCTTCGTCGCCCCGGTCTTCGTGGGCGATCTGGTCAGCTTCTATACGGAGCTCGTGAAAATCGGGCGCACTTCGATCACGACCAGGGTCATAGTCGAAGCCGACCGCGTAAGCCAGCCCGGCACCTGCGTCCGCGTCACGGAGGCCGAGGTCGTGTATGTCGCCGTCGATGAAAACCGGCGGCCCGTTCCAATCCGCGACGCTCCAGCCGGAGAGAGCGGAAAGACTCTCTGAGATTTTATTGGGGCCTGTTTCCAGTGATAGATAATTCCCCCGCGCGGTGACCCGAGCATGCGAGTCTCTTACTCACGTCGATACGTCATCGAGCTCCCCGAGAATCATACCTTTCCGATCATCAAGTACTCGATGATACGGGACCGGCTGGTCGGCGAAGGAACGCTCGATATATCCGACTTGTCGGAGCCCCGTCTGGCCGATCGCGAGCATATACTCCTCGTGCACACGGAGGATTATTACGACCGGCTCGTGGAAGGGCTCCTGACGGGCCGCGAGATTCGCAGGCTCGGCCTTCCCTGGTCGGAAGCGCTCGTGAGCCGCTCGCGATTCTCGGTCGCGGGCACTCTCGCCGCCGCCCGGGCGGCCCTGCGCGACGGGGCCGGAGCCAACCTGGGAGGGGGCACGCATCACGCGTTCGCCGATCATGGAGAAGGTTTCTGTGTGCTGAACGACATAGCCATCGCCATCCGCGTCCTCCGCGCCGAAGGCCTGTTGAATCGCGCGGCGGTCATAGACTGCGACGTTCACCAGGGGAACGGGACGGCGGCGATCTTCAGAGACGATCCCGAAGTATTCACTCTCTCGCTGCACGGCGAAAAGAACTACCCCCTGGTCAAGCAGGAGAGCACTATCGACGTGGCCCTCGCCGACGGCACCGAGGACGAGGAATATCTCGCGCATCTGGCCGCGCACCTTGCCCCGATTCTCGACAGATTTCGCCCGGACATCGTCTTTTACCAGGCGGGCGTCGACCCCTTCAAAGGCGACAGGCTGGGCAAGCTTTCCCTTTCGCGCGAAGGCCTCTTCCGCCGTGACGCGATGGTATTCGACGAGTGCCGGGCTCGCTCGCTTCCCTGCGTGATAACGCTCGGGGGCGGCTACGCCCGCGACGTGAGCGATACGGTCGAAGCTCATTGCAACACGATACGGGCGGCGCGGGACACCTTCGGAGCTTGAGACATTCGCGGCCCGGGAACCGGGGCTCCGATCCTCGCGTATCAATCTTCGGTGGCCGACATACGTCCGGCCGGAGTAGGATTAAGCCAGGGAGTAAAATTAAAGACATGGCAAGCAAGCTTGATGAATTGAGACGGCGGGCGGAACAGGCCGCGCGCGAGCTTAACGAAAAGTACGACATAAAATCCAGGCTGGATCAGGGCGCGCGCGCCGCCACGGACGCGCTCCGCAAGGGGACCGAGGCCGCGTCTTCCGGTATAAACGTCGCGAAGGAAGAGGTGTCCCGCATCGACCGCGAGCACAAGATAAGCGAATCGGTCTCGGAGGGCGCGAAACGCGCGACAGAGAGCGCGAGAGGGGCGGCGGCCACGGCCGAAGAGACGTTCCGCAACTCGGGCGCGCCCGAAAAAGCGAGCGACATGGCGAGCGAGGCGAGATCGAAAGCGACGGACCTGTTCGGCGAGGCGCGAAAGTATTACGACAACGCGACGGGGGCCGCGCGGGCGAGCGTCTCGGCCGCGCGGCTCCCGAGCTCGGTGCAGGGCGCGGTCACGAGCGCCCGCGCGTGGGTGAAGGAGAACCCGGGGAAGACGGCCATCGTGTCGCTTGCCTTGATCGCCGGCGCGCGCGCGGGCTCGGCCTTCTCCACCCTCGACGTGACTCTGCTCGGCGCGGGCGGCGCGGGCAACTGGTTCTTCCACTCGGCGATCGTGCCCTACGGCCTCAGGAAGCTGTCGGAAAAGTACGAAGGCCATCTCAAGAACCAGGAAACGCTCTTGCGGGAAGGCAGGCTCTCCGACTCGGAGCAGGAGCGGGTCAAATTCGAGCGGGACGTGGCGAAGTACGTGGGAGCTCCCCTGCTCGGAGCCTTCAGCGTCGCGGCGGGCGCGGGTCTTATGTATGAGGCCTTCACCGGGGCCGCCGTCACGGGAGTTCCGATCAGCCTCGTGCTCGGAGGCAACCCCATGCTCTCAAGTATCTGGTTCTTCGCAAACGGCATGATCTGCTTTCACAACGGGTATAAGTTCTTCATGATGGCGCTCGCGGACCAGGAAGACGTGGCGCGGGTCGTGCGCGATATTAAAGGGCTCCTGCCCGCCGAAGCCGCCGGCTGAGACATTCCCGGAAGATTTATCGGCGCTGGCCCGATCTCTTTCGCGAGCCGAATCGAACCAGAGCCCCGCGAGGCCGATATGTGAGAAGAGCTTGATCGACACATGGCCCTCGCGGGGCTCGAAATCCTACTTTACCCGTTTAATATAGACATTCCGCCCGCAAGGGGTTATTCCCCGGCTTCAATAAAGCGAATATGGCAGAGATAAAAGTCGCCCTCCTGGGAGTGGGCAACGTCGGGCGCTCTTTCGCGGATTACATCGGCAGGCGGGCCGGGGAGTCTTCCATTCGGATTCAGGCTTTAGCCGATAGCAGCGGAGGGTTGATTCTCCACGACTCCGCGCGGATGAATCGTCTTCTTGCCCACAAGGTCGCGGGCGGACATGTCAGAGGGTTCGCGCCGGGTGAAGCGACGAAAAACGCGGAAGATTTCATCGCCTCGCTCCCGGCGGCAGGCATCCATGTACTGGTCGAATCTCTGCCGACCGCGATTCGAGACGGACAGCCTGCTCTCGGACTGCTCCTCTCTGCCCTGGAGCGCCGAATCAACGTGGTAACGGTCGATAAAGGCCCGCTCGTGCATGGCTTCGAAGCGCTTCGCGAAGCCGGGCGCGCGACCGGAGCCGGGATCGCCTTCACCGGGACGACGGGCGTGAGCGTGCCCGAATGGTTGGACGGCGAGCGGGTAGTCGAGATTCGGGGAGTGCTCAACGGGACCACGAATCACATTCTGACGGAGATGGAGGAGCAGGGAAAAACATTTCAACAGGCGCTCGCCGACGCCCGCGCGGAGGGGATCGCCGAGCCCGACCCGCGACTCGATGTCGAAGGATGGGACACGGCCTGCAAGATAATGATTCTTGCGAAGAGACTGATGAAGGCCGGGGGGACCTTGAACGACGTATCGCGGATCGGCATCGGGCCGGAGACCGAATCTCTCATTGCGACGGGCCGCGAGACCGGGCGGATCGTTCGCCTGGTCGGCAGGGCGCGAATATACCAGGGCCGCGTGCGCTTGAGCGTCACGCCCAAGCTGCTGAATCCTGAATCTCCTTTCTACGCGGTCAGAGGGACATCGAAGGCGGCCACCTTCAGGACCGCGAGCGGCGGAGAAGCCATATCGCACGGCCTTTCGGGAAGAGATGCGATAGCCGAGGTCATTCTGGGAGATATTTTAAGGCTCGGCGAGCAGAAGGCGGTCTAGCAGAAATCAGCCCGGGGATTCCGTGAAGAGGTTTTCGAAGGAGAGCTGCGGGTCGATCTCTTTTTCCCGAGAAGGCCCGCCGTCTACGACTGCCTGCCCGCGCGCCGCCTGCGAAGGCCGCAAAGCTTTTTGAACATCCCGCAGGTTGAACCGGATGAGCCTGTCGGTCAAGAGGACGGCGGGAATGCGCCCCGAGCGGCGAAGCCTGTGGACGGTCGACTCGCTGATCTGCAAAACCTCTCCGAGCTGCCGCGCCGTCAGGTACTCGACCTTCTTCTCTTCGGGCCTCTTATCCCCCGCGTGCTCGAACGCCTCCCGCTCGCCCGAAGGCGGGCGAGTCCCGTGGTCGCGGCTTATGGGGCGATCGACTGCCACTTATCTCCTCTTATCTCCTCAAGGGCTCTAGCGAAAAAGCGAGCGGCGCGGATTCGCCTTCCTCCACATCCACGGTCTTCGTCTCGGCCTTATAACCGCTCAGAATCGCCGTCAATTGATAACGCGCGCGCGACGCGGGTAGGCGAAAGGCGAATTCACCCCGGCTGTTGGTGGTGTAGTCCCGCGACAGAGACTCGATCTTCTTCCGGTCTTTAGCCTCTTCGGCCGTCGGCACGCGCACGAGCTTCACGCGGGCGCCCGCGAGCGAAGAGCCGTTAGAGTCGAAGACCGCCCCGCGAATCAGAGAGCTGCGGGTGGCCTTTTGAAGCTTTATCGTCTTGACGCTCGTGACTTTGCCTTCTTCGACCTGATGCATCCGAACGAGGGTTCCTCCTTGAAACCCTTCGGAGTCGAAACTGATCGTGTAATCATCCGGCTCCAGCTCGAAAGAGTACTCGCCCGCCTCATCCGTGCTCGTCTCCTTAACTTCCCGGGTGCGGCTGCTCATCGCGCGGACCTGCGCGCCGGCGATAGGCTTGCCCTTCTCGCTCTCGATCTTTCCCTTGATCGTTCCGGTCTTCTGCCCGGAGGCGAAGGCGGCCCCGAGAGAGCAGCAGACAATTAATACAGCTATGAAAAACCCCTTCATCCCGATTGCTCCTTGATTGCTTTCACGATCAGAGTGCCCGTCTGGTACGTTAATTCTCTTTTCAGAGGGGGTAAAAGTCAACGCGTCTTCGTCGCACGGCTGTAACAAAGTCTGATTCAGCGGCGCAGGATGAGCTTCAGCCCCTCAAGTGGTTGAGCGTTATACTTCCTCCTCGCATCGGGCAGGTATTTGAAGCCTTCCCTCAGTACCAGCCCCACTACCAGATTATTGATTA
>DATLMR010000017.1:0-20202 GCA_035537555.1 Blastocatellia bacterium
GCTTCCGCCGCGTACAGCGCGTGCGTATCGTGGCGCGTGGCGATAAAGACGCAGCTCGTCTTCTCATCGGCGAGCACCAGATCGTAATCGGTCGTCGAATACCCGAATCCGAACTGCTCGGCGGTATTCTTCGCGCTTATGCCCGTGGCCGTGGCGATCCCGTCCAATCGCACCCTCGCGGACCTCCTGACGATCGGGAGCAAGACGCCGCGCGCGAAATTGCCCGCGCCTATGAAGGCGACTCCCAGCTCGTCGCCCGAACTCTTGGCCGTCCTCGAGGTGGAGATGACGCGGGCCGGGGTCCGGTCGGCTTCGGGGTATTTCAGGACGACTCCGCAATACCGCTCGCTGCCGTGCCCGGTGATGAGGTTGTAAGCCTCGGTCGCGCTCTCCATCTGGAAGCGATGCGTGGTCAGCAGGCCGGTATCGACCTTACCTTCCCCCGCCAGCCTGAGAAACGCATCCATATTTCTATTCTCTGTCCAGCGCACGTATGCAATCGGGTAATCATGGCCTTTCTCTTCATATTCCGGATCGTATCTGCCAGGGCCGTAAGACCGCGAAAGCCTGATGTCGAGCTCCTTCATGTAGTAACTGTTGCGCGGAACGTCCATCCCGACCATGCCGACGGCGACAACCTTGGCGCGATCTCGCGCAAGCTCGCCCGCGAGCTCTATGGGCTCGTTCGATCTGGTCCCGGCGGTTATGAGGACGCAATCCGCCCCATGCCCTCCCGTCAATGAAGAGACTATTTCGCGGGCCTTCGGGCTGTTCGAGGCGACCGTATCGGCGCCCGACTTTTTCGCAAGCTCGCATGCGCCATCGTCGATGTCCACGCCGACCACCACACACCCCGAGGCCTTCAGCATCTGTACCGTGAGCTGGCCTACGAGCCCGAGCCCGATTACCGCTACGGTCTCGCCCAGACGAACATCGGCC
Source organism: Blastocatellia bacterium (assembly GCA_035537555.1). Taxonomy (GTDB): domain Bacteria; phylum Acidobacteriota; class Blastocatellia; order UBA7656; family UBA7656; genus DATLMR01. Next base: position 940 of record DATLMR010000017.1, read on the forward strand.
TGCCTGATCCCTTGCAGAGCGATCGCGCCCACGGTCGAATAGCAGGCCGATTCGAGAGAGACGTTTTCGGGGACTTTACAGCAGAGGTTTTGCGGAACGAAGACCACTTCGGCGTGCGAGGCGTAACCGGCTCCGGCGCAGGCCACCCGGTCGCCCACCTTCAAGCCCCGGACTCCAGGCCCGACCGCCGCCACCACCCCCGAGGCGCTGTAGCCCAGAGCCTTGATCTGGTTTAAGCGGGACTTCACTTTTTCGTAGGTCGAGCGCAGCCCTTCGCGCTTGAACGTATCGAAGACCTGCCGGACCAGATCGGGCCGCCCCCGCGCCTTCCCGATGAGCGAGCTCTGCGCCGTCTCGACGATCGACCGCTCGGTCCCCGCGCTGATCAGGGAGAAAGCGGTTCGGACGAGTACGCCGCCCGGCCTCAAGGCGGGGGGCGGCAGCTCTTCGACCTTCAATTCTCCCGTGCGGAAATTCTGGACGACCTGTTTCATTGATAAAAATGGCAAAGGTCAGAGGCCCGGCACGACCAGTCTACCCGCGCCGGACTCTGACCCGAGATCAAATAAGCGGATATTCCGACCGCATTTTATGGCGGTAGTTCTGAAGGACCTTGTGGACCTGGCGCGGGCTTACTCGCGCGATCTGCCCGGCGATGCTGTAGTGTAATCCCTGTTCGGGCGGAGACGGCAGGTTCAGGTAATCGATATAAGCATCGAGTATCTGTTTTTGAATATCTTCCGGAGGCTCGGGCACGTTGGAGAATGCGCTCTCGTCGTCGTGCAAGACATCGAGCCACCTGAGAACCTGCCACCTCGTGACGTACCCGAGCTGGTCGGCGATCCTGTCGGGCAACTCGGTCAGGCGGTATCTCTGCGACTTCATCTCCGCCCAATAAACCTTCTCGACTTCGAAAAGTTGCTGTCGTGAAGGCGTTGGGGTCGGAGACTTTTCATATTCCGTCATAGACCATTCGCGTATCAGCTTGACGACCTGCTTATACGGGAGGCCGAGCGCGATGCTTATGGCCCTGCGCCGCCCGCCCTCCGGCCTGTGGCCGCTCTCGACGAACCGCCTGTACATCTCTATTGCCCGCGATTTCTGCTCCACCGGAATGCCCGCCTTCGTTTGAAGCAGCTCGCGAATCACATCGGCCACGACCTGTCGCTTGAGCCAGAGCTTGTTGGCTATCTGCGCGTGCATGTCCCGTGTCGGCGAGGGCAGATTCGCGTACTCTTCCTCATAAATCTGCACTATCCGGCGGCGCACTTCAGGCGTGAGGGTCGCGGCCTTGGGCGCGCGCAGGACTCTCTCTCTGCGAATCACGCCTGCCGGCGCGGCCGGTTGCGGCGCGGGCCTGGGCGCCACGCGAGAGGCCTGCGCTTCTGCCTTGAACTCGCTCGGCACATGCTTGACAACACGCTTCTTGAGACACTTCAGACAGAAGGCGGCCTTTCGATCGGGCGAGAAGAAAGTCGCGTTACAGACCGAACAGGTTCTGCGAAATTTCATTCCACTCATAGTAATTTCTATAGTCTAATTTCCAACAGATTAAACTTCAACCCAATATAGCTTTCAGGTGGCGGCGAGCCTCTGCATCCTCACAGGCAGGCCGCCCCCGGCCACGCGGGTTACTCCTTGAGCGTATATGCGAGCAACACAGGAGCGATTGCCGGCAACGGAAGCATCGCGCTTGCGCACCCTCTCTCTATCACTGACCTGGGCATTCCGAACACTACCGCCGATTGATTCGACTCCGCCAGCACGTGCCCTCCGGCCCTGCGGATCACTTCGGCCCCCAGAGCTCCGTCCTCGCCCATTCCCGTGAGGACAACGCCGAGAATTCGGTTGCCGCAGGCGGCGGCGGCCGACGTAAAGAGCGCGTCGGCCGAAGGCGCGTGCAGAAACTCCGGGGCCGAGCGGGAGATCGAAAGGACGAGACGGCCCTCCTCGCGCAAGACGATTGTCTGCGACCCGGCCGGCGCGACGTAGATGTGTCTGGGTTTTATAGTCTCGCGGTCGCGAGCCTCGATGACCTTATAATGCGAGATCGAGTTGAGCCTTTCGGCGAAAGGCGCCGTGAAGCCTACAGGCATGTGCTGGGCGATGATTATCGGCGCCGAGAGGTCTTTTGGCAGTTCGGCCACCAGCTTTTGAATCGCGCCCGGCCCGCCCGTGGATGCGGCGATGCAAATGAGCTCCACGTGAGCCCCCTGAGCTTTCCGTTCGGCGGCGATTATCTCGGCCCGCAGGTCGGCGCTCGCTATGGAGAATGACGGCTTCGCGTCCACCGCTTCCTCAACCCTCTGGATGATCTGGTCTTCGAGGTTCGACGTAGATTGCGACGCGCGCGGCGTCGGCTTCAGCATGAAATCGACCGCGCCAAGCTCGATGGCCTTGAATACCCTGTCCCTGTCGCTGAACGAGCTGCAGACGACTATGGGAAGCGGCTGATTCGCCATGGCCCAGCGCAGGACTCCGAACCCGTCCATCACCGGCATCAACAGGTCGAGCAGTACGATGTCGGGCTTCAGGACGGATATCTGCCTTATTGCCTCAACCCCGTCTTGAGCAAGGCCCGCGACCGTTAGCCTCTCTGACCGCGCAAAGATCTTCGAGAAGCGAAGTCGATAGTAGGGCGAATCATCAACAATCAACAGGCGATGCACTGAGACCTCGATTCCCTGTTTCCAATAAAAGGCTCACTTTCTATAAACCAGCTCGTTGTCGATCTGCACGGGACTGAAGCCGGTCCCGTAAGGCAAAAGAGACTCCGCATGTCCCAGCAGCAGGAACCCTCCTGGCGCGAGCAACGAGTGAAGCGAGCTGACCGTCTCGCGGCTCGATTCGTAATCGAAATACATGAGCACGTTACGGCAAAAGATCACGTCGAAGCCTTCCCCGGGCGGAGCGGGCAGAAGCTCCGGGTGCCGGTTCAGCTCCATCAAGTTGAACTGCTCGAAGCTGACGGAATCGCGAATGAGATCGCACACGCGCCACAGCCCCCGCCTGGACTCGGAAAAGTATCTCTCCTTATAGCGGTCGTCCATCGTCCGAAAGCTGGAAGGGCCATAGAACCCGGTCCTGCCGAGGTCGATGACCCTCCTGCTCAGGTCGCTCGCGAGCACGCGGGCACGCGAGCCGGCGAGCAGCCCTTCTTCGGCCAACAACATCGCTATCGTATACGCCTCTTCGCCCGTCGAGCATCCCGCGCTCCAGATAGTTATCGGGCGATCCAGCCTCGCGAACTCGGGTAATACGTAGCCTCGAAACGCCCTGAGCTGTCGCTCTTCCCTGAAAAAATAGGTCTCGTGAACCGCAACGGCATCGAGCATGAGGTCCATCTCTTGCTCGTCGAGGAGTCGCTCGTATTCCTGGAACGAAGTCACTCCGCGATATCGCAGGCGGGGAGCGAGCCTTCTTTCGAGAATGAAGCGGGAGTTGCCGTCGGTCGGGACGAAGATGCCGCTCGACCGGGTTATTCGCCTCCTCAATCTCTCGAAGGTCTGCTCGTCCAGAGCCGGTCCGGCCGGTCTTTGACCTTTGCTCGATGTTATCGGCGTGTCCTTCATTTCAGTCCGGCAGAGGCAGGCCGAAAGGCCATTGCCTCCTCAAACCTCCGCGAGGCGAGAAGTGTCTATAATCGGGACTTCTCTTCCCTCGCTCTTGAAATAGTTCTGCGAGGGCCAGAGCTCGCTTCCCGCGCTCGCCTCGCTCTGGGCATCCTGACGTCGAGTGCCGGAGGAGCGGACCTGCCTGGGAGTAAGCGATAGGACCCCCTCCACACGGTCGGCCAGTAAGCCGAGCTGCGCGTCCCCTCTCAAGAGAATCAGCCTGCGCCGGTCCTCGGGCTGGGCCGATCCGAGACTGAGATCCATAACCACGGTGATCTTTCCCCGGATGCTTGCCACGCCGACGATCCCGTCGGGCGGGCTCGGCAGGGGCGAGATTCTCGGGCAATCGACGACGCCTTCCGTGCTCTCCACTCCGATTGCGTACGGCTCGCCCCCGATGCGGAAGAGAAGCACGGAGACGTGATTGACCGCGGCTTCCTCCTTCTCCGCATCGGGTGATCCCAGGTGGATCGCCTTCAACCCTTCGAGAAAGCTCGTCATTGCTTTTTTGTTGCCCTTCGCCATTTCCTGGTCAATCCCGCTAATTGAATGATCGGCCGGCCCGCCTATAAATTACATTCTCAGGCTTCTGATGAGCAACAGGCTGGGCAGGTCGAGGACAAGGGCCACGTCGCCGCCCTCAAGGTCCACCGCGCCCACGACTCCTTTGAACCTGGGGCCGAGTGAGCCGAGCGACTTTACGATTATCTCTCTCTGTTCGTCGAACTGCTCGACGGCGATGGCGACGTGCCTCTCCCCTGATCGCGTGATGAGCACCGGGACACGGTTGGCCGCCGAGCCCGCCAGGCCCGCGGGCTCCCGCTGCCTCCCGACAGGGGAGGGGCTCAACGGGCCGGTCGCCCTTGCCGCCGCTTCATCGGTAGGATCGAAGACCCTCGCGCCGCCGAGCCCGAGCAGGTACCTGAGCTCGATGAGCGGGATCTTCGAATCGCGGTACTCGATGTTCCTTTTGCCGTCCCGGCCCATGATCTCTTCACGCCCCGCGTATAAAAGCTCTTTGATCTGGCCGACATTGATCGCATAGCGCAAATCTCCCACGCGAACGATGAACGCCGAGATCATCACGAGCGTAGAGGGCACGGCCATCTCGAACCGCGAGCCCTTGCCGAGCTCCGATGAGACGCGGACCTCTCCGCCCAATTCGTGTATTGCCCGCTCAACGGCGTCCAGCCCGACTCCCCGCCCGGATACTTCCGAGATCCTGTCGAGAGTCGAAAAGCCCGGCCTGAAGATCAGGCGGAGCACGTCTTCGTCTTTCAACTCCTCGTCGACCGGGGCCGCGCCGATGCTCACCGCGCGATCATAGACCTCCGACGGGTTTATGCCCCTGCCGTCATCGCAGACCGCGATGACCACACGCGAGCCTTCGAGGCTTGCCTCGATGCGAATCTTGCCCCGGGGGTTCTTGCGGGCCTTCTTCCGAACGTCCGGGGGCTCGACGCCGTGGTCTATCGCGTTGCGAAGGATGTGGTAGATAGGGTCGGCGATGCGGTCCACGATCATTTTGTCGAGCTGCGTCTCGCGGCCCGACACTTCGACGGAGATCGATTTGCCGAGGTCGCGCGCCAGTCTCCCGGCGAGGCGGGCCGCGCGCGTGAAGGTCTGGGCCATCGAAACCATCCTTAGCTCGACCAGGCGCTCTTCGAGCTCCAGGAACTCCCGCTCCAGACGCCTGGCGCTGAGCCTCAGGTCGAATCGCTCTCGCGCGCCGAAGCCTGCCGCGATGAGAAAGCGGTCGGCCATAGAAGAGAGGTGTTGCGTCTCGATGGCGAGCTCGTGCGCGAGCCCCGAGAGCTCGTCGACCTGCGAGAGCTCTACGCGGACGCTCGACGAGACGGGATGGAGCGATTCCTGGGCGAAGCTGGTCGGGAGCACGGTCGAGGCTTTGGCTTCGGCCCCCCTCTTTTCGGAAGACTGCTTCGCGCGCTGCTTCCTCCCGACGACCTTTAAGGCCTCTCCCGCGCGTCGCCACGGCGACCTGCCGATGCGGGAGACCCGCCCGCCGAAGGGCTCGACCAGTTTCTTGACTTCGGACTCTTTGAGCGGCGTGGCGAACAGTAGCCTGAAGCCTATGAGGGCCGGCTCCTTCGTCTTTTCGGAAAACGTGGTGATGCGCTCTCCGCTGCTTTCGAGCTTCGAGGCGAGCCCGTTGTATTTCGTCGTCAGGCTTTCGAGGTCGAATTGAACGGAGACGAGGTAGAATAACCGGCCGGCTTTCAGGTTCACGCTGATTCGGTACTTCTCGTCCTCGCGCAGCTGGTCGCGTTCCTGAGCGGAGAGGCCGAGCGAATCGATCTCGTTTTCAGACCCTCTGGCGCGCGCCCGAGACTTTCCGGCTACCGAGGCCAGCAGCTCCCTGAAACGGTCGTAGTCCTCGTAGGCCGCCGAGCCGCGCGCCGCGCCTCCGACGAGCGCGGCAAGCCCCGAGCCGACTTCCTGAAATATCGCCGTATTGTCGCGATCGAGCGAGATCTGGCCGAGCCTGAGCTCTTCGAGTATGTCCTCGAATTCATGCGCGAGGGATTGGACCTCGACGAGCCCCATCATTCCGGAAAGGCCCTTAAGAGAGTGGACAGTCCGAAAGATGCGGTTGATGAGGTTTATGTCGGGATCGTGGTCCGGCTGCGCGCCGAGCGAGTCGAGGTCCGCGAGGAGTGACTCCAGCAATTCCTCGGATTCAGAAAGATACTCACTCAATAGCGCCTTGTCGTCAATCATTAGGAAATATCAACTGTTTGACCTGGCGTAAAAGTGAAGTCCGAATCGAAGCTTCGTTCTAATGTAGAGAATCGGGTACCGGCAAAAACCGAAGGTCAGCCGGATTTAGTAGTCGCGGCGCTCGACGCGTTCTGGTTCGTTTCGAGGTCGCGCTTGATCGCATCGAGAATTCCATTTATGAACTGCGTCGCCTCGTACGTGGAAAAGCGGCGAGCTATCTCGAGCGCCTCGTTTATCACGACGGTCTTCGGCGTATCCGTTTCATATTTGAACTCGTAGATGGCGAGCCTCAGTATGTTCCTGTCGACGACCGCCATCCTGGATATGCGCCAGTTCTCCGCCCTCTGCTTGATCAGCTCGTCGATCTCCTCGAGGTGAGCGATGGCGCCCAGAGCGAGCTGGTTCGAGAAGTCCTGCGCGACATCGCCGACTTCTTCTCCGAACTCGTTCCAGTAGATACTTACCAGCTCATCGATTCGCGGTCGTGCGACATCGTATTGAAAGAGCATTTGTAAGGCGCAAATGCGGGCCTTACGCCTGGCACCCATAATTAAACCCATTATAAACAGCTATAGACTTCTCGAAGCGTCCAATCCTAAATCTGGCGGTAAAGATTCGCAAGCTCGACGGCCGACATCGCGGCCTCGAATCCCTTATTGCCAGCCTTTGCCCCGGCACGGTCGATCGCCTGCTCCAGGCTATCCGCCGTTACCACTCCAAGCGCGATGGGGAGGTTAGTTTCAAGCGATACCTGCGCAATTCCCTTGAAGACTTCCGAGGCTATGTGCTCGTTGTGGGAGGTCTCTCCTCGGATTATCGCGCCAACGCAGATAACCGCGTCGAAATTCCCGCTGAGAGCAACCCGACGCGCGGCCATCGGGATTTCAAAAGAACCGGGTACCCGGATGACCGTGATGGCTTCCGGGGAAGCACCCAGACGCTCCAGGCCGTCCAGGGCGCCGCTGACGAGCCGGCTGACCACGAAATCATTCCATCGGCTGGCGACGATCGCGACGCGAAGGCCTTCCGCGTTAAGCCGACCCTGAACCGTCTTTGTCAATTCGTCCAGTCTCCCTCTTCCTTCGACCCGTTGCCGGTTGCCAGATCTCGACCGGAAACAATGCCGGAGAGATCGATGGCAAACATCCGGATCGAATCGGGCTTCGCAGCCTCGTAACTGATTGAGAACTGAGTTGCAGTATAGGGTGGCCCTGTTGGTATGTCAAGCAAGCGACTTTTCCGCGTGCCGACGCGAATCAAGAGAGAAGAAGCGAGATACGCATGGCTGGAAGCGACGCGTATCTCGCGTCCTAACGGAGCCCGGGCCGACCCGATACAAGGCCCGATCCGGTAGCGCGTCTAGGCCCTTAGCTCGGTCGCGCAGCTGGAATGGCCGCAATCGCACGCCAGCTCTATGGTGTCTCCGGCGGTCTCGCAGTACGCGCTGCAATAGGCGCTGTCTTCCCCTCTGCTACAGGTGCAGATCACGTGCGAGCACCGTGAGTCATCCCTTTCTGTATCTGCCATGGCAAGTCCTCCGTCTGTCAAACGTTCTCCGGCAAGTTCACGGCAAGCGTCCGCACGGACCATTATAACCGTTGCCCCGTGAGAAGACAGGCTCGATTCGACGGTTGGAGCCTCCCGTCTCGCCCGGCGCGGCTTTGACGTTTTAGCCGTCGCAAGATCTCGACGGAGTCGGAGGCGGCCGAAAAGGAATATTGAATTTATCTTCGGTCGGAGGTATCATGCCTGCGAGTAAGCGGCTCTGCCCCAACACCGGCGCGAACTCAAGCACGCCCTCTTAATAGTCCCGTATCATTCGACCTCACGATCATTTTATGAATGCGAGCGCAATTATGTTTAAGACAGTCATGGTTGTCGAGGATGACTTTGATACTCTGAATCCACTTGCCGAATTGCTCCGCCTCAAGGGATACGCGGTCATCACGGCGTCGAATGCGGAAGAGGCGTTGAACGTCGCGCGAAAACGCCGTCCCAATCTCATAATCACCGACATCGTGCTCCCGGGCAAAAGCGGCCTGCACTTCATCTCAAGCATCAGGAAGGATGACGTGATCAAGTCCACTCCGATCATAGTCATCAGCGGGTGCGGCCCGATGATCCTCGTCGAAGCGGAATCGGCCGGGGCCAATATCTGCCTCGAGAAGCCGATTCACATCGAGCTCTTCTGGTCTGCCATAGAGCAGGTTCTTGGCGATGGGCGTATTATCGAGACCGTGCAGGCCGCGAGAGCGGCGGGAGCGACGAATGGCACCGCCGGCGAGATAGACACTCTGGTGGAAAAATTGCGCCACTGCGCGTCGAAGGGCGAGCGCGAGGACATCTTGAGGCAGCTCAAGGAACAGATACTCAAATTGCACGCCAGGCCTTGAGCGCGGCTCCGGCGTCTGCCTCTAGGCGATTTATCGACCCTGCCATTTCACCCGGCGCCGAGCCCATCATGGCGGGGCGCTTACCTCCGTGCGCCCGCGAAGATTACCCGGTCACGAACGCCGGTTTTGGAGTGTCGAATCTCACTCCCACGCCGGTCTTCGGATCGGCCGCTACGACGCGAACGATCTCGGCCGAGTATTTCATCCAGTTTTCGCGCTTGAACGGGATCTTGATCAGTATGTCTATCTTCTCTCCGACCTCGAACCTCCTCGTCAAAAAGAAGAAGGCCCCGGTAGAGCTGAGATTTTCGAGCGACCCGGTCTCATTAAAGATCGATCCCGTCCGGTCCGTGCCTCTGACCGAGACCTCCCACGTCGCGTCAAACCGACGGGCTTTTCTCCTCTCTTGCCGAGTCGCGTCATCTGTTCCGCTGTTGAGTCTCTTTGACATTAAGATCCTGTGTTTTATCTTCCTTCAAGTAGAAATAATAAATCTCTTTGTTCTTCCTTGATGCTTGAATAAATTTAGTCCTTCGAGTATTCTTCCGTGGTCTCTAAGGACACTCAGGCAAGTAACGTCTCGAATAAATGATATTTGGCCCTCACAACCGGCTGGATAAAATAAAAAACAGGAGTAGCGCAATGGCAACGAAAGCCCTCACCTATGTTGCCCAGCGCGCCGGTCGCGATCAGGTGTCTCCGAAAACGCCCCGGGAACACGTACGAGGCTGGCGAGAAATATTAACCCAGGAAGACGCGGACGCCATCTGGCGAAAGCTATCCCATCTCATGCGCACAAGGCGGACAAAAGGGCCGATGATACCGGATCGCACGATACAGGAGGTCTTCCTGTATCTGCTATCGTCGGGCCGCTTTCGCGCCTATATCGAGCTCGGATTTTCCGAAGAGGAGATCGACGGCGAGGTATTGGCGTGCCTCCCGAATTAGTCGGGCGCGTGGCTGCCGCTCCACGAGTCGAGCAATCCGGATTCGAGGGAATGAATAGAGGCAATGAATAATCGCTTCACGGGGTCGTGATCTTGCGGCCTTCGGTTCGGGCGAGACGCGTCGCGTGGATTCTGCGTATAGTCGCGGCCAGGCGGTGCGCGTCGAGTTCGAACTCGACCGGCAAATCCTCGGGGATCGCGCCCCGTCGGATCAGCCTCTGTCGAATCTCGCGGGAGTCCTCGCCCGGATCGGACATGCTCGCGATATAGACCGCGTCAACTTTCGAGATTACGCGAGCCGCCGAGGATTTGATCTCGTTCGATCGCGTCCGGGCGACCATGATCGAGTAATCGACCGGAAAGTATTTCAGGAGGCTCGTGCCTTCGATGAAGACGCCTTCGCTCCTGACCCGCGAGAGCGCCGAACCTACCCCCTCTTCGACCTGCTCCGAGGTGCATACGACCCAGTGGGCGTTGCTCGCGCCCGCGTCCCAGTACCGGCCCGTATCCTTCCCTTCCGCATAAGTGCTCTCCCGTCCGCTCAGCACAAGGGCCTTCTCGCCCAGCAACGGGCTGATGCAACAGGCCGAGGGAGACTTGCCGCACGAACGGTAATGGCCTCTCGATACCTTGATTGCCTCCCAGCCGGGAAAGAGCTTCAGCAGGTCGCAAAGAAGCGTCGTCTTTCCCACATTCGAAGAGAAACCGGAGACTGAGACTAGAGTAGGTAGCATACGGAAATACTCGCAATGGCCCGGCTTAATCGATGGCCTCTGTTTTCGGCCCCGGCCATTGCGAGTATACCACACGGGCCTCGCGGACGGAGAGTGACGGGCTCCCTGAGGAACGCGATCAGGTTAGCTGATCAGGTCTGATTGCTGGGAGTTGCCCGGAGTAAAATCGTTGATCGAACCGCCGCCGTAGTCGGAGAGCTGGAGCATCAGGTTCTGGCGATTCGTCGCAAAGGCGAGGCCGTCATTCATAGTGACGACGCCGGTGCGAATCATCCTCTCGATCTCCGAGTCGAAGACCTGCATGCCCTCCAGGTTTCCGTCCCGCATCGCGTCGTAAAGCGACTTCCCTTCGCGCTCGCCCTTTTCGATGTAGTCGCGCGTGCGGGCTGTGGACCGCAGCACCTCAATCGCCGCGACGCGACCCCGGGCATCCGCCTTGGGCAAGAGCCTCTGGGAGAGGATGAACCTGAAAGCGCCCGCGAGCCGCATGCGAATTATGTGTTCCTGGCTCTTCGGAAACATGCCGATGATTCGCTCGACGGTCTTCGCCGCGTCTGTCGTATGGAGAGTCGAAAAGACGAGGTGGCCCGTCTCCGATGCTTCGAGCGCGACTTCTATTGTCTCAAGGTCGCGGATCTCTCCGACGAGTATCACCTTGGGCGCCTGGCGCAGGGCCGCCCTGAGGGCGTAGGCGAAATTGGGCGTGTCGGCGTGAAGCTCTCTCTGGTGAACAGTCGAGTTCTTATGCCTGTGCATGAACTCGATCGGGTCCTCGATCGTGACGATGTGGTAGTGCTTGGTCTCGTTTATAAGGTCTATTATCGCGGCCAGGGTGGATGATTTGCCCGAGCCGGTAGGCCCCGTGACGAGCACTATCCCGTTCTTGATTTCGGCGATCTCTTTTAGAACCGGCGGCAAGCCAAGATCGGTAAAGGAGGGTATCTCGTTCGGGACGACTCGCATCACTATCGCGTGCGTGCCCCTCTGCTTGAAGATGTTCACGCGGAAGCGTGACAGTCCGGGCAGACTGAAGGAGAGGTCCGCCGACCCGTTCTTCTCCAGGGAGTCCTCGGCGCTTTTGTTCGTGCCGATCAAGGCCCTCGCGATTCCCGCCGTATGCGCGGGCGTCAGACTCTCCATACCCGGTATTTGAACGGGAGTCAGCTTTCCTATTAGTTCGACCTGAGGCGGACGACCCGGTGAGAAGATCAAGTCCGATATTTTGGAAGAGACGGCAAGCATCTGTTGTACTACTTGAGAAAAGTTGATAGTGGACATCTCAAGGGATCCCCGAAGCGGCCTCTTACGGGCCTGTTATTAGTTCGCGGACAGGGAGAGGGAGCATAAATAAACCGAAGATTACCGGAAGGGGCAGGCAAACCGGAAATTAATGAATAGACTGGCTGTCCACGTCGATATTACTTACAAAATCACCATTGTCAACAGTAGAAGTATTACCTAAGCGAATCGCTCTATTTCGTTACCCTCTCGAAGACGTAAAAGAGCTCGCCCCGGATCACCTCGGCTATCAACTTCCACTTTTCATTCAGGACCGCGCCGGGCTTTGCGCCCTTCAGCGCCCGGGTCCCATCCTCGATCAACTGGTCCACTTCCGAGGCGGCGACGACGTGCAGCTCCGGCACTACGTCCTCGCCGCTCTTCTTGACTATATCGAGCACTATCTGGCGGTGTATGGCGAGGCGGCGCTTGGACCGGACATAATCTCTTCGGGTTATCTCGTTGCGCCTGATCTGAAACTCCAGCTCTTCTTCTTCATCCTTCGTGAGACTCAAGAAGGCCGACACCTCGGGGCCGTGATCGGAGGAGGAAGCCTGAAGCGGCTCGCAGAAAGACCGCGCCGGGCGGGCCAGCAGGAGCAAAATCAAGAAACAGAATTGTGTCTTTTCCCTTGTCCGCATCAGCGCCAGGAAGCCCCGCCCGCCCCTTCGACGGCAGAGGCCGTGAAGGGCGATCGCCGGGCTTCTATCTATTCCGCGATCTATCCGGCTTCGTACGCCGCATCGAGCAACTCGACGGGATGGGCCACGCCGAGCTGCTCGCCCGCGAGCATCAGGCCCGCGCCAATCTGCATTATACAACCGGGATTGGCCGAGGCAACAGCATCGGCCCCGCTGGCCCGAATGCTTTCGATCTTCTCCTTCAAGATATCGCGGCTCATCTCGAAATGTTGAAGATTGTAAATGCCCGCGCCTCCGCAGCAGGTTTCAGATCCTCGAAGCGGCACCAGCTCGACACCCGAGATCCTGCTCATCAGCTCCACCGGGGCGCTTGAGATCTTCTGCGCGTGAAGCAGGTGGCACGGCGCGTCGTACGCGACCCGGATCTCGCGGAGACCCGAGGGCGGGCTGATGCCGAAGCCCTCCAGAAGCTCGGAAATATCTCTCACCCTGGAGCTGAATTGTACTGCCCGGTCCCCGAACTCCGGGTCATTCGAGAGGAGCGACCCATACTCTTTCATCGCGGCCCCGCACCCGGCCGCGTTTACCGCGATGAACTCGCAATCGGTTCGCGAAAAGGCTTCGATATTGCGCCTCGCAAGCGCGCGCGCGGTCTCGATCTCTCCCGCGTGAGAGTGCAGAGCGCCGCAGCAGACCTGGCCCGGCGTATCTACCACATGGCACCCGCTCCTCGCGAGCACGCGCTCGGTCGCCCGGTTGATGTGTTTGAAAAGCCCTTCCATCACGCACCCTTTGAGGGTCGTGACGCTCGGGCGAAGAGACGGCTCTCGATCTCCCTTTGAACGCGGGAGAGAACCGGCCCGCGGCCGCGAGTGCTCGATTTTGAGAGACGGGCGGCTTGAAAGAAGAAGAGCGAGGGCGAATCTCGACCGCGCGCCTACCGCGCCCGAGTCGTAGATCATTCGAGCGAAGCCGCTGTCCCTGAACCACCTCACCAGGGTCAGCGCCGCTCCGAGAAACGAGGGCCGCGTCAGCAGGTGATTCAAGGCGAGGCGCAGCAGAAGGCCCCGGAGCCTCTCCCCCTTCGGTCTCGCGCGAGCGATGTCCGCCCTCGCCGCTTCAAGCAAATGACCGTAGGGCACGCCCGAAGGGCACGCCGATTCACACGCCCTGCACCCGAGGCACAGGTCTATGTGCGACGTGAAGGAGCCTTGAACCTCAAGCCTCCCTTCGACCACCGCGCGCATGAGAAAGAGGCGGCCTCGCGGCGAATCGTTCTCGTTCCCACGCTGGACGTAGGTCGGGCACGAGGGTAGACATAGTCCGCAATGAACGCATGTAAGGAGCTTCTCGCCGTTGGCTTCGAGAGTCGCCGCGAGATTCCCGCCCGCCTTTTGTGCCTGATCCACGCTTCCCATCGTTTATCGTCCGCGAGCCGACACGCCTTCGGAGCCTGTCGTCAGGGCGTAAAGACTCAGATACCTCCGGCAAACCGCCCCGGGTTGAGTAACCCTTGAGGGTCGAACTTCGCTTTGATCGAAGACATGAGCCCGGCGGTGGCTCCGACATCGTCCCAGGCGCTCGCGCGCTCGCGGACGGGCGGGGGTGCCCGCTCGATGAAGAGGGTCCCTCCGAGGCTCCGGGCATTCAAACGGAGCTTCTCGATCCGCTCCGCCGCAAGACCGTCTTCGACCTCTAAGGCAACCCTGATTATGCCGGTCGCCAGATCCGCTTCGACAAATCGGGTCGGGCCTGTGGCGATTATCGACTCTACGAGAGCGCCCGTCTTCGATACGGGAGAGCTGATCCGGACTAACGTCTTGCCGAAACGCTCGAGGTCGGCGAGCCCGCTCCATACGGGGTCCTGATCCGCTTCCGACAGCATCGAGCCATTGCGTCCCGACAGCTCCAGCGCCCGGGCCACCTGATGCCTCACCGCGTCTTCGCCGTCGATGAATCGGACGAAGAGAGAGTGTCTGTATCCGTGCCCTGCCTTCGATCCGTCCGTCGGCTCGACCGTAAGAATCGAAGAGGCGGGCTGAAGGCCTTCGGCGAGCAGCGTTTCGGCGAGCGTTTCAAGGCGCGCGCGGCTCTCTTCTTCGATCACCAGGGTCACGAACGTATCGGGCCTCGGCCGCAGCTTGAATGTTGTCTCGGCGATTATCCCGAGCGTGCCGAAGCTCCCGACGTAGAGCTTATTCATGTCATACCCGGCTACGTTCTTAACGACTTTCCCTCCCGACTTGCTGAGAGCGCCGTCTATGTGCGCGAGGCGCAGCCCGATCACGTAATCGCGTGGAGCCCCGAATCCGAAGCGGAGCGGGCCGCTAGACGCGCAAGCGACTATCGCGCCCACCGATGCGTCGGAGTAGCCGGGAGGATCGAGCGGAAGCCACTGTCTTTCTTCGAGCGCGGCCGAATTCAAGTCGGCAAGCGAGGTTCCCGCCTCGACGGAGATCGTCAAGTCGGGCGGGCTGTAGTCGATGATCCGGGCCATTCTTCGGAGGCAGATCAGAATGTCGGCTCGCCGCAAGAGATTCCCTCCCTCGAGCCAGGTCATCAACCCCGCCGGTATCACGGAGAGATGCGCGTCCGAGCAAACGCGAAGGCAATCGGCCACCTCGCGCGCGGAGCCGGGGAAGACCAGCACCGAAGGGGCGTGGTTATCGATCCGGATGCCGGGCTTCTCCTGCACGTTCTCTTCGCCCACGATGGACCCGAGCGTGCCCGCAATCTTATCGACTGTTTCAGCCATTATCAGACAATATTACCCATGATTACACGTGATTACACAGGGCGGGCGAGAGGCTTCACGCCCCTTCGGCCCGATCATCCAGAAGCATAATCGACGGCCGGTGCTCGGCGACAGGCAGAGGGCCTCCCGCGTCACTCTCGCAAAAGCTTCCGAAGAGCTCCCGGTACTGCCGGCCGAAATCCGCAAGGTCCAGAGACATGAAGATCGCCGGGAGTTTTGGAAGCTTCTCGATCACGCCCCGGTACATGCCTCGCACCCCGCGCGCGTTTCCGTTCTCGAAATGGTGCAGGCCGACGGCAGCCTGAATCAGCATCTGGTAGAAGGTCTTCGTCTCGCCGCTCGACCTGAGCCAGACCTCCTCCCATTCCTCATGCGCCTCGAAGTAGCGGCGGGCGTTGAAGTGCTCGATCCCTAAGAGATACTCGCGCGGATAGGCCATCTCGTGCTCCGCATAAAAGCCTCTCGCCTCTCCTTGAAGCTCGCTCGACACGCCGCCAGGCTCGGAGGCGGGGATATCGATTATTGATGAGACATCGGGCGCGTCGAGATGCAGCTCCACGGTAAAGGCGAAAGGCCCCGCCTGAATGTTATCTCCGTGCTTAAGCTCGGCCCACGTAATGCGCTCGCCATTCGCGAAGGTGCCGTTCCCGCTCGAATTATCGACCACGAGAAACTTGTTGCCCGCGCGCTCGATGAAAAAGTGGACGCGGGACACCGTGGGATGCTTGAGGACGCAATCGCACGTGGATTGCCGCCCGAACGTAATCTTGCTCTTATCAAGAGCCACTCTCTCGCCCGCCCTCGGGCCTGATTCAAACTTGAAAAACGCCATAACCGGTATCGTCTCTTATGCAGTCTCTCTCATTTCAAGTTACCGTTTAACCACGGTCCACCGCTCCCGTCCGCATCGACACTTTACGTTTTGGGCGTCGCGTGCGAGGCGGAGAGCTTGTGGCGGAAGTCTTCCATGCCGAACCCGCAATAGCGGCAAGTCTTCGTCGTAGGGATGACTTTGCCCGGATTGCAAAGGCCGAGCGGGTTAAAGACCTCGCGCAGCGCCAGCATCCTGGAAAGGTCCTCGTCGGAAAAGATCAGGCGCATGGATTCGATCTTATCGAGGCCCACCCCGTGCTCGCCCGTGATCGAGCCCCCGGCCCGCACGCAAAGGTCCATGATCTCTTTCGACGCCGCCTCGACTCTTCTGACCTGGTCCGGGTCGCGGCCGTCGAAGCTGATGTTCGGATGGAGGTTGCCGTCGCCCGCGTGAAAGACGTTGGCCACGGTCAGATCATAACGTCCCGAGATTCGATAAATTTCGTCGAGCACCTCAGGCAGCTTCGACCTCGGGATGACCGCGTCCTGCACCATCAGGTCAGCCTTCAACCGCCCCATGGCGCCGAATGCGCGTTTGCGCGCGCCCCAGAGGCGTTGCCTCTCGGCGTCATCTTTTGCCACTCGAACGGCGCGCGCCCCGTTACGCAGGCAGATTGCGGCGGCCTTCTCCGCCGTGGCGTCAAGGCCCGCTTGAAGGCCGTCCACCTCGACGATGAGCATGGCCGCCACATCTACCGGGAAGCCGCCCGCGAAGATCGAGTTCTCTATCGCCCTGATGGTCGCCTGATCGATCATCTCGAGCGCGGCGGGCAGAATGCCCCGCGCTATAATCTCCGAGACGCTACGGCTCGCGTCGGTGACCGACGTGAATTCGACGAGCAGGGTCTTGATCGATTGAGGCAGCCTCGTGAGCTTCAAGACAGCTTTGGTCGTTATTCCGAACGTCCCTTCGGACCCGACGAATACTCCTACGAGGTCGTATCCGGGGAGGTCGACTCCCCCGCCCCCGAGATTTACGATGTCGCCCGAGGGCAGGACGACTTCCAGCCCGAGCACGTGATTGACCGTCATTCCGTACTTCAGGCAGTGAGGCCCGCCTGAATTCTCCGCGACATTGCCGCCGATGGTGCAGGCCATCTGGCTCGAAGGGTCGGGCGCATAATGGAACCCGCGCGGGGCCGTGGCTTGAGAGAGGTTGACGTTTATGACTCCCGTCTCGACTATGGCCAATCGATTTTCGTAGTCGAGGCTCAGTATTCGATTCAGGCGGGCGAGCTCTATGACGACGCCGTTCCCGATAGATAGCGCGCCGCCCGAAAGTCCGGTTCCCGCTCCGCGCGGCGCGAAAGGGATTCGCTCTTCCGCGAGTATCCTGACCGTAGCAGCCACCTCTTCCGAGCTCGCCGGGATCACGACGGCGGCCGGGAGGTACTTATGCAGAGTGAGCGCGTCGGATTCGTAGACGAGCAGCTCATCGCGTTCGGTAAGGACGTTCCTGCTACCAAGCGCCGCTCGGAGCCTTGAAACGACAGAGGCCGGTAGTCTTTCAGATTGCTCCATATGTATCGCCCCGGGCACGAGCCCGGGGCCTCAGCGCCTCTGTAATCCCTACGCTAAAGCGCGGCAGTCTTCAATACTTCGGCATGCTCGGATCGACGTCGTCCGACCATCGAAGAATGCCTCCGACGAGGTTCTTCACCTTCTTGTACCCGGCCTGCTTCATGAACTCGACGGCCTGCCCGCTCCGGACTCCGCTGCGGCAATGGACGACTATCTCGTCCGCGCTCGACAGCTCGTGGAGTCGCTCGGGCACGGTGCGCAAGGGGATGAGCTTCGATCCCGGGATATAGCAGATGGCGTATTCTTCCGGCTCTCTCACGTCGACGAGAACGAAATCGTCTTTACGGTCGATCTTCTCCTTCAACTGCGCCGGCGTGATCTCGAATTCCGAGCCGACGTTCACGTCGGGCTGGGCCGTCACGCCGCAGAAGGCTTCGTAATCGATCAGCTCGCGGATCGTGGGGTTCTCTCCGCAGATAGGGCAATCCGGATTCTTGCGGAGCTTCAGCTCGCGGAATTTCATCTTGAGGGCGTCGAAGAGAAGCAGCCGCCCGATCAGGGCGTCGCCCTTTCCGAGTATCAGCTTGACGGTCTCGATGGCCTGGATGACCCCGATGATTCCGGGCAGGACTCCGAGCACGCCGCCTTCGGCGCAGCTCGGGACGAGGCCGGGCGGGGGAGGCTCGGGATAGAGGCAGCGGTAGCACGGCCCTTCCTTCGCGTAAAAGACGGTCGCCTGTCCTTCGAACCTGAAGATCGACCCGTAGACGTTGGGCTTGCCCAGCAGGACGCAGGCGTCGTTCACAAGGTAGCGGGTCGGGAAGTTATCGGTGCCGTCCACTATGATGTCGTAGGGCTCGAAAAGATCGAGCGCGTTTTCCGAAGTGAGCGCCACCTCATGAGTATCGACCTGGACGTAAGGGTTCAGCTCGGCTATGCGCTCTTTCGCGGAATCCAGCTTGGACCTGCCGACGTTCGCCGTCGAGTGAATTATCTGCCGCTGGAGGTTCGTGAAATCGACCACGTCGAAATCGACTATCCCGATCCGCCCGACCCCGGCGGCGGCAAGATAGAGCGCCAGGGGCGAGCCGAGACCGCCCGCGCCGATGCACAATACCTTCGCGGCTTTCAGCTTCTTCTGCCCCTCCATCGCGACCTCGGGCATTATCAGGTGCCGGCTGTAGCGCAGCACCTCATCGCGGTCCAGCTCGACTTCGCGCGCGGGCTCTTCGGCCAGGGTCGAGCCTCCGGCAATCGAAGGGACGATGCTCAGCACGTCGCCGTCTTTGAGCGATGTCGCCTCGTTATTCAGGTAACGAATGTCCTCGTCGTTGACGTAGATGTTGACGAAGTGGCGGAGCTTCCCGTCTTCGCTGTATAGGTGCTTCCTCAAAGCCGGGTGTTGCTCGAGTAGCGAAGCAATAGCGGCGGCGACCGAGTCGTCGGCCTGAACGTCCACCGCGTCGTGGCCGCCCGTGAAATTTCTCAACGCTGTTGGGATGAGTATCTGTACCGGCATCGCAAGCTCCTTATGGTAGATGGTCCCCGGGACCGCAAGAACCCCAAAGGTCATGGTTGCGGCTAAAGCCGCGGATAAAACCGAAGCCCGATCTTCTCAATCGACTACCAGGACCTCTTCCTGCTGAAATTCCGTGTAATCAGGCTTCGTGAAAGAGTTAAGGATCTCGGCTTTTCCCTTCCGAATGCTGACGATCACGTAAGACTCGCCCGGCCAGCACGAATGATCGAGGTCGAACCCCGATGGCGC
>DATLMR010000018.1:0-2831 GCA_035537555.1 Blastocatellia bacterium
AGACGGCCAACGTCGAATGGCCCGCCTCGACTCTGCCCTGGGTCGCGGTCGCCTATCGCGGCCCCGCCTTCTCCGACGAGCAGAAAGACATGCCGACGATGGACCTGATCGGAAATCTCGGGTTCTCTCAGACCTCGGAGCTCTACCAGCGCCTCGTCATCAAAGAGCAGAAGGTGGATGCTCTGTTCGCCTCGTTCGATGACCGGCTCGACCCGTACCTGCTGACGGTGATGGCGCGGGTGAAAGACCCTAAGGATACGGAGTACGTGAAGGGCGAGATCATAAAGACTCTCGACTCGTTCAAGACGACGCTGGTGCCGAAAGAGAAGCTGGAAGCGGTGAAGTCGAACCTCAAGTACAGCTTCGCCTTGAGTCTGAACAACACCGAAGCGATCGCGTCGAACCTCGCTCCTTACATCGCCCTGCGGCGGACGCCCGAGGCCATAAACAAGGTCTATACGGTCTACGGTTCGATAACGCCGGAAGACATTCAGGAGATGGCGAAGAAGTATTTCGTCGACGCCCATAGGACAATCGTGACGCTTTCGCACAAGGAGGTGTCATAATATGCGAGTCAGATTTATTGTCCTGTTACTGAGTCTGGCAATATTGGCTCCCGGGCTTGCTTCGGGGAAGCCCGGAAAGGGTTCATTCAAAGTGGCACCGGTACTCTTACCAAGTTCCTCGCCTCTGGTCAGCTTCAGGTTGCTCTTCAACGTGGGCTCCGCCGCCGACCCGAAGGGCAAAGAGGGGGTGGCCGCCCTGACGGCCGCCATGATCTCGGGCGGCGGAAATCGTTCGATGACCTACGAAGAGATCGTCAAGGCGATGTACCCGATGGCGACGGGCTTCGGCTCGCAGGTCGACAAGGAGATGACCGTCTTTGTCGGGACCACTCACCTCGACAATTTGCAGAAATACTACGCGCTAATATCCGAGAGCCTCTTGAATCCCGGCTGGCGGGCGGAAGATTTCTCCCGCATAAAAGAGGACGCGATCAACTTCCTGAAAGTGAACCTCAGGGGCAACAACGACGAGGAGCTCGGCAAGGAAGCGCTCTACAACTGGATTTACGAAGGCCACCCATACGGCCATCACAACATCGGCACGGTGCAATCGCTTCAGAAGCTCACCCTCGACGACGTGAAGGAGTTCTACCGTAACAATTATACGAGAGAGAACTTCGTGCTCGGGCTCGCGGGCGGCTACCCCGCCGATTTCGCCAGGAAGCTGGAGGCCGACTTCGCTTCTAAGCTTCCGGAAGGGAAGGCGGCACAGAAGTCGAAGCTGCCGGAGCCTGAAAAGATCGACGGCCTGGAGATGCGGATAATCCAGAAGAACACGCCGGGCACGGCCATCTCTTTCGGATTCCCGATACCCGTGACGCGCGCCGACGCGGACTGGCCCGCTCTGCTGCTGGTCCAGTCGTTTTTCGGCCAGCACAGGTCGAGCAACAGCTACCTCTATCAGAGGCTGCGCCAGACTCGCGGCTTGAATTACGGCGATTATGCCTACATCGAATATTTCCCCAACGGCATGTTTCAGTTCCAGCCGGACCCGAACCTGGCGCGCAGGCAGCAAATATTCCAGATCTGGATTCGCCCGGTAGAGCCGAAGAACTCTCTCTTCGCCCTGCGAATCGCCCTGTACGAGCTGAGGAGGCTAGCCGAAAAGGGGATGTCGCAGGCGGATTTCGAGGCAACCCGGCAATTTCTGACGAAGAATGTAGCGTCGCTGACGAAGACGCAGAGCGCGCAGCTCGGCTATGCCCTCGACAGCGGCTTCTACGGGATCGGTAATTTCAACGAGTACGTGCGCGACAAACTGTCGAGACTCACGCTCGAGGACGTGAACAAGGCCATCAAGAAATATCTTCAGGCCGACAACGTGAAGATCGTCGCGGTGACCAAAGATGCGGAGGGTTTCAGGAACGCCATTCTGGCGGGCAAGCCCTCCCCTATAACCTACACCGCTCCGATGCCGAAGGAAGTGCTCGAAGAAGACAAGACGATCGAAAGCTACAAGCTGAGCGTCGATCCGAAAGAGGTCGAGATCTTATCTATCGACCGGGTCTTCCAGGATTGAGGCCAGGATTAAGGCCATGTCGGATCGCCGTTGAATGAAGAAGAGCGTGGGGGCAGGGAATCCATCCGAGATGGGTCGGCCCCCACATTCATTTCTCGGGTCAGCGTGAGATGCGCCGGAGCTTGCGCTTGAATTCTACGGGATCGACCCTGTGCTTGAAGGCCTTGATCCCGTCGATGAAGATTACGGGAACGTCGTTTTTATAGCGCTCTCTCAATTCGGGGTCCTGGTCGATATTGATCTCTTCGAGCGTGAAATCGTCATCGCATCCGGCCGAGGAGATGCTGGTTTTAGCCTCGTCGCAGAGGTGGCACCCGGGGCGGGAGTAGATGGTGACCCTGGCCCGGCTTCGAGGCTTCGCGCGATCCCAGAATTTTCGCATCTTTTCATATCTTTCGTGCATTTTAGCATCGTGAAGCGGCGGCGTAGAAAATATCAGCCGGAGCTTCTCCAGTAAAGCAGGGCCAGGGCGATCCAAGCCACATTTATCAACGGGCCGGTTTCTGCTATATTTTCTCCGGCCATCTTAAGACGCCTGTCGAGCTTAATACCCTCTCCGCTTGCGCGTTGTGGAATGAATCGAGTCCGCATCGATCGGACGATTCGCGCGATGGACGGGGCGGCACTCAAAACACGAGGGGGCAATCTCCAGCATGCGAAGGTACTATTTCGTGAGCGCCGTCTTTGCTTTACTCTTCGTGCTGCCTGGAGTCTCGAAGGCGGATTCCCCGCCGGACTGGGTGAAG
>DATLMR010000019.1:0-20128 GCA_035537555.1 Blastocatellia bacterium
GAGAGCAGTTTCACGTGGCCCTTCATCTTCAAGACCGCTCTGTAACACTTGATCAGGCTTCCGACTCCGGTACTGCTGATGTAGGTCACGCCGCGTAGATCTATCAAGAACTCGATCTCTTCACTCTCAACGAATCCCTGAACCATTTCCGCGAGCTGGTCCGGCCCGTCGCCGGGGTCGAGGCGGCCGTTTACCTTGATGATTCGAATAGAATCTACCTTACGACTGATTACTTTTGTCGGACGTCTCATCATATCGGATATCTCTTGATTGATTTCAACCTTTTGCAGGAACAGAATGGCGGAATGCCTCACACGACTGGCCTCGTGCCTGATAAGGCTCGCATAACAGGTCCGCCTACGGATAAAAATAAAATGGGCCGTGCGTGACCGGCCCATCATCTTACATCAATAATTTGCTCGTAACAAGATCGTTATAATCAATCTTGTCGCCTCTATATACTCCCTCCGATCCGGGCTCAGATCGCCGCGCGATTCAGCCTCGATTGCCGCATTACTGCTTCGCCGGACGCATCATATTTCGGATCTGCCTCGCGACTCGCTCCGCCGAGGGCGGGTCGTAGTTCGAGAGCACGATCACCGTATAACCTGAGTCCAGGTTCATCTCCAGGGCCGCGTTCACCCCTCCTGACCCTCCGGCGATACCTAGGGCGCCTCTGTTCCTTCGCGCCCCCGCGTTGTCCGCGTCGGCTTTGGGCGCGCTCCCCGGCGCGGGCCTTTCTCCGAGAGCCCAGGAGGTATATTTTGGAGAGAGCAGTCTATTCTCCTGAAGCGCGATGGTGAACTTGAGCATGTCTTCCAGAGTCGAATACCCGCCGCCGGCGGAGCTGCCGCGAGCGGGGCGCGAGTATATGTTGCTCCTGCGAGGCGCGGCCTTATCCGCCCGGCCATTCGAGGCGCGCGTGTAGCCGGAAGCAATGTTCGGGACCGGAACATCCGCTTCGTAAGAGTCAGAGTTTTCCATGCCCGCGGGCCTGTAGACGTGCTCGCGGACGTACTCGTAATAGTCCTGCCCCGATACCTTTTCGATTATTGCGCCGAGCACCAGATACCCTCCGTTCGAGTAACGCCGGCTCGTTCCCGGCTCGAACAGAAGCGGCTCGGCCGCGAACAGGGAAAGGTAATCGTTGATCGTTCGAATCCTGTTCTTGGGAGTGGACTCGAATTTTTCGTTGAAGAAGTCTCCTATGCCGGAAGACATGTCCAGTAACTGATGGATCGTTATCTTTTCGGCAGCCGCCTTGTTCGGATAATCCGGCAGGTGTTTGATCAATCGATCATCGAGGGAGAGCTTCCCCGCCTCCGCCAGCTGGTAAATGGAGATCTCCGTAAACTTCTTGTTTATAGAGCCGAGGTTGAATTTCGTGTCAGTCCGATTGGGAACGCCATGTTCCTTGCTGGCAAGTCCGTACGCCTTCTGAAATATCGGCCTGTTATTCTTAGCCACCATCACGGCCCCGGAAAACTCGTCGGCTCTGAGCTGTTCGTCCAGGAACTTCTCGATAGCGGGGATAAGCTCCGCGTCGTTTACGACGATCGCCTCAGACATGCCGGCCCGGCCTCCGGGAGCCTCGCCCGGAGGCGGACCAGTGTCCTCGACTCCAAGGCTTAGAATCTTGAAGGGCTCGGCAGGCTCCATCTCGAACATAAAGCTGAGCCAACCGCCACCCCTGGCTGTGGCAAGAATCGTGATAGAGCCCGCGCCGGTCTGCTGGACCTTGCGAGGCTCCAATGCCTCAAACTCTTCCTTCATCCTGTGGTAGACCTGTATCCGGTCCTCTATCGAGCGGATCTCAAGAGACTTGCTCGATATATTGTTCTTGAGAAAATCTCGGAACAGGTTTTCATCGCCGGAATTGAAGGCCTTGAAATAGGCCTCGATGCGGCGACCCGCGGGTGAATCAGGAAATTTGGGCGCGACGGACTGAGCGCCGGCTTGAACCGTAAGCAGAACTATCAATAGCAGTAACCCGGTTAGGTTTTTCAAATGAATCATATCCTTCCTCGAACTTAAGATCTCGACTGCGCGCCGGGAGCCTCGCTCGACCGGCACGGCGCGCTCCCTCTGCATCGCACGGAAGCGCAGGAAACCCGAACCGCGATGAGGAGACTAGCATGGATATGTGAAGAACTTATGAAGGCGGGTTATCTCTCAAGCGGAGGCTTGCCGCAACGGACTTCACGACTACCGAGGAAAGAAATGGCCGGAACTCCCCGCTCTCGTTACTCCCTGTGGACCGGAAGAGAGAAGGCGAAAGTGGACCCTATCCCGACCTCGCTCTCGACCCTTATATTGCCGCCTTGGGCGAGGACCAGTTGCTTGACGATCGGAAGGCCGAGGCCGGCTCCGCCGGTGGCGCGCTCCCGAGATATATCTGTCCGGTAGAATCGCTCGAAGATGTTCGGCAGGTGCTCCCGCGCGATGCCGGGCCCGGTGTCGCTCACGATGACTTCGACGGCTGAATCGGACGCCCTGGCAGAGACTTCTATCAGGCCGCCCGAGGGTGTGTGCGTTACGGCGTTGCTGAGCAGGTTCCTGAGTATCTGCGCTATTCGCCCGGGATCGGCATAAACTTGAGGCAGAGGATTCGGGCTATCGAATCTCAGGTCGATACCGAGCGCGAGGGCCCTCGGGTGAAAAGTGCTGATCGCCTGGCCTATCTCGTCCTCGATTGAAATCGGCCTTCGTTCGAGTCTGAGTTGATTCGATTCCGCGAGCGCGAGTTCCTGGAGGTCGTCGACGATGCGGCCCAGCAGCATCACCTCTTCATGAAGCGAGGCGATAAATTCCGCATCAGGGGCGGCAAGCCCGTCTTGGACCGTTTCGAGATGGCAGCGGATGTTGGTCAGGGGAGTCCGCAATTCATGCGCGACATCGTTCACGAGGTTTCTGCGCAATTGCTCCACGCGCTTGAGGCTGTCGGCCATCGAGTTGAATGACCGGGTCAGGTCGCCGATCTCATCCTGAGAGCGGGCCTCGATCTTTTGATCCAGCTCGCCGTTCGCCATCCGGCGGACTGCTCCCGTGAGCGCTTCGACGGGAGCGAGAATGCGACGAGACAGCGCGAAAGTTACAGTGAGCGCGAGGATGACGGCGGCCAGGACTCCAAGCAGGAGCGTTCTATTGAGTGAGCTTACGAACAATGCCTGGTTGCGCATCGATTCCGGCGAATCGGACGGGAGCAGGTAGAGGGTGCCGATAGCATAGCCGGTTTTACCTGTGAGGCGTACTTGAGCGGGGCCGAGAATCACTCGCTCATCCATTTCAACCAGCCGGGCCGAGCCTCCTTCGCGTGATTCGGTCCGGCGCGATTCCGACCACTTGATCGCGACCCTGTTATCTCCCGAAGGCTCGATCACGGCTCCTGACAACTCCGGCCCCGTGGTGGCCGCGATGCGCCCCCGGTCATCGACAAGGATCAGGCGCTTTCCGGCGATCAGGCCGACGCGCTTGACCACGGCCTCGACGCCTTCCCAGCTTCCTTCGCGGTTGAAGTGCTCGGCCAGAATATCTCCGGCGGGGCTCAGGTCCGATTCGGAATCCGATTTCGACGTGACGAACCTCTGAAACTCCAGACGGGTCCTCTGGCTGTAGAAGAAGGCGACCGCCACGATGGCGATTACCAGCACCAGCAGCATCACGAAATTGAGGCGGAATCGAAGGCTATGAAACATGCCGGTCACCCGAGAACTTATACCCGACGCCGTAGACCGTCAGGATGAAAGAAGGTTGCAGGCGGTCGCGCTCGATCTTCCTCCGTAGATTCATCACGTGAGCGTCTACGGTGCGATCCAATCCTTCATAGTTCCATCCGAAGGCCCGTTCGACCAGCTCCTGTCTCGTGAAGACCCGGTCGGGAGCCTTCACGAAGACCTCCAGAAGCCTGAACTCCGCCGGGGTGAGGTAGACCCTGCTGCCACGCACCCGGACTTCGTGGCGCTTGAGGTCGATGACGAGATCATCGAATCCGAGCTCAGGCGGCGCCGAGTCGCGGACCTGGGAAGCGCGCCTTCTTAGCACGGCTTTGACGCGGGCGACGAGCTCGCGCGGGCTGAATGGCTTCGTGACGTAATCATCCGCGCCGAGGTCGAGCCCGACGAGCTTGTCCTCTTCGGTGGTCCGGGCCGTGAGCATTATTATAGGGATGTCGGATTCGGCCCTCAATTTCCGGCAGACCTCGAGCCCGCCGACTTGCGGGAGCATGAGGTCGAGGATTATAAGGTCCGGCTCTCTCACTCGCACCTGTTCGAGCGCCTCAAGGCCCGATCGGGCGGTACGAACGTCGAACCCGGCGTGTTCGAGGTAGAGCTGGAGCGTGGCTAATGTCTTTTTGTCGTCGTCCGTGACCAGAATCCTCGCGCCGTTCATCTATCGACTCCTGCCTTATCTCAAATGCATGGCCTGCCGCAAGGCCGCGCCCGTAGGCACACGGTCCGATCGGTGGACGGATGATACTCGATCCTCCGCTATGAAATCCATATCCGGCGAGGACGATTGAGGAACCCGCTTCGCTATCCGTTTACCCGCGAAGGCGCTCACCGCGAATTACCTCTCCATAATTTACCTTTTCATGTTGCGGAATCACCTCTTCCAATTTAAGGTGACGGTGGAGCAATGAAAATCGGAAGCAGAAATGCGTTCTCAGGATGATATATGGAGACTGAAGAAGACAGACCGAAATGGGAAGGAGCCGGCGGCACGCGGGGAGGGATCCTGGAATTTCTGATCGGCCTGGGAATGGCCATCGCCGGGGCGTACCTGCTGGCGAGCCGCGTCACGGTGACGAGTGGATACTGGAGCTTCTGGGGCTATAACGCGTTCGGGCTGTCACTCTTGCCGCTCATCTTCGGCATCGGGCTCCTGTTTTATAACGGCCGATCAATCCCCGGATGGCTCCTCTTGTTTGTCGGAATCATAATCATCTTCATGGGGATCATCATGAATCTCCAGATCTATTTTCAGCCTACCAGCCTCTACAATACGATAGTGATGCTGGTCTTGCTTGCCGGAGGCCTCGGGCTCGTGGCCCGTGCCCTGCGGGCCCACTGATCGCATTCATTAAATCGGAGGAGCCGCTCCGAGATCACGTTGCGCGTGCGGCCGCACAAGCCCCGCCGTGCCTGAGCGAAAAAGCCCGGCTCCGCGGGTATCTCCCGGCTCACGCGGCCGCTGCCTTTTTCGTGTCATCAAGAGATTCGATGCTGCAATCTCAATCCCCGGCCTTTCCGCGCCTAATCCATGAGCCGCGACGCCAACGCCCGTTTCGGCTGTGATACCTGCCGGAGTTTATGGTCGAGCAGCATCAGGTCGTGAATGTCCTCCTGTATCGATTGCTCGCAGTAGTATCGCTTCATCGCCACTTCCTGGTACTTGATCGCCCTTTCGATGGCTTCTTTCAGCATCGGCACGTTGATCGGTTTCACCAGATAGTCGAAAGCGCGTCGCCGTATCGCCTCGATCGCATAACGTATCTCAGACATTGCGGAGACTATGATCACAGGGGTAATCGGGTATGTTTGCTGTATTTGCTGGCAAAGCTCAAGCCCCGAAACCCCGGGCAGATTTATGTCGGCGATAACGAAGTGGAATCGACACGCTTCCATCTTCTTCATCGCCTCCTCGGCGCTTGAAGCGGAACTTGTAACCAGCCCAAGATCGAAAACCGTTTCGAGCAGCGTACACATCATCTTTCGAGATTCGTCGTCATCCTCGACTATCAGCACGGATATCTCTTTTTCGACCACTATTGCACCTCTCCTTGTTAGTATTTGGGGAGGAAAGGGTGGATTAATTCGGAACGATCAATGACCTTTGTGATACCTTCAGCGTCAATCGAGCAAACCCTGTTCCCGGCATCCCTTTTGAAGTGAATTTCATTACACGAAGCTTTACGTCTTCAAGGATAGCCGCGATTTTGGGGGCTGGAGGGGGCGAAAGCCCGTCTTTTTATCAAAGCCGGGCGCGACCTGTCCGGTATTCGCACGCCTCTTCCACCGGCGCGTCGAATCGGTTTGCGTATCGGGCGAGGAAAATTTTATATAGTTTCCAGGGCGTCGAGATTATTTTACTTGGATGCTTTGCGGGTCGGTAGCTCCCTCGCCAAACCGGTAGAGCCCGACGTGCCCAATGCATTGGTGACGGACCGGGGCGCGTACTTCGCCTGTACGCGCCCGGTCCCCGATACGCTCGTCGCTACGCTCACCCGCCGCTTCTGCGGCGGCTCAGCTCATTCAAGGTCTGTTTCAACTGGTCGAGCTTCTGTCCCGCCTCCGAATGCTTTCCTTGCGATGTCAGCCGCTCATAGTCGTTTAGGAGCTGCGCCGCCTGCTGGGCGAGGCGGTCGAAGTCGCCGGCCGCCGGCGCGGGGGGGGCCGCGCCCTGACCAGGGGGCGCTTGCTGCTGAACGGGAGACCGCTGCCCCGCCTGAGCCTGCTGGCCGCCAACAGGGGCGGATTGCGTGGAGATCTCTCCGAAGAGCCCTCGAAGGGCCTCGTCGAGAGTTCTTCCCGTCGCCAGCTTGTCCTGCGTGGCAACGGCGACCTGGCGCAATTCCGGTATCTGACTCGTGGCAGCCGCGAGATAGAAAGACTCGATGTAGAGGATCGAGTCTCCGATCGGCATCACCAGGAGGTTCCCGCGCAAGAGCCGCGACCCCCTCTGGTCCCAGAGCGACATCAATTGAGAGAGCTGCGGGTCCTGATTGACGCGCGCCCTGATCTGAGCAGGCCCGGCGATGTTGAGGTTTTTCGGGAAGGTGTAAACGAGGGTCTGTCCGTACTTGTCGCCGTCGCTTCGAGCCGCGAGCCACCCGATCATGTTATTTCGGGGACCGGCTGGGGTGAAAGGCAGAATGCTCACGAGCTCAAGCCGGTCAGAGCCTTCCTGCCGCAGTTGAATCAGCACGTAATACGGCTCCATGAAATTGGGTTTCGCGTCCTGATCGGCTCCCGGATCGACCGTGGGGAGCGACCACACGTCTTCCCGCTTATAGAAATTCTGCGCGTCGTCCGTGTGGTAGAGGGTGTAAGCGCGCGCCTGCGCTCCTACCAGCAGATCCGGGTAGCGTATGTGGGCCTTCAGGTCAGGGGGCATCTCTTCGTTCGACCGAAACAGTGAAGGGAATATCTTTTGGTACGATCTGATGATAGGGTCCTCGCCATCGTAGACGTAGAACGTGACGGCCCCGTTGTAGGCATCGACGACCGCCTTGACCGAGTTCCGAATATAATTGACGTTGCGGTTAGCCACGTTATAACTGGCCGAGTACGGAAAGTGATCCGAGAAAGTGAAGCCGTCGATTATCCAGAACAGCCTGCCTTCATCGTTGATCACGATGTAGGCGTTGTCTTCGTAAATCAGAAAAGGCGCCACCTGCCGGACCCTGTCCATCACGTTCCTGCGAATGAGAACGCGGCTGTTCGCGTCGATGTAATCGGAAAGGAGGAGGCTCGTGCCGTCCCCGAGATAGAGTGACAAAGCCGCCTTCCGCAGCATCCCTCCGACCGGGATCCCGGCCTCTCCCTCGTAGGCGTTATAGGTGACGGTGTCTCCCGTCGCGGGGTAATCGAATTCCGGCTGCTTTGTCCCGACATAGACATGCTGGTTGGAGACTTCGCCGAAGTAGATCTCAGGCCGGGTGACTTTAAGCTCGGGCACTTCGCTTTCGACGGGCATGTTCTTGAGCAGCAGGCGAGGCGAGCCTTCGGGAGTGAACTCGTTGACCGTGCTCATCGCGACTCCATAGCCGTGGGTATAGATGAGGTGCTGGTTGATCCAGTTACGGGACTGCTCCTCCAATTGCTGCACGTTCATCTCTCGCGCGGCGATCATCACCTGCCTGAGGTCGCCGTTCAAAACGTAGCGGTCGATGTCCGGCTCTCGGAATTCGTAATACTGCCTTATAACCTGGAACTGGGTGAAGGTCGATTGAAGCACGTGCGGGTCCCACAGCCTTATATTGTCCATCGTCTTTTCGTTCGTCTGAATCTGCTGGGACGTAAAGGTCGGAGCGGGCTGAAATGGTTTCTCTTCGAACCGGTCGAGCGCGAACCCGCGCCTCGTCATCGCGATATTATGGTTGATGTAGGGGGTCTCCTTCAAAAGCTCGTTCGGATGGACCGAAAGGGTCTGGAGTGATTGAGGGACGATCAGGACGGCAATCGCCCAGACCGCGACGACAAGGCCCGCCATATACAAAACCGTGCGCCACCTGCGCCATGCGAAGGCGTTGACGGCGAGGACGGCGGCGGCCAGGATCAAGGCTGCGATCAGCACGCCCATCCCCGGCAACACGTAATTGGCCTCCGTGTAGCCCATCCCCGTGAACATCTTGTGTACGGAATCGAGCAGGTCGTAGCGGCCCAGGTATGTGCTGTAGGCGAGGGCCAGCGCGAAGAAGGCCCCGGCCAGGCTCACCGCTGCCGGGGCTTTCCTGCCCGTGCTCGTCGAGCCGAACCCCGTGACCCGCTCGATGTACCACGTATAAGCCGAGACTCCCGTGATGATCACGAACAGGAGCAAAGTGATAGTCACGAGCCATCCTGAGATGAGCGAAAGGGCGGGGAGCTTGAAGAGATAAAAGCTCACGTCCTTGTTAAAGATCGGGTCCGCATAACCCGCGCTTGAAGAGTTGAAGTAAAGCGCGTAGACGGGCCACGAGCCGCTCATGCTAATCGCAAACAATACGGCCACCAGCCCCGAGATGATCCAGACGCCGGGGCGATAGACGAGCGGCAGGAAATTGATCTCCTTCAGATCATCCACGCTCGCGAGGCGCACGCGCGGCCGCTCCGAGAGTTGCGGCAGGGCTTTGCTCAAGGCGAAGAAGGGCAGGCGCATCAATAGGAATGTGAGCAGCAGGAAGCCGAAGAAGAGGAGACCTCCGAGCCGGAACTTGTACCAGTAGACCTCTCCATAGCCGAGAGATGAGAACCAGAGCGAGTCGATGTATATCTGCAGGAATTCGGTGCCGTAGAGGAACAGGCCTACCAGCAACGCGATGACAACATAGCGCCAGACCTTTCTCTTGCGGGGTCCGACATCATAAACCTTTTCGTCAAACAGCGGATCTTCTTCCATTTAGTTTCGTGCCTCTGACACGGTTCCGACGTTTTATGATCCTCGCGGCCGGTTCAATCGTTCAAAGCGGCGGCGACAAATTGATCGATTCGATCCACGTAGAGTCTGGGGTCCGCCTGGTAGGCGTGGCCGTGGACCTTCGTGGCCTCGCCGTCGACGACCAGCAGGCCGCTCTTCTGACTCGAAGAAGCCTCGAAGAGCCTTCGCGCGATGTCGGGAGGCATCCTTCTATCCTCCGCCCCGGTTATAAAAAGGGCGGGCCGGTCTCGCAGGTTCTTGACCGCTTCAAGAGCGTCCAGCTCGTCTCCGTCGAAGCCCGCGCGCCGCTCGATGAAGAACCTCGTCTCGTTGGCGATGGGAAAAGGGGGGAGGCGGAGGAAGAGGCGGACGTGATGATCGGTCGTGTCCTTGAGGGAGAGGAACGAGCTGTCGGAGATCACGGCGGCGACCTCGGGCGTTTCCGCCGCCGCGCGCAACGCCGTCACCGCGCCGAGTGAAATCCCGAAGAGTACCACGCGGTCCTTCGAATTCTCTACTTCGCGCAAATACCTGACGGCGGCCTCGGCGTCGTACCGCTCGAAATAGCCGAGGCTGACGCGGGACGGACCGCTCTCGCCGTGATTGCGCGCGTCGTAAAGGAGCGCGCCATACCCGCGCTTGCAAAGGTCCATCGCCCTCTCGAGCAGCTCGCGCCGCGAGCGGAACAGGCCGTGCGAATAGACGATCGTAACGCCTTTACCGGCGCTCGGCAGGTACCATCCGCTTATCTTGACTCCATCCGCCGTCTGAAACTCGACATCTTTGTATTTAGCGCCGAATG
Organism: Blastocatellia bacterium; assembly: GCA_035537555.1. Classification (GTDB taxonomy): domain Bacteria; phylum Acidobacteriota; class Blastocatellia; order UBA7656; family UBA7656; genus DATLMR01. The sequence continues at coordinate 9,920 of DATLMR010000019.1, forward strand.
TCGCCGGGGTCTCCGTCAAGGCCCTGTCCATCGAACGGGTGCTTGCGCCTGTTACGATGGCGGAGAGCCAGAAGGGAAAGGCTCCGAATAGAAGGAGGGCGGCGATTATCAAGATCGAGAAGATCAATCGCCTGACGATCCGCCACCACCTGCGGGGAGCGGGCTTTGCGCCGCCTCCTTTAGACGAGGGGCCAATCGTTTCGGGTGCGGCTGTTGGGTTCATAGAGAGCGATCGCTATTTGTACTCTAATGAGTTCAGGAAAGCCATGAAGTCGGGCTCGGATCTATCGACGGTCTTGATCGGGCCGACGAGTTTCACGAAGTATGCCCCTTTCGGAGTCTCGACGACGGCAGCCAGCAAGCGCGATTGAGGCTTGTTCTGCCGGTCGCCCGCTCCGGGATTCATCTCCGCCGTGTAGGTGCCGGTCAGGTCCAGCAGGCTTACGTTCAAGCCGTTGACGGTCATAGATTTCGTCCGGGCCTTATCTTTCGAGGAGCTGCCGTCTGGCTGCTCGAACTGGGCAATCCACCGGCCGAGGTTGTCCTGAGCCGACCCTCCCTGGCCCGGCCCGAAATAAAAGATGGCGAGCGACCCGTTTTCCGCGTCGCCTTCTGCGCGCGGCACCTGGAACTGCGCCTTCCGCATACTGGAGGTCGGTTGCTCTTTCACCCACGACGGGGGGGCTTTAAATTGTAACTCGCCGGGGGCCGAAGCCGAGCCCGACATTCCGGCCGGGGGCGTCACCTGCGGGAGAGTGCTGCCCGGCGGTCCCGGGCTTCTGGACGGCGCCGGACTGCTGCTCGGCTCGATCATGGTCGGAGCCGGCGCGCACGCTCCGCAAAGTGCTATGGCGAAAACCAGCAAGCTCTTGATGCTAAGAAGTCTGATCACGAATTGTTACCTCATAGATGATCTCTTACAAGCCTCAATCAAGATTATCGATTTATATTCAAATAGCCAAATCGCTCGGATCGACAAGCGCGTATTTAACTCACCCGAACCGCTCAGTCCTCGCGTAACGACGATTGAGGCGGCTCCCTCATCAGGAAAATGCAAGCCACGGCGCAGATCGAGACGAGGCCGTTGAAGAGGCCCACAGCCGTGAATCCCGATGAGCTGTACAGAAAACCGCTCACGAACGTCGATAGAGCGATCCCAATCTGCGAGGCCGTATTGCGGACCGAAACGAGCGCGCCACGCGCGTGTTGCGGGACCAGCTCCGTCGCAAGCGCCTGGAGCGGACCCTGCCGGAAGGCAAAGGCCAGGGTCGCGACCAGCAGGCATGCGAAGAGAGGAATGCCCCAGCCCAGCCGGGGGATCAGGATCAACATAACCGCGAGCGGAATCGTGCTGATGATCGACACGGCCCGCTTCCCGACTCTATCCGCAATCGGCCCCGCCGTAAAGGAGCCGATGAGCGAGGCGAGTCCGACGAGGACGAAGAAGATGCTGACCTGACCGGTGGTCAGGCGGAAGTCCCGGCTCAGCCACGACCCTATGTAGAAGATGAATCCGACGAAGCCCGCCGAAACGAAGAAGGCCGCGAAGATCGAGGCGACCGATTCGCGGCTCTCGAAGACGATCCTGATGTTGTCGAACCTCCGCGCCACCCTGTCGGATAGATCGTGCGCCGCGCTGGGGGGCTTATCCTCCGGCAGCACGAAAGCGACCAGAAGAAAGGCGAGAGTCGAGACGAGGCCGAATAAGGCGAAGCTCGACCTCCACCCGACCCACTGCGCGACGAGCGAGGCCAGGGGCACTCCCAGTACGAGCGCCGCGAACAGGCCCGCCTGGACGACGCTCATCGCCACGCCTCGCCGCTTGTACGGGAAGTAGTCGGCCACGTAGGCGATGGAGCAGGTTGAAAACGTCCCGGCGGCCAGGCCCGTGAATACCCGCGTGAGCGCAAGCACTCGCACGTCCTTTATTAAAAGTACCGCGAGCAGGGAGGCCCCGAATACGAGCGAGGCATAAAGGAGAAATCTGCGCCGGCCGTACTTATCCGAGATAGGACCGATTATCAGCGCGGCGGTCGCCGCGGAAAGCGCGTAGGCCGGGCCTATGAACTTGCCGACCGCTCCGACTTCGAGACCGAATTCGCGAGCGATGAGAGGCAGAAGCGGGGAGATCATTTGATTATCGCTCGTGCCCAGGAAGAAGATCATAAAGAGTATGGCCATCACGACGCCCGCGCGCGGCAGGGCCTCGGATCGAGTGCCACCTTCATAATTGTCTGATTGCGATGCCGTCATATTTCCTTTAACCGGCGGAGTTTGATCGATATGCGCGGACTTGTGCGATGCTAGAAGATGCCGGGCCTGAATGTCAACAAGGTCCGCGGTGCGCCGCCGCGCGCAGGCGTGGTACAATTCTGGGTCAAATCGAAGAGACGGCTTTGAGGAAGTTCTAAAAAGGCCGGGTTTCGGACCGGAACAGTGAGCCGGTCGCGTGCGGCGCGGCAGGAAAGCTACTCGTATGAAACTGACGATTTTGGGATCGGGAACCGCCGTTCCCGATGGAGCGCGGAACTCCTCCGGCTATTTTATCGAATCGGGCGGACTCCGCCTGATGCTCGATTGCGGCGCGGGAACGCTTCACGCGCTCGACCGTTACGGGCTGCCCTGGCGAGAGATGTCTCACCTGTTCGTCAGCCATTTTCACGTCGATCACGTGGGGGAGCTCGCTTCTTTATTCTTCGCCTTCAAGCACGCCCTGCGCGATGAGCGGTCCGCCCCGTTCGCACTGATAGGGGCGCACTCGCTTGGACGTGTTACGGGCGGCTTGAAGCAGGCGTTCGGCGAAGACCTCTTCACGCCGAAATTTCCTGTCGAGGTTCGTAATGTCGCGCCGGGAGATCGAATCGAATTAGCGCCGGACAGCTACCTCTCGGTCGCAAAGACGCCTCATACCGAAGAGAGCCTCGCCGTGAGAGTGGAGAGCGAAGGGCGGTCGATCTGCTATACGGGCGACACGAGCTACGATGAGGGGCTGGCGGAATTCTTCTCGGGCGCGGACCTCCTGGTATCCGAATGCTCGTTTCGCGAGAGGAAGGAAGGCGTTCGGCATCTCTCGATTCGGGACGCCGCCCGATTGGCGGAGAGGGCGAAAGTCTCACGCCTCCTCGTCACCCATTTCTATTTCCCTGTCGATGAAGCGGCGCTCGCGGCCGAGCTGAAAAAGGAATTCTCAGGCCAGGTGATAATTGGAAGAGACGGCCTCGGCGTCGATCTGTGAAGCGAACAGGGGCGGGCTTCTTCCCGGGAACTGAAGCTGGAAGACTAAATCATGAAATACGGCTCGCGGAGATACTTTGCTGCCTTCCTGCCTTTCGCGCTTCTGCTCGCGGTCCCGCTCGCGAAGACGGCCGCGCCAAGAACGGACTCGCACGTCATTATGATCTCCGTTGACGGGCTCGTGCCTGAGTATTACACGTCGCCCGCGCAACTTGGCCTCAAGGTGCCGACCCTCGTCCACTTGAAACTCGGCGGCGCGTATGCCGATGGGGTCGAGGGAGTATATCCTTCGGTGACCTATCCCGCGCATACGACCCTCGTGACAGGGGTCCACCCGGCCACGCACGGCATCGTTCAGAACCGCATCTTCGAAGCCCCGCCCGCCCCGCAGACGAAAGAGTGGTACTTCTTTTCGAAAGATTTGAAATCGGAGACCCTCTGGACCCTTGCCGGGAAGGCGGGCCTATCGACGGCCGCCGTCGGATGGCCCGTCACCGTCGGGGCGGAGATCGATTACCTCGTGCCTGAAATCTGGGACCCGGCAGAGATGTCGCCCACGCCTAAGCGATCCATCCAATACTCGACGCCGGGCCTGCTTGAAAAGGCGCTTGCCTCGACCTCCAAATCCTCCGGCGACGCGAGCACGGATGCCCGCCGGACGGCCATCAGCGAGTTCGTTATAACCGCTTACAAACCCAACCTGATGCTCATCCACCTGGTCGATCTCGACACGGCGCACCACAAGTTCGGCCCCCGCTCCCCGGAAGCGATGCGGGTAATCGAGCGCCAGGACGGTTATATCGCACGCATAATCGAAGCGACGCGCAAGGCCGGGATATTCGAGCAGACGACTTTCTTCATCGTGTCCGACCACGGATTCGCGCCCGTAGAGAAGAGATTCAATCCGAACGTGCTGCTGGTCAAAGAGAAGATGATAACGCTCGACGCCTCGGGTAAACCGACGGACTGGAAGGCCGCCGCGTGGCCTTCGGGAGGCTCGTGCGCGATTGTCTTGAAGGACCCGAACGATAAAGAGACGGCTGCCAGAGTCGCGAAGCTCTTCGCCGACGTGGCCGCGCGCAATAACAGCCCCGTAAATCGCGTGCTGAACCAGGACCAGTTGAAAAGGCTCGGAGCCATCCCCTCCGCGCTCCTGATGCTCGACGCCGCGCCGGGCTTCGTGTTCGAGGGCGTCTTCGGCGGCCAGGATGTTCGACCCAGCACCGGGTACAAAGGGACCCACGGGCAGCTCCCCTCGCGCGCGGAGATGCGGTCCTCGCTTATCATTTACGGCGCCGGAGCCCGCGTGGGAGCCCGGGCTCCCCTGGTCAGGATGATAGACATAGGCCCGACCGGAGCCGGCCTGCTGAACCTGATCTTCCCGGCGGCCGAAGGGAAGCCGATAGAAGGGCTGGTAAAGCCGGGGCTCCTGCCGAAAGTTCCGCCTCCTTCAAAAGCGAAGCCGGCTTCCGGCGCCCCGAGGTAGAGGCTAAGTGATTTCACAAACCATTTCTCATTATCGTATCGTGAGCAAGATCGGCGTGGGCGGAATGGGCGAGATTTACAAGGCTCTCGACACGAGCCTTGACCGTTATGTCGCCCTGAAGATACTGCCGGCCGATCTGGTTCGGGACCCGGACCGCGTCAGGAGATTTGTCCAGGAGGCGAAGGCCGCTTCCGCCCTCAATCATCCCAATATAGTCACGATCCATGAGATCGGGCAGGTGGAGTCTGAATCGAATCTCCGGACGAAACTGCTCTCCGAAATCTCTGCCGACTCGAACTCGGGCTCGGAGTTCGACAAGACCCTGCCGGCCGAGCCCGTCACGCCATCCAGGATTCACTACATCACGATGGAGTATATCGACGGGCATACGCTTCGGACGAAGATACACGAAGAGAAGGTCGATCTGAAGCGGCTGCTGGAATACATGATACAGGTCGCGGAAGGGCTGGTTAAAGCGCACGGGGCGGGAATCATTCACAGGGATTTGAAACCCGACAACATCATGATTACTCGCGATGGCTTCGCGAAGATCCTGGATTTCGGCCTTGCCAAGCTCGTCGAGCCTTCGCGGCCGCTCGGCGATGAGAACGAAGCCGCCGCGCAGAAGACCCGGTCCGGAGTCGTGATGGGCACGGCCAATTACATGTCCCCCGAACAGGCGCAAGGCAAGCCCCTCGACCAGAGGTCGGATATATTCTCCTTCGGGTGCATCCTCTATGAAGTCGCCGCCGGCCGTAAGCCGTTCGAGGGCGATTCGCTCATCGATACTATGCACAGGATCGTTTACGCCGAGGCCCCTCCGATCACTGGCTTGAACCCGAGCTGCCCCTCCGAGCTACAGCGAATCGCGCGCAAAGCCCTGGCCAAAGACCCGGAGGCGCGCTACCAGTCGATAAAAGAGGTCGCAATAGATTTACGCGAGCTGGTGCGCGACCTGAGGAGCGGGACACACACGACGGTCGAGAAAAAGCCCGAGAGCAGCGACTTCATCGCCGGAGGGATGACCGAAAAGATCCCTCTGAAGACAGCTCTCTATCACTTCGCGCTCCCCGACGACGACCCGAGAGTTACCCGCGTCACACGGTTTACGAAAGGCAGCCTGACCTTATCCGTCCTGGCGGCGCTCAGCTTCATCGTGATCTGGCCGGCCTTCCGCTACTCCAACGTGGGGTCGGAACTGAAGGTCGAAACGCCGAGGGTCGCCGCGCTCAACAAGGCGCGCGAGATTTGCGGCGGGTTCGGGTACGACACCTCCGGCCTGGAGAGTCACATAGCTTTCCAGGCTACCGATCTCGACTTGAAAGAGGTGGCGCGGAGCGAAGGGCAGGTCCGCGTCCGCGAGGCGATTCAGGGCGGGTATGCCGCGGCCTGGAGGATCGCCTACGTCAGACCGGGCGAAGGAGATTTCAAGGGCTATGACGCAAGGCTCAAGCCGGGAGAAGTCCTGCTCTCGATCGATTCGCGGGGCCGGCTCACGAGCTTCACCACTCCTCCCCTCGAACGGGGTGACGCGGAGAGCCCCGAGCAGTCACGGGCCGTAGAGGTAGCCTCCCGGGCCGTCCAGTCCCTGCTCGGGATCGATGTCGGCGCGTTCGACCTCGAATTCATCAAGCGGTCGAATCCGCCGGGAGTCTCCGAGATTACCTGGCGCGACCCGAATCCCGTCTACGGCCAGAATCGCGTCGTGCGGGTCGTGTTGCAGGGAGAGAGGGTTACGACCTTGAGCCGCGCGCTTGAAGCGCCCCAGGCGCCCGGTCCCGACGCTCACGGCGAGCTGCTCTCCTTCATCAGGCGCCTGCAGGCGGCGATCATCATCCTGACTATTCTCGCCGCGTATTGCCTGGGAGTGGTCTTCCTGGTAAGGACGAGGAGGTGGGACGCCCTTCGCCGAAAGCTCCCGATGGCAGTGTGCGGGCTCTTCGCGGGCGGCGTATTCGTCATCTACCTTTCGGCCTCCAGCGGGGGAATAGAAGACATCGCCGGAGGGTTGATCGTTACGGTGGTCGGCGCGGTCGCCTTTTACCCGGCCTTCGCGGGCTTTTTCGAATGGCTGCGCGATAAGTATCCCGAGCGGCTGTACGGCGCGGACCACCTGGCCGAAGGCCGCGTGACATCGAAATACGTTTCGGCCTCGCTCATTCAGGGAGTAATCGGCGGAGTGGTCGCCACCGGAGTCGTGCACACTCTGGAGACGCTGTTGCCGCTTTTTCCGGGTTACCTGCCTACTATCACGGACATCGTAGATACGATAGAGCGAGAGAATCCCTTCATCACACTGGTATTGGCCCTGATCGCCTCGCTTCTGCTCGTTTCGCTCATCGTCCTCTTGACCGAGGCGGTCGAGAGGGTAGTCAAGAACAAATTTCTCGCCACCCTGCTCCCGGCCTTGCTGCCGGGCTTGATGGGGCTCGATCTGGAGCAGACCAATATCCCGGTCCTGCTGGTCAATTACGCGACGGTGACGCTCGGGACTCTCATCGTCGTCTACTTTTACCGGACTCGCGGATTCGCCGCCGCGTGGGTGCTCTATCTGACCTACTTCCTGCTCGATGAGGCCGTGAATTTCCGCTCAGTCGGCGAGCCCGCCTTCATTACAAGCTCCAACCTGATGATTCTCAGCGTGCTGGGACTTCTCGCGGTAGGTCTGTTCAAGTACATGGTCGGAAGGCGGGCATTGGGCGGCAGGGGGCAGGGAGCCGGGGCCGGCTAGGGACCGGCCGCCGCGAGCGCGGGCGTTTCTCCGTAAACTGGCCTCCGGCCCCCGGCCCCTGCTATGATGATTGGCGAGGTTTTAACCGCATGCTTGGCATCTTCCTATCACTCTTTTTGTCTCTCGCCGCTTTCGTCCCATCAAATGCCGCGGGCCAGGTAAAGCGCCAGGGCGACGCGAAACAGGCTGCCATGGCCGCTTTCGAGCAGGGACAAAATGCGCAGGAGCGCGGAGACGGGGGCGCGGCCATTCGTTATTATACCGAAGCGATCAGTTCGGACCCCGCGCTGTTCCAGGCCTATTATCAGAGGGCCGTCGCCCTTATGGGCCTCGGCCGCGAAGCCGACGCAGAGAACGACCTGCGAAAAGTCATCGACCTTGACCCCGCTTTCGCGCGCGCGCATCGGGCTCTTGGGCAGATCTTGCTCGACCGGGGGCAGACCTCGGACGCGGTCAAGGAGTTTAAACGGGCGGTCGAGCTGGACCCGAAGCTCCCTCGCGTCCGCATGTTTTATGCAAGCGCCTTACTCAAGAACGGGGACCCCGCCACGGCCGCGGATCAGTTGAGGGCAGCCGTCGAATCAGGTGAGGCGGACGCGTTCACGCACGCCCTGCTCGGCGTGGCGCTCGATAGGACGGGGAAGCAGGACGAAGCCCTTTCCGAGTTCGGGCGCGCGCTTGCCTCCGATCCGAACAATGCGACCGCGCGCGAGGGCCGGGCGCGCGTGCGTGAGATCAAAGGCGACGTGGCCGGCGCGACGGAGGACCTGTCCGTTGCCTACCGGACTCAGCCTTCGCGGGAGCTCGCGATGAAGATCGCACAGCTCCACTCGCGGGCGGGGCAATACCAGGCGGCGATTCAGGTTTACCGCGCCCTGTTGAGAGAGAAGCCCGAAGATTTCGCGACCCGCGTCGAGCTGGCCCGGACCATGGCCGAAAACAATCAGCCCGAAGAGGCCTTGAAAGAGATCGAGCCGCTCCTATCCTCCCGCCCGAACGATCCCGTTTTGCTCGCCCTCGCAGGCGACCTTAATTTCAAAGAGAATCCCGGTGCGGCGGTCGCCTATTATCGCCGCGCGGTCGAGCTGGACCCGAAGGATAACAGGGCGCGCACGCAACTCGGCTCTTCTTACCTTCGCTCGATGCAATATGAAGCCGCCCTGCCCGTTCTTAATGATGCGATCAGGCGCGAGCCGGACAATTATCCGGCCCACGCGAGCCTGGCCACCGCATTATTCAAGCTGAATCAACATCCGCTGGCCGCCCGCGAGTTCATCTGGGTGATAAAAGCGCGGCCGGAGATTGCGGCGAGCTATTACTTTCTGGCTATTTCGCTCGATAAGATGGGCGACTGCGAGCAGGCGGTCCGCGCGTACCAGGAGTTCATGCGCCGGGCCGATCCTTCTTCGCTCAAGAGCGAGCTCGAAGAAGCCGGCCTTCGCTCGGGGACGTTGCAGAGGCTCATAAAAGAGAAGAAGTGCGTACCGGCCAGCAAGCAAAGCAAGGGAAAGGGAAGATGAATAACCGGGAGGCGAACAATTCGAAAGCGACCGCTTTTAGCGGCTGGCGGCCGCTGGCCTTTCCGCCGGCGGTTATTCTGCTGCTCTTAATAACGGGACTTGCCCAGGACAATACCCCCCCGCTCCCGGTCGATCCGACGCCGCTTGAAAAGCTGATCACCCAGGAAGAGCGCGCCCTGTTGACCGAGTCTCGCAATCCCAAAAAGCTGGTCGAGACTTATCTCGACATATCCGACGCCCATATCGATCTGGCCTATGCATACACCAAAGAGGGGAAGATCGGCGACGCCGAACGAGAGATGGATATTTTCAGCAAAGCGGTCTCAAAGGCGACCCTCCTCGCCTTCTCCCAGCAGGGCTCGAAAAGGAGCCTGGCGAAGAAGATCGAGCAGAGGCTCTATAAACAGCTCCGGACCCTCGACAATATGATCCGGCTCTTCCCGCCGGAGCGGGCTGCGTTCGCGGCGCGGGCAATCACCCAGGCGAAGCAGTTGCGAGTACAGGCGCTGAATGAGACCTTCGCGTCGGGAGAGGTTCTCGACGATCCCGCGAAGGAGAAGAAGCCTGAAAAGCAGGCCCCGGAGAAGGACGGCTCCGGCCAGCCGGGCCGGTTGATGAGCATCTCTTTTTTCGCGCCTGTATCACGTACTCCTCCGCAGGTTCCCGGAGATTACATGACCGAAGAGGAAGACGATCTGGTGAGACAGGCGCAGAAAGCGGATGATCGCATCAAAGTCTTCATGAAGATCGCCGACAGGCGCCTTGAGGCGCTCGCGGGGACCGGGGCCGATTCTCAGTTGAATTCGGAGGATAAGAAAGCGCGTGAAAAGGCGGACAAGGAGGTCCGCAACTGGGGAGCGCTTCCGAAGCTTACCCGCGTCCAGCTACTTCAGCATTACAGCAAGACCATAGACGAAGCCATGGCCAAGCTCGAAGACGCGCACGAACGCAATCCGAAGAGCTCGGCTCTGCCCAAAGCGCTCGTAACGCTTCGCGACGCGACCGACAGGCACTTGCTGGTTCTCCGCTCTCTTGAGACAGGAGTGAAGGGAGAAAGCGAAGGGCTCGCTCTGAAGGCGGCAATCAGCAGGGCGGAGCTGGCCAATCAGGGGGCAAAGGATGGCCTGAAACAGGCCGCCCCGGGGCCAGGAGTTTAGATCCGAAGCCGCCTCCCCGAAGCGCGGGGAAGACAACGCCCGCGCTCCGGGGATCTGCGGCTTTATGGGGCCGAGTCTTTC
>DATLMR010000020.1:0-8466 GCA_035537555.1 Blastocatellia bacterium
ATTACCCCTTCGATTGCCCCCCGGCCTGTCGTTCGTAGATCAGCCTCATCCCTTCCAGAGTCAGGTCGTTCTCGACGGCTTCTATATGGCGCGAGCCCTTGCTGATGAGAGGGGCGAGCCCGCCGGTCGCGATGACGCGAGGCCGCTCGCCGAGCTCGCCGATAATCTGCTCGATCACGCCGTCGACCTGGCCCACGTTTCCGTAATAGAGGCCCGACTGGACGCTTGCGGTCGTGTTGGTACCGATGACGCGGGAGGGCTGGCGAATCTCTATTCGACGCAGCCGCGCCGCGCGCTGGAAGAGGGCGTCGGCGGAGATTTGAATGCCGGGGCAGATGATGCCTCCCAGGTACTCCCCGGCCCCCGAGATCACGTCGAACGTCGTCGCGGTCCCGAAATCGACTATTACGCATGGGCCGCCGTACCTGGCGAAGGCGGCGACCGCGTTCACTATTCGATCCGGGCCTACCTCCTGCGGGTCGTCGTAGAGCACGGGCATGCCGGAATTGGCGGCGTCGATGAAGAGCGGTTTGATCTCGAAGTAGACCTCGGCCATCTTATTCAGCGTGAAGTCGAGTGGGGGGACGACGGAAGAGATCACGATCTCCGTAATCAAGCCCGGCCGCAGGCCCGCGAGCTGCAATAGCGTCAGGCACATGATGCCGTACTCATCGACGGTGCGCTGGCGCTCGCTCGTAAGCCTCCAGCTATGCTTCAATTCCGCTCCGTCAAAAAGGCCGAGGGTCGTATTCGTGTTTCCGACATCGAGAACGAGCAGCATGGCTTTCCGCCTCTCTTGTACGATCTCGGATCCGAAGATCCATAATCAGGCTCTTGTAAGGCTCACCTCGCCGGAGAGGATCTCTCGGATACGGCCGTCGCTCGATTCGATCATCAGGCCGCCCCTCTCCGAGAGCCCGCGCGTGATGCCTTCGACGACGGAGTCAAAGGATGTGATTCGCACCCGGCACGCACGGGCACAGCTCGAAAGCTCTTCCCATCTGCTTAACACGGCCCCGGGGCTTTCGAGCGACTGGCGATACCGGAAATCAAGCTTCTCGAACAAGGGCGCGAGCACCTCGCGGGGAGAGACCCTGATTCCCGTCTCGATCAGCAGGGAAGTCGCGGTGCGGCGAATCTCCTCCGGGAACTCAGTCTGCGCAAGGTTCACTCCGATGCCGAGGACGGCGTGTTGAATGCGGTCGCCTTCGACGGCCGACTCTACCAGGATGCCGCAGATCTTGCGCCCCCCCACGAGCACGTCATTGGGCCATTTGATATCGGCACGCGCTCCGAAATCAGCCGAGAGCGTCTCGGCGACGGCGACGGCGGCGGCCAGAGTGATGACCGAAGCATCCGGCGGCCTGACTCGCGGCCTGAGTATGACGGACAGGTAGAGCCCCTCGCCCGGCGGCGACGACCACAAGCGGCCCATGCGTCCCCGCCCCGCGGTCTGCCGAGCCGCGACAATGGCGGTCCCTTCGGCCGCGCCCGCCAAGGCCATTTCGCGCGCCCGATCGTTGGTGGAAGGGAGGGAATCGAAATGCAGAACTTCTGAGCCGAGCTTTGCCATAGGTAACAGGACCATCTTCAAGAGGCCGGGCAGGGCGCGCGGGCGAATAAAGCGATCGATCCGTCAATTTCGTTCGCGCCGACTTCGAGATCAAGGCCGGGTCGATAGCTCGATGAAGCGGTTGGTCGCGTTGAGGGCCGCCTTGACCGCCGCGTCGATCTCGCTTCCGGCGATCTGGCAGCTGCCGAAGACCTGCACCTGTTTCCCCTCGAAATCGACATTTACCAGAACGGCGATCAAGTCTTTCCCCAAAGCATTCACGTGGTCGATGTCGGCAAGGTTGCAGGAGAACCGCTTCTCGACCGCCTCTTCAACCGCCGTGAGAGTGGCCAGGGCGGCCGCTTTCAGGGCTCCGCCGTCGCTCGAGGCAGCGGTACCGGTCGCCTTTATCTTGCGCTCGGCAAAGCTGAACGTCACCTCCACCCGGCATCGCTCGTCGGGCTCTTCATTGAATTCGGCATGGTCGTACTTGAGGCGCTTGTTACTGGCGCTCGTAGTCATATGGTTTGGTCCGTGCTCTCCAGTTCATAATCTTCGCCTTACCCGCGAGCAAGCCCAGAGTATATAACCCGGATTCGGAAACAAAAAGAGATTTTATCAGGGCGAGGCTCGACCCGTTAAAGCGGAGTGATCTTCATGCTGATATCTACCGAGGGCGCCGAATGCGTGAGGGCTCCGACGGAGATCAGGTCAGGCCCGCATTCGGCCAGCTCTCTGACCGTTTCCAGGTTGACCCCTCCCGAGACCTCTATGATCGTGCCGTTATCCTCGTCTCGCACGAGGCTGACGCACGCGCGGATCTCTTCGGGCTTCATGTTGTCGAGTAGAACCACGTCCGCGCCCGCGCTCAAAGCGTCGCGCAGCTGGGTAATATTTGAAACCTCGACTTCGATCTTCATCAAGTGGGGCACGGCCCTCCGGGCCAGCTCTATGGCCCTCTTCACTCCGCCCGCGAGGACTATGTGATTGTCCTTGATCAGGACGCCGTCATCGAGTCCGAAGCGATGATTGAACCCGCCGCCCACCGTGACCGCGTACTTTTCGAGCACCCGCAGGCCGGGAGTCGTCTTCCTGGTATCGACGATCCTGGCCTCCGTTCCCGCTACCTTGTCAACGTATGTTCTGGTAAGGGTGGCCACTCCCGACATCAGCTGCAAGAGGTTCAGGGCGGTCCGCTCGCCGGAAAGCAGGACCGAGGCGGGGCCTTCCACCGTGGCGAACTCGGTCCCTTTCGCGATCACCTCCCCGTCATAGACGCGGGACTCGATCTGGATGCCGCCGTCGAGTGAGGCGAAGACGGCTTCGGCCAGCTCCAGGCCGCAGAGCACGAAGTCCTGCTTGGCGAGGAATCGCCCCCGTCCGCGCGCGCCGCCGCGCACGACGGCCTGCGTCGTTATGTCGCCCCGCCCGAGGTCTTCCTTCAAGAGGTCCGACGCGTAAGAGAAGATGATGCCCGGATCTAGCTCCATAAAAGATATGGCCATTAGTCACTCTTCCGAAAGCCGGAAAGGTCCGCGACTTTCTAATCACGATCATTCAGCCCCGAGCGAGCCGAGCGTGGCCCTCAGCTTCTCGATCTCGGCGATCAGCTCGTCGTGTCGCTGGCGGGCCTGCTGCACGACATCCTGGGGCGCGCGCTCCAGAAACGAGTCGTTATCGAGCCGCGCCGCGAGCCCCCGCGCTTCGTTCTCTTTCCTGGCCAGCTCCTTGCTCACCCGCTCACGCTCTTTCTTGATGTCGATGAGCCCTTCGAGCGGGACGGCCACCTCGATGCCCGCGACTATGTCGCGCGCCTCGCCCTTGCGGGTCTGAAGCCTGTCGGAGATCGAGATCTCTTCGACGCGGGCGAGGCGCTTGATCCGATCCGAGTTTTCGTCGATCAGGGATCGGGCCGCCTGGTCGGTCGTGGCAAGGTGGAGGTTGATCCTGCTCGACGCGGGGATATTCATCTCAGACCTGATATTGCGGACCTTGGTGATCAGAGCGATCAAGGTCTGCATCTGCTCGCGCGCCTCCTCGTCGTCGCGCGCTTCGTCCGTCGCCGGCCAGCTTGCGATCATGAGCGACTCGCCGCCATGTGGAAGGCGCTGCCATATCTCTTCGGTGAGGTATGGCATAAGAGGGTGGAGCAATCGCAGGCTCGTTTCGAGCACGTAGGCGATGCGGCTGCGCGCCGCCCGCGTCTCTTCGGTATCTTCGGGCGAGCTGACCAGGGACTTGGAAAGCTCGATGTACCAGTCGCAGAAATCGTCCCAGAAGAAGTGATAGAGCGTCTGGGCCACTTCGTTCAGCCTGTACTCTTCGAGCGCGCGGGTCACCTGGTCTATGGTCACGTTCAGCTCCGCCAGAATCCAGCGGTCGGCCAGCCGGTCCGAGGGGACCCATTTGACCTCGGTCTTCGATACGTCCTCGCCCAGGTTCATCAGGACGAAGCGGGACGCGTTCCATATCTTGTTGGCGAAATTGCGCGCCTCTTCCACCTGCTTTTGCCGGTTGTTCTCGACATAGGAGAAGCGGATGTCCTGCCCTCGCGCGGCACGCACGAGAAGCGCGAACCTGAGCGCGTCGGCCCCATACATGTCGATGACCTCGAGCGGGTCTATCCCGGTCCCGAGCGATTTGCTCATGCGCTTCCCCGCCTCGTTCAGTACGGTCGCGTAGATGTACACGTCGTGGAAGGGGAATTCGTGGAGGAAGTAGATGCCGGAAAACAGCATGCGCGAGACCCAGAGATAGATGATGTCCCGGGCCGTGGTCAGCACGGAGGTCGGGTAGTACCGCTCCAGATCTTCGCTCTGTCGAGGCCATCCGAGCACGGCGAAGGGCCACAGAGCGGAAGAGAACCAGGTGTCCAGCACGTCCTCGTCCTGAGTGATCGGCCTGCCGTTCGCTTTTTCAAGGGCCTCGGCTTCGGACCGCGCGACGATATAATCGCCGTCCCCGGTGATCCACACGGGTATGCGATGGCCCCACCAGAGCTGGCGGGAGATCGTCCAGTCGCGAATATTCTCCATCCAATCGAGGTAGGTCTTCTCGAATCGCTCGGGGATGAAGCGGACCTGTCCTTCCTTCACCACGTCGATCGCGGGCCGGGCAAGCTCCTTCATGCGGACGAACCACTGCTCCGACAGGAGCGGCTCTATGACGGTCCCGCAGCGGGCGCAGAGCGCGGTCGGCACCGTGTAATCCTCGATCTTTTCGAGCAGCTCCTGCGCCTCCAGGTCTTCAACCACCCGCGCGCGGGCCGCGTAGCGGTCGAGGCCCGCGTAGCGAGGTCCCGCTTCCTCGGTCATCCGCCCGCTCTCGTCGATCACGGTTATCTGAGGGAGGTTGTGGCGCAGGCCCGCCTCGAAGTCGTTGAGGTCGTGCGACGGAGTGACCTTCACCGCGCCCGTGCCGAATTCCGGCTTCGCGTAGTCGTCCGCGATTAGAGGAATCTCCCGGCCCACGAGAGGCAGGACCAGGGTCGCGCCGAATAACTCTTTATACCTTTCGTCCTCGGGATTGGCCGCGACCGCCGTGTCCCCGAGCATAGTCTCAGGCCTCGTAGTGGCCACCACGACGAAGCCGGGCCGGTCTTTCAGAGGGTACCGGATTTGATAGAGCTTCGCGGGCCTGTCTTCGTGCTCGACCTCGATGTCCGAGATGGCCGTAAGGCAGCGGGGACACCAGTTGATCACGCGCGCCCCGCGATAGATCAGGTCCTGCTCCCACCAGCGCACGAAGCACTCGTAGACGGCGTCGACGTACTCCTGGTCCATCGTGAATCGCGTGCGGTCCCAGTCAAAAGAGCAGCCGAGCCTCTGCAACTGCGAGAGTATCACCCCTCCAAAAGTGTTCACGTACTCCCAGGTCCTTTCGAGGAACTTCTCGCGCCCCAGCTCCTGGCGCGTGAGGCCCTCTTTTCGGAGCTGCTTTTCGACCATGTTCTGAGTGGCGATCCCCGCGTGGTCCATGCCCGGGACGCAGAGCGTGTCGAATCCCTGCATGCGCTTCCACCTTATCAGAGCGTCCTGAATCGAGTACGTGAGGGCATGGCCTATGTGGAGCGAGCCCGTGACGTTGGGCGGCGGGATGGTAATCGAATAGGCGGGGCCTTCGCCTCTGGGCTTGAAATAGCCGCGCGAATTCCAGAAGGAATACCACTTCTGCTCGGAATCGCGAGGCTCGTACGCTTTCGGAATTTCGGTCATATAGTTATCGTCGCCTTATCTGTATCGGACTTCAGGCGCGGGGCAGCGAATGAAAAGAGGCTCAAACGGATTGCTTCCGTCGCCTGAGAACCGACAAATAATTAAAAGGGATTAAGAGGCATCGGTCAACCTCTCAATCCCTTGATGAATTACAGATTGGTGATTCCAGCGGGAATTTAACGGTTCTTCGAGAGCGATTCTCTGGTCAGGTTCTCGATTACTCGCTCGACGCAATCGGGGACCACTTCCCAGGCAATCTCTTTGACGACCGATTCGCTCATCTGCGCGACTACCCGCCTCACTATCTCGTCGATGACGGAGGGTGACAGCTCCAGGGCGGCCGGTCCCGTTCTCTCGGCTCGACCCTGCGACTCCGGCGCGCCCTGCGTGGGTGCCTGCGTAGGTGAAAGCCGGGCGCTCTTCGCCTCCTCGCTCGCCGTGCCCGGGTCGTACGCGACAGGCTGCGGCTCTTCGACGGCCGTCGCTTCGATATCGATCGAAGCTGTTCGAGCGTTCTGGCCCGACCACATGGAAGCGGCCGTGAAAGCGTCATCAGCCCCCGACAGAGGCCCGGCCTCCTCCTGATCTATGGGGTGAAAGCCGGGATCGCTGAACTCGAAGCCCGTGCTCGTCTCCCCCCAGCCGGAGTCCTGTTGTCCGCCCGAAGCCTCGACGCCGGCCTCCGCAACTTCCGACGGCCCTTGATCGAACATCTCTCCCGTGGTGAACGCGTGTTCCTCGACGGCGGGCTGGTACCTGGCCGCCTCCGGCTCGTGGCCTTCGGCGGTCGCGGAGAACTGGCTGCTCGAAAAATTCTCTTCGAACGAAAGCGCATCGTTCTCGCCTGCTGAGGCCGAGGCCAGATCGACTCCCTGGTCCCATGAAAAAGCGGCGGGCCCCGGCGACGGGGGAGCGACTTCTATGTTCAGAGGGTTATCGGCCTGCTCTACGGAGAAAGGCTCGGACTCCTGCGCCTCCGCGCTTTGAACCTGCGGCTCTTCTTCCACGCTTGCGCCCATCAATACGTCTCCGAGCGGATCGTCGCCCGCGAAGAGCGCGCCGGGCGAAACCTCTTCGAGCGGCTGCTCGATAAACTCCAGGCCGGAGCCGGGCAGCTCGAAGTTTTGGGATGAGGCGTCGAACGCAGGAGAGGCAGAGACGTGGTTCGGGTCGGTCGCGCCCTCCAGATGGTCGGCCGTATATTTTTCGGAAGTGAATTCAAAAGTGTCGCCCGGTCCCCGGTCCGCCGCGCCTTTCGAGTTCATGTCGAAAGAGAGCAGGCCTCGATCCGCCTGGTCCTGCGCGTCGGTCCTTTCAAAATCGACGACCATGTACTGGTCTTCATCCTGGGCATCGGCGGGGCGAGCGCCTTTAGCCGGGGCCTCCTGCGCTTCAGTAGAGACGCTCTCCTCCTGGGAGTTAAACAGGTTCTCGAACGGGTCCGCAAAATCGTCGACGGAGGCGGACGCTCCTTCGAAGACCAGGCCCTCCGCGGACCGGGCCTGGGCATCGACGTGTTCGTTCGAGAAAGTCGAAGAAGGGTTGAAGGCATGGTCGCCCTCGGGCGCGGGCGCTCCCATTTGAATATCGAGCGCGGGATCGTCCGGCGCGTCTCCGAAAACGGAGTCGTCAAGCCTGAACGAATCGATCGGCGCGGGCTCGGACGGCGACTGAGCCTCCGGAAAAGGCTGGCCGCTTGTTTCCGGCGTCTGCTCTGCGGGCGGCCAATCGCCCCTCATCGCATTCAGATCTATGTTGAAGCTGGGTGGAGGAAGAGGCCGTGTATCGGGCACGCCCGAGGAGCCGGGCCGGGGGGTCGATTCCTCGGCTTCCTCTTCGGTCGGCGCGGGCGAAGCCAGAGGATTCGTAACCCGCTTGCCGCTGCTCGTGATGAGTCTGCGCACCGTTTCGACCAGGGTGCGCGATTCAAAGGGCTTCGTCAGGTGAGCGTCCGCATGCACTCTGCGAGCTTCAACCTGATCGAAAGGCTCGAATGCGCCGACAAGGAGGATCACCGGTATGTCTCGGAAGTTAGGGCTCTGTTTAATGAATTCGCAAAGCTCATAGCCATTCTTACCGGGCATGAAAATATCGGCAAGTACAAGGTCGGGATTGATTTCGCCCAGACGACGTTCGGCCATCTCTCCGTTGCTGACGGAGACGACGTCGATCCCTTCATCGGCAAAAGTCAAATTGACCACCTTTTGGATAGTGATGCTGTCATCGGCGAGTAAAATTTTGCTTGCCATCTAATTCTCCCTCAATCTGCCAGCGCCGGCGCTTGAGTATCTTGCTTGTGGCTTGGGTTTTCAATCCGCGTGGGCCGAGTCTAACTCATTCCTTTTCGCGCGCGCAACCTTGACCAGGGAAACCGCGAATCTCGCACCCTCCTTCACACGTTCGCCTGCTCCCCGCGCGCTGCAACGACTGAAAACTTCACTGAATCTTGAGGGGACTCGCAGCGACAATCGAGAGAGGCGGGCAGGCCGCAATCAAATTCGAAGTGCGATTTAAGGCCGCGCTCAAGGTTTCAATAACTGCTTGTGTAGGGGCTTACTACCAGAGAAGAGTAAGAATCCGGTTGTGTTCTGCCGGGCAAACAGCCGATCCAGTCGGGATACTAACACAAAAGATTACGCCTGTCTCTAATAAGATGAGGGCACCGGCCGCGCCCGCGCGGGCGCGGCCGGTGCCCGCCTT
>DATLMR010000021.1:0-33413 GCA_035537555.1 Blastocatellia bacterium
ACGGCAAAAGCCACGACCGCGAGCGCAAGAAAGGTTCGGACACTTCTTATAGACATAGCTGACTCCATGTATATTTCAAACCCCGGATCTCATATTCGAAGCGTAAGATCCGGCCTCAGGGCTCGAGCCTCTGCATCGAGCCGCGCGAGCCCACCGCCACTCCGTGCGAAGGGCTCGTCAGGTCTATCGAGATAAGGTCGCGCCTGGATACGGGAGAGATCGAGTTCCACGTGCGCCCGCCATCGGAAGAGCCCGCGGTCGCGCCCTTCGCGCCCACGGCCCAGAAAACATCCTTGCCTGCCGCCGCGACCGCGTTCAGAGCCGCGCCGGTCCTGGAATCCGCCGGAGCCCAGGTCTTGCCGTCTTCGCTGCGCAGGATCGTCCCTTTATCTCCGACCGCCACGACCGTACCCTGAGTCGTGACCGCGAGGCCGAACAGGGCGTTCTGAGTGCCGGAAGATTGAACTTCCCAGCTCCTGCCGCCGTCGGCGGTAGCGAGGATCAAGCCCTCCTCGCCGACGATCCAGCCGCGCTCGCCGGACGAAAATTTTACGTCCCAGAGGTCTTCGAGCCGGCCCGTCGGAAGCACCTCCCAGGTCTCGCCCCCGTTGGCCGTGCGAAAGATGACGCCGCTTCCGCCCACGACCCAGCCGCGCTGGTTGTCGAGAAAGAAGATGGCGTTGAGCACTTCGCCTTCGCGCTCGACCCTCTGCCCGGTCCATGTCCGCCCGCCGTCGTCGGTACGCTGTATCCTCCCGCCGTACCCGGCTACCCAGCCGCGGGTGGGGCTAACGAAATGGACGGCTTCAAATATCTCTGACGTGCTAGCCACCTTTGCCCAGGTCCGGCCGCCGTCCGAAGTCTGATGAATCGCGCCGCTCGTGCTCCCTCCGGGCTCTATGTCTCCGACGGCCCAGCCGAGCCGGTCGTCGATAAAATCGATCCCGAGCAGATCCAGATTGCCTATATCGGGCCCGGCGGCCCAGCGCGCGCTAACCTGTGGTGAGCCAGATTCCCCTCTACACGACGCGGCAACGAGCAAGAGAGCTATTATTAAGAATCTCGATCTAGGCAAAATTCACGATCCGCTCACTTCAATGGGAGAGACGATGATTCCAGGGCGTATTAAATCTAACACATTAAATCTAACACAGGTTTAAATTCGTGTCGCGATACCCCCCCGGGTTTATAAGCAAATCGCAATATATCGCCCGGGCGCTCCCTGCTTTAGACGCGCGTGGAGCCGTTACAGCCTGATAATCTTCGATTCGTGCTCCGGCATGCCCAGCTTGCGCGTGATGTTTCGCGTATCGACTATGAACGGGGCCAGCCGCACGACTCGCGAGTAATCTATCGAGGAGTGGTCCGTCACGATGACGGCGCAATCGCACTCTTTCAGAGCCTCGTCTGTGAGCGGAACGCTCGTGAGCGCGCCCTTGCCGTCCACGTTCATTCGGGGGATGAAAGGGTCGTGATAGCTGACGAGCGCGCCCTTGTGCATGAGCTGATCGACTATGCCGAGCGCGGGCGATTCGCGCACGTCGTTGATATCGCGCTTGTAGGCCGCGCCGAGCACGAGCAGGCGCGAGCCTTTGACCGGCTTTCCGGCCTCGTTAAGCCCGTCCTGGATCAACTGCACCACGTGGCGCGGCATGTGCGAATTGACCTCTTCGGCCAGGCCTATGAAGCGGGCTTCAAAGCCGTGAAGCCGCGCCTTCCACGAGAGATAATGCGGATCGAGGGGGATGCAGTGGCCTCCTATCCCCGGCCCCGGGTAGAAGGCCATGAAGCCGAACGGCTTGGTCGCGGCGGCCTGGATCACGTCCCACGAGTCTATCCCGAGGTGATAGCAGAGCTGCGCCATCTCGTTGACGAGCGCGATGTTGACGGAGCGGAAAGTATTTTCGAGCAGCTTCGCCGTCTCCGCCACGCGGGCGCTCGAAACCTTGTGAACCCGCTCGACTATGGTTTGATAGAGCGCCGAAGCGATCTCCGTCGACATGGGCGATACGCCGCCCACGACTTTCGGGATGTTGTTGGTCTGGAAATTTTTATTCCCGGGGTCCACGCGCTCCGGTGAAAAAGCCAGGTAGAAATCCTTATCGAGGGTGAGGCCCGTCTCTTCAAGCATCGGGAGCAGCACTTCATCGGTCGTCCCGGGGTAGGTCGTCGATTCCAGAACGATCAGCTGAGGCGAGTGCAGAGTGGCGCGCAACTGCTCGGAGGCGGCCAGTATGTACGAGATGTCGGGCTCTTTGGTCTTGCGAAGAGGCGTCGGCACGCAGATGATCACGGCGTCCGTCTCTTTGAGTCTCGAGAAATCGGTGGTCGCCGAAAACTTGTTGCGCTCGACGAGCGCTTTGACCATATCGGTCGGCACGTCGGGGATATAGGATCTGCCGGAGTTGATGATTTCGATGCGCGGCTCATCGACTTCGAAGCCGATGACGGTGAACCCGCCCCGGCCGAACTCGACCGCGAGCGGCAGTCCCACGTACCCGAGGCCTATCACGCCGACAACGGCGCGGCGCTCGATGATTTTGCTCAATAACTCAGCACTCATTTTAAAACCTCTCAGCGATTCTTTATCCGTCCCCAATCGCATTATAAGACTACGGCCCGAAGGCGTGAGTCAAGGCTATTTACAATCCGGGAGGAGGTTAAACGACGGTCGCCAGCAGCTCCTCGCGGTCGACGGTCGCCGTGCCCACCTTGCCGACCACGACGCCCGCCGCGTGATTGGCCATCACGGCCGACTCCGCGAGCGACGCGCCGGCCGCAAGCGCAAGCGCGAGCGTGGCTATCACGGTATCGCCCGCGCCCGTCACGTCATAGACCTCGCGCGCGACCGTGGGTATGTGCGTGACATCTCCGCCGTCGGTGAACAGGGTCATGCCCTCCTCTCCGCGCGTCACCAGGAGCGCACGGCAATCTATAGAGGCGAGGATCTTTCGGCCCGCCTCGACGAGGCCCTCTTCATCCTCGATGACCACGCCCGCCGCCTCGGCCGCCTCCTGGTTGTTCGGGGTGATTACCGTCAGAGGCTGGTAATGAACGAAGCTGCGCATCTTCGGGTCGAGGCAGACTATAAGATCGCGCTCGCGCGCCGCATCGAGCACCCTTGAAAGCAGGCCGGGCGTCAGCAACCCCTTGTTGTAATCCGAGATGACGATTGCGTCGGTCGCCTCTATCTCTCCGCGCAATGCTTCCACGATTCTATCCTCGATCTCCCGTGAGATCGGAGAGCGGCTCTCGCGGTCCGCGCGGACGACCTGCTGGTTGTGGGCGATGATGCGGGTCTTGAGCGTGGTCGGGCGAGTCCGATCCGACACGAGCCCGTCCGTGCTGACCCCGAGCGATCGAAAGGCATTCGCCACCCGCTCCGCGTCGGAGTCTCCGCCCACGATCCCCAAAGGGCGCGGGCTCGCTCCGAGCGCGACGAGATTCGAGACGACGTTGCCCGCTCCGCCCAGGGCTATGGTCTGGCGGTCAACTTCGACCACGGGCACGGGGGCTTCGGGCGATATTCGGCGCACGCGGCCCCATATGAATTCGTCGAGCATCAGGTCTCCGAGCACCACGATGCGCTTGCCCGGAAAATTGTCTGTCAGGGTTCTGGCTCGCTCGCCGGTCAAGGTAATCATAAGAATAGACGGCCGGGATCACCGGGCCTGCGCTCGCCCCTGCGCCCGCCCCGTTCCCGCACCTGGCTCTCTCCCTTTCTAATCTTTGAAAGCCTGCCCCGCTCCCGGATGCGCCTCGACTCTCGCCTGCATCACCTCGTCGAGGGAGGCGAGCACGTCTTCGGCCGGAACGGAAGCTATCGAAGGCTCTGCTCCCCGGAGGCCCGTCGCGCGAGCCTTGACCACCCGGTAAGGGGACCGCGCCCAGGGATGCCAGACATCGGCATTCGACGACCCGAAGACGGCGACGACGGGCCGCGCAAGCGCCGCCGCGATGTGCATAGGGCCGCTGTCGTTTCCAACGAAGACGGCCGCCATGCTCATCACGGCGATCAGCTCCTTCAAGGTCAATCCCGAAACGATCGAAGGCTTCGTTCGTGAATCTCGGACCACCTCACCCGCGAGCCGCTCTTGCCCCGGGCCCGCTATGACGACGGATGCCATTTGCCACCTCTCTCGCAGGTGGTCCGCGACCCGAGCGAATCCCCCGGGCGACCACTGCTTCGACCCGAGGGCGGCCGCGGGCGCAAGGCACGCGAAAGGGGCGAGCGCCGAGTCTCTGCCTCTGCCCGGCGGGAGGCAGGCCGAAAGCCGGTCTCGCGCGGCGGCTTCGGCCTCGCCCGGCACTTTCAGACTGAGTCGAGGCCCGTCTTCAGGCCAGGGCACTCCGGTCCATTGCAATAGAGCCAGCTGCTGCTCGACGCTATGCACTCTGGCGCGGCCGAGCAGGCTATCGGGAGAAGGAGCCCTGCGCGAGAGCAGGAAAGAGTACCGATATCCGCGATACCCTACGGTGTGCCTGGCCCCGGAAAGGGCGGCGATTATGGTCGCGGTCGTGCCTCCATGCATGTCGAACGCGACGTCGAATCGCTCGCGCCGCAGCGATGAGATCAGTCGCAGGCGCGAAGAGAGGTCGGGCCTTGCGATTATCAGCTCGTCCACGAGCGGGTGGTCTTCGAGTATGGGCGCGGCCAGGGGCTCGCTGACCACGGCTATCTCGATATCGGGCCTCCAGGATTTCAGAGCGGCCAGGCAAGGAGTCATAAGGACGGTATCGCCGATCGACCTCAGGCGAATGAAAAGCGCCCGGCGAGCGAGCGACCAGACGGGCCGCGCATTCTCCTCTGCGGCGCGCTGAGCGGATACGGTCACCCTTCGATCACTGCCTCGTCGACGAGCATCACGGGGATATCGTCGCGTATGGGATAGACGCGCTTGCACTCGCCGCACTTCAGGCCGCTTCCATCCGGCTTCAGATCGACCTTCACCTTGCACACGGGGCAGGCCAGAATTTCAAGCAATCTTTCACTTACCGGCACTTCGGACCTCCTGTCTTCAAGCGGTGCAAGTCTAACATCGCGCCATCGCATCGTCAATTTTCGCTCCCCTGAGCCGCCCGGCCCCGGTCCGGCTTCGCGCCGGTTGAAAAATTGAATCTCGAATGAACGCGTGCTAACCTTTTATTGCGCAATAACGGGCGGATCGGTCCGGAACTGAAGGCGCGCGATCGCCGTATGCGAATCCGGCGAATGAGATCGGGGAAAAGCAGTTTATGATTAGAAGTATTATCGCATTGCTCGTCGCGGCCGCGGCCCTCACCCTGCCCGGCTTCCCGGTCGTCACTTCCCTGGCCCGCCAGGATGACGAGCCCATCAAGCTCCGAACCAATCTCGTGACCGTCGATGCAACGGTGCTCGACAGGGACGGGAATTTCATACGCAACCTCAAGGCCGACGACTTCATAGTCTACGAGGACAACGAGCCGCAGAAGCTCGACTTCTTCGAGGCGAGCGAAGAGGCGGCGCTCACGCGGCCTCTGGCCGTGGTCTTTGCGCTCGACAACTCGGGCAGCATGAAACCGGAGGAGCTGGCCATGCAGCGCGAGGCGGCCCTGAGCTTCACGAAGCTCCTGCGGCCGGAGTCGGTCTTCGCCGTCCTCACCTTCAACAACGAGCTGCGCGTACTCCAGGACTTCACGAGCGATCCGAAGAAGATCGGGCAGGCTTTTCAGAAGGTGGCGGGAAGCAACGGCTCGACCCGGCTCTTCGCGTCGATCGACCGCGCGGTCGCGATGCTCAAGCGCGCGCCGCGCTACCGGAGCAACCGCCGTCTGCGCCGGATCGTCGTCGTGATCACGGACGGCATCGACTCGGTGGACACGGTCGATCAGCGCGACCTCGTTCAGCGCGCGACGGAGCAGGGAGTAACGGTCTACTCGATCACCATACCGTCCTACGGCTACGGCTCGACGCAACGCATCATGACCCTGCTCGATGTCTCGCGCATAGTGCCGCTCACGGGAGGGGCCGATTTTTCGGTCGATACCGGCAACTTCACTCCGGTCTTCAAAGCCATCGCCGAAGAGATCAGGTCGAGCTACACCCTGGCCTATTACCCCAAAGAGCGAAGCAAGCGCGACAATCGGCCGCACCAGCTTCGCGTCGAAGTGAAGAGAGAAGGCTCGGTCGTGCGCGCGAGCCGAAGCGCCTTTCAGGAGTAGAGGCCGGGGCAGAGGCATTAGCCCGCGCCCCCGCGCATCATTTGAAGCTCGCTTCTAATAATCCTGCCGACCGGATCATAAGCACAAGCGCCAGCCCTGATCCCTATTTCCTATTTGGGTCTTTCTTTGCGGCGGTGGAATCGGTTAACATAACTGTTTCCGCGGGCGGGCCGGAACGGCCCCGTGGAAGCAAGAGAGGCAAATGGGCGATAAGAAGAAAGTAGGCATGATAAGTCTGGGGTGTCCGAAGAATCTCGTCGACAGCGAGGTGATGATGGGGCTCCTCTCGCGCCACGGCTACGAGATGACGACCGACTCTAAGGCGGCCGACCTGCTCGTGGTCAATACGTGCGGCTTCATCGACTCCGCGCGGCAGGAGTCCGTCGATACGATCCTCGAAATGGCCGAGCTCAAGCAGACGGGCAACCTCAAGCGCCTCGTGGTCGCCGGCTGCCTGGTCGAGCGATACAAAGAGGAGCTTCAGCGCGAGATTCCCGAGATCGATGCATGCGTCGGAGTCAATCAGCTTGAAGAGATCCTGTCGGTCGCGGAGCCCGGCGGTCGCAAGCTGCTCCCGATCTACAGCGACGGCGCGTCCGCGCCCGAGCTATATCTCTACGACGAGACGACGCCGCGCCTGCGCGCCACCGCTCCTTACACCGCTTACGTAAAGATCGCCGAAGGCTGCGACCACACGTGCGCCTTCTGCATCATTCCAAAACTTCGCGGCGGCTTTCGCAGCCGCTCTCCCGAATCGATTCTACGAGAGGTGGAGATACTCGCGGCGCAGGGCGTGAGAGAGTTCGTGCTGATCTCGCAGGATACGACCACCTACGGGGCGGACCTGGAGCTTACGGACGGCCTGGCCCGCCTGGTCGATTCCATAGCCGGAGTGCCCGGAGTCGAATGGGTGCGCTTCATGTATTGCTACCCGACCGCGATCACGGACGAGCTGCTCGGCGTGATGGCCCGGCGCCCGAACGTCTGCAAGTACTTCGATATCCCGCTCCAGCACGCCAGCCGCAGAATGCTCGCCCGCATGAGGCGAGGCGGAAATCGCGCTTCGTATGAAAGATTGATCGACCGCATCCGCGAGCGCGTGCCCGGCGTGGCCATTCGCACGACCTTCATCGTCGGGTTTCCCGGAGAGCGCGAAGAGGACTTCGACGAGCTCCTCGATTTCATTCGCGCGGCCGAATTCGACCGTGTGGGCGTCTTCACTTATTCGGATGAAGAGAACTCCGCCGCCTTCGAGCTCGATGAGAAGATCGACCCCCGCGTGGCCGAGCGGCGGGGCAAGCGGCTCATGAAAGAGCAGGCGCGACTCTCCCGCCGCAAGAACCGGCGCATGGTCGGGGAGCGGGTCAGGGTCCTGCTCGAAGGGAGGTCGAAAGAGAGCGACCTTCTGCTCGAAGGGCGCATGGAGACGCAGGCGCCGGAGATCGACGGCTCGATCCTCATAAACGACGTTCCGGAGGGGCTCGAAGTGCGTCCCGGCGATTTCGTGATGGTCGAGATAACCGAAGCGCACGACTATGACCTTCTCGGCAAGATAGTTCAGGAATGAATTCTCATCGACGCTCGAAAGCCGGGACGGCCCTGACGGGGAGAGGCCCGGCCGGTCCCTCCGACCGCTTCGCCTACCTCACGGCCACGGGCGCGGGCGCGGGC
This sequence comes from Blastocatellia bacterium, assembly GCA_035537555.1. Taxonomy (GTDB): domain Bacteria; phylum Acidobacteriota; class Blastocatellia; order UBA7656; family UBA7656; genus DATLMR01. The sequence continues at coordinate 7,855 of DATLMR010000021.1, forward strand.
TCTTCGCCCTTTGCTCCCGGCACCCTCGGAGCGATAGAAGGAGTCGCGCTCTATCTCGCGATCGCGGCGCTTTTGCCCGGCGCGCTGGAGCGTTTCATCTTCCTGCTCGCATCGAATATCGCGATCTTTGCGCTGGGCGTCTGGGCTTCGGGCCGCACCTGTAGAATGAGCGGCCTCGAAGATCCGAGCCATATCGTGGTGGACGAGATAAGCGGCCAGTTGATCGCCCTCACGCCGCTCGCGTTCGCCCATTCGATAGCGGGAGTGGTCGCCGGATTCGTCCTCTTCCGCCTCTTCGATATCTTCAAGCCGTATCCGATTCGCAGGCTCGAAGCTCTGCACGGAGGCCTGGGCGTTATGGCGGATGACGGACTCGCGGGCATCTACTCGGCCATCCTGATCTGGACAGGCATGCAACTCGGTTTGATCTGAAAGGGTCTCCGGTCTTTCGTTTCGAAACGAAAGACCGGCTCGCAATGGAACTCTCGCGCATCAGGGAAGCCATCGAAAATGTGAGGGCCGGCGGCGAGCCGGCCGTCGAGTTCATCCGCCGGGCGGAGGCGAGGGGCGAGCGGCCCGGGGTCTTCGCCTCTTCCTTCAACCCTCTCACGCTCGCCCACGTCGAGCTTATGCGCCGCGCCTCCATCGCCTTTTCGCTCGATGAAACGCTCGCGCTCGCAGGCATAGCGAACGCGGACAAAGAGGGCTACGACGCTCTTCTCGAAGATCGATTGCGCATGCTCGATCTCGCGTTTGAAAATGCGCCGCGCACGTCCGTCTGCCTCTCGTCGCACGCCTACTTCGTGGACGTGCTCGACGCCCTGCTCCGGATATATCCCGAGAAAACAGATTTGCACTTCATCGTGGGGTTCGATACATTCGAGCGCGTGCTCGACCGGGAAGACAAGTACACCCGGCGGTATCACAAAGAGTTCGGGGGCAGGGAGCAAGCTCTAGATCACCTGCTCGCGCACAGCCGGCTTATCGTGGCGGGGCGGAAGGGGGCGGGCGAAGCGGAGGTTCGCGCCCTGCTTGCGGAAGAGCCGCGACGCTTCGCCGGGAGAATTCTTTATCTCGACTTCCCTGCTCACCTGGCGGAGCGCTCGGCCACGGAAGTCAGAGCCCTCACGCGGGACGGCGCGGCCGTAGACGGACTCGTCCCGTCCGCCGTCGCCGAATACATAAAAGAGCGAGGACTTTATAAAAAGCTATGCTGAAAGCGGAGATAATAGCAATCGGGTCGGAGCTGCTGACGCCGCACAGGGTGGACACGAATTCACTGTGGCTCACGGAGCGGCTCGACTCCATAGGCGTGCGGCTGCACCTGAAGACCGTCGTCGGGGACGAGGAAGCGAGGCTCGAAGAGGCCGTCCGCGACGCGCTCGGCCGGTCCGATGTCATCATCGCGACCGGAGGCCTCGGGCCTACCGAGGACGACATCACGCGCAAAGTCTTCGCGCGAGTCTGCGGGCGGCAGCTCACGCTCGATTATGAAGTGCTCGCGCAGATACGCGAGCGGATCACGAGCCGGGGCTATCAGATGACTCCCAATAACGAGCGGCAGGCGCTCATACCCCGGGACGCATCGATCCTGCCGAACCCGAACGGGACGGCCGTGGGAATAAAGATGGAGCAGAACGGCAGGCTCGTCATCCTTCTGCCCGGCCCTCCGCGCGAAAATCGCCCGATGTTCGAAGATTACGTGATGCCGCATCTGGAGCGGATGTCCCGGGGCGTCCGGATCGCGAAGCGCGTGCTCAAGGTGACGGGAGTGGGCGAGTCTCAACTAGACGATGCGATAGCGCCGATTTACGGAGAGTATACGAACCCGACGACCACGATCCTGTTCACGGATTCCGAGATCGAGATACACCTTGCCGCCACGGCCGAGACTTTCTCACGCGCAGAAGAGCTCGTGGACGAGCTAACGGGCCGCCTCGAAGATAAGATCGGAATGAACCTCTATTCGACCCGCGGCGAATCGCTCGAAGAGGTCGTGGGCCAGAGGCTCAGGCTCAGGCAATACACGATCGCCACCGCAGAGAGCCTGACCGGCGGATTGATCGCGGAGCGGATGACGAGGGTGCCCGGATCGAGCGATTACTTCATCGGCAGCGTCGTGAGCTACACGAATGAAGCGAAGGTGCGCATGCTCGGCGTCGAGGCGGAAGCGCTCGAACGCCACGGAGCGGTGAGCGGCGAAGTCGCCGAAGCCATGGCGCGTGGAATCAAGGAGCGCTCGGGGGCGACCATAGGCCTGAGCGTGACGGGCGTCGCCGGCCCCGGCGGCGGCTCCGATGCGGTGCCCGTCGGAACCGTCTATGTCGGCCTTGCGGACGATGTCGGATCGTCAAACAAGCGCCTGATTCTGCCCGGCGACCGGCATCTGATTCGCTGGCGCACTTCGACCTGGGCGCTTGAGACGGTGCGCCGCCGGTACCTGCTCTAGCCGAGGGCCTGCTCCGAGTATTGCAAATCCTCTCCCTTGGCCATGGCCTGCAGTCTCTCCCTGTGCTCGAGTATGAAGGCGTGAAAGGCGCGCGTAGGCGAAGGCTGGAATCTCCCGAGAGAGACCATGGCGACCGACCTTCGCAGCCTGTGCCCGTCTATCCTGAGCCGCGCGAGCTTACCGGCGCTCACCTCGTCGCGGACTGCCCAGACGGGCAGAAGCGAAATCCCCATCCCATGCTCGACCATCAGCTTTATGAAATAGGTATCGTTCGATTCCAGAGCGAGGTCCGGACGTATGCCGACCTGCTTGAAGAAATCGTCCGTCGCGTGGCGAATCGAGGCTCCACGCTCGAATAGTATCAGCCTGTCGCGCTCGATATCGGCGACGCTGGCTTCCAACCGGGAGGCGAGCTGGTGACCATGGCCTACCACTAGCACTATCTCATCTTCGAATAATTCGATGACCTGGAGGGCGGGCGAGTAAACGGGCAGGGAGGCGAAACCGAGATCGGCCTTCCCGTTCAGTATGTCGGCGACCGTCTGCTCCGTGCTCACGGTCGTGCGAAAGGAGACCTCGATCCCCGTATGCAGGCGCATGAACTGCTCGAAGAGAGGAGCGAACAGGTGCACGAAAGCCTGCGTCGCCGCCGCGGCGCGCACCCGGCCGACCGGAAAGTGCTCGCGCCCCGAGAGCCTCTCGCGTAATGCCTCCGCGTCGTCAAGAATTCGCTCAGCATACTCGAGCGCGATCTTGCCCGCCTGTGTAAGCTTCACGCCGCGCTTGGCCCGGATGAAAAGCGGCTCGTCGAGCTCCGCCTCCAGAGACTTGATCTGGTGGCTCACCGCCGATTGCGTCAGGTGCAGCCGTTCAGCCGCCCGCGTGAAGTTCAATGTGTCGGCCACCTCCCGAAAGGTCTTTAGATGCGTCAACTCCATTATCGCCTCCCCTATCCCGAGTCGTCATCTGTATTTCTAATGATGTGGATTATAACAATGAATTAGACGCATTTCTGCACATGAGTTATAGTTTTTCAGTGATATTTGAAAGGTAAAGAGAGGCGAGAGGGTGATGACCTCGCAGGTTTCAGAAAGAGAGGGTTTATGCCAATACCGTTCAAATTGGAATATGTTATCGAAGAGACTCTATCCTGGGAATCCAGCAGAGAGCAGAAGGAACTGCAGGCGCTGGCGGGGGTAAGACTACAATCTTCAGAGGCGCGAGCGGTGTTGCCCCTCATAATGGAGCACAAGTGGTATCTCAGTGAGCGCCTCGGCCGTGACGTTGGCTTACGAGTGGCGGCAATCGATTATTTCGAGAACATCCGGCGGCCGCGAGCGGCCCGACAGCCCAGGAACGTTCTCGGCGAATGGGTACGCAAGGCCGTGCGTCCCGCGATCCCGGGGCTACGGGTCGTCTAGGTGCCCGGCAGCGCTCTATGAAAAGCGGAGCCGCGCGCAAAGGCAGGTGGCATCCGCTCCCGGACTTTTTCTCAAGTTTCACCTCCGATAGAAACGGTTAGAGGCCGCGACGATTTTTTGCGGCCTCTTTTTTTTATTCTATCTCGGACGGTGCGCGAGCGTGCGGCCCGGGTCTCGTCTACAATCCATGTTTCTTCTTGAGGTTGTGTACGTGGACTTTCGAGACCCCGAGTTTTCGCGCGGCGCGCGTAAGGCTGTTGTTGGTCTGCCTGAGCGCGTTGCGGAGAAGGAAGCCTTCGAGGGTTCGCTTCGCTTCCTGCCACCGGGGCAGCTGGTTGCCGTCGAAGACCAGGCGATTATCATCGGTGAAGACGATCTGTTCCTCGTACTTCGCCGAGACGCGGTTGAACTCATCTCCGAGCCAGGCATCTTCGAAGGTACTGAGTATTTCAGAGGCTCGTACGAGCTCAAAGCGGCCCGCCCTCGTATCGATACTATGATAGGCTTCGGCCAGATAGATTACGGCCGCAAGCTCCAGCCGCCGGTTATCGGATAAATTCGTGGAGACGCGAGCGATCTCCACTGCCTCCTTCAAGATCTCTGTTGCCTGCTTAAAGTCGCGCTCGGCAAGCCTTACCTGTCCAAGAGATATTCGAGCGCAGGAGCGAATGCTGGCGGAGAGGGATCTGTCTCCGAGCTCGACGGCCAATATGGCGCGGCTCGCGGCTTCATCCAGTTCATTTTGCTGGAGGGCGAGGAGGGCGAGGAGGGCGAGGGCCCTGCTTTCCCCTTTATCGTTGCCCGAAACAAGCTCGCGGCTCTCTTCGGCGAGCTTTTCGGCCCGCTCGTAGCGATTCAATCTTATTAAAGCCTCGGCGAGTCTGAGCTGGCTTTCGGCCCGGTCCCGCTTCACGTCGTAGCGCTCGAAAATCGTATTGGCTTCTTTGTATAGTTCCAGGGAATCCTGAAAATCTCCCAAGGAACATTTGAGGTCGGCGGCCCCGACAAGAGATCTTGCATAAAAGCGCCCGCGCTCGGAGCTCTTAAGCATTCGGGCAGCCTCCGAGAAGCACTCGGCAGCGTGATCGACTTCCCCCCGGTCGGCGGCCAAAGCGGCCTGTTCGGCGGCGATAAGCCCGCGCAGGAATTCCATTTTCCTGCTGCTTCGGCCTTTGACCCCCTCTTGAGTCGTAGCTAACATCGCCTTTGCATCGTCGTAATTGCCGTGGCGTCTGGCCAGGTTGGCGAGCCCCAGCAGGGCCTGACTCAGGCCGAAATTATCGTTTTGAAAGAGATAAAAGTGATAGGCTGTCTGAAATTGTGTATTGGCTTTAAGATCGTCCTCTTCCCAGAGAGCCAGTCGGCCTCTCGCCAGAGAAAACCGCGCAGCCACGTCAATGTCGCCGATCCGCGACGCCACCTGCTGCAGGAGCTCCGCGCCATCCGCCAGCCTATCGAAATAGATAGCAACCTCGGAGCGAACGACCATCTCCAAGGGGTCATCGGTCCGCCGTTCGGAAAATATCTCCTCAGCCGTTAAAAATTGACCGCTATCTATCAGGTCAACCGGATTCTCCTGTGTAGCTCGCCTTTCCATCGTCCTTACTCCTTTAGTCGTAAACTGGAGCTAAAGCGTTAAACGACAGCCTCAGCCTGAATACAGTTAAACATTCCCTGTCCAGGACATGGTGTTTGATTTTTCCCTATGTTCTCGATTCTGACCCGTTTAGGTAAGTTGGCGATTTACGAGGCTCCCCTCGCCGGCTTACCGTTCTCAAGCAATTATGTTTTAACTTTATTGAGCAATCGAGGCAAGACAAACTATTAATATTAATCATACATTTTTCCGATTATTTCAATTGCTGCGGACTTTTACAATAATTTACAACCCGGACCGAGACTTTGAACCGGTTTCGGACAGCGAGACAGGTCACTTGTTAACCAATCAGCAAGTGGCTAAACAGGGTGCTCGGGAATATTACTTGCTCATCATGGATTATGTGTTTTGCGGTGTCGGGAGCGATCGACATCGCGAATCTAAAGCTGCGGAGATCAAGAAAAGATCGCGGCCGGAAAATAGACGATCAGGCGAAATTCGCCGGGAAAGGGGGCAAGAATGCCAAAAGGAACAAAGATGGGAACTGAGCGAGATACTTTGCGCGATAAGAATATCGCCGGGGGCGAGGCCGCCGACAGGAGCAGTAAAGGGGGCAAAGGCGGCGGCGGCATGGGCGGTCAACAGGAAGGCGGTGTCAAAGGAGGAGGGAAGCGATCTACACACGTCGGCGATAAGAAGGGCAGCCCCGGAGGCCTGACTTCCGACTGAAAAGAATGAAATCGAGAAGGATTATTGATTTGAACGTAACGTCACGGTAGTGTCACAGCGACTGCCTCCGTCCGAAAACGGAGGCAGTCGCTCAATCTCACTCTGATACAGCATAGCGATGGCCTTCTGAATCGCTGATGCCGCTACCAGTTTCTGAATGAAACCTGTGACCCAACGGGCAAGTAAACCATACAGAGTCTTCTGTACTACTTACTCGTCGGAGGGGGTTGAAGCACTTTGGGCATTTCATAACTCGTATTCTAGCATAACTTTCCCAATTTGTGTCTTTTTTCTTCTAATTTGCTCTTTTTTTACTGGCGGCGACCGAAACTTCGGTCAAAATCGAGCTTGCTTCCCGGTCCCTCAATAAAATCGATCCGTATCATATATATCCAGTATCGGCAATCCTGCCTTTCAAATGAGCCGTTTGAATACAGATGGCGAAGCGATTTGAAGCCTCTGATTACCGGTGCAGGAATTTCGGCACCGGGCTCAAAGCGGCCACGTGGGGGTTCCGGGCTGAGGGCCGAATTCACCTTCGGATCTCCGGCAAGGCATCTTCTGAATTAACCACCCCTGCGAAGTAGGTTTTGTCACAATTCCCTCTTGACATTAAATGGCTTTTGTCTTAAATTTCGCGCTGCCTCACATCTTTCAGGGATTCAGAAAGCAATTAAACCACTCTTGCGATTCCCGTTAATCGCGGGAATCCATATCCAACTACCATGGGAGCTCCCGGTAAGTCTTTTATTACCGGGAGATACGAGCCATTTGAGGGTCCAGGGTGATTCGCTGCTGGCTGCCTGTGATCGGCAACCAAACCATTACTTCGGTTAGAGCGCGTTAAAGCTCAGGAGAGAACTCAAATGAAGAAACTTCTGAAAGTTTCCGCATTAGTCTGTTTCGTGGCGGCGCTTGTTCTGTCGATGGCCGTAACAAGCTCCGTCCAAAGCCAAGCCGCAACCGAAGCTCCTACGGGCTTCGATAACCAAACAAACGGTTTTATTCCCCAGGGTACTGTCGTAGCGGAACCTCCCATCGGTGGAAACTTCGTCAACGATCGGGCGATATTTGAAGAGCGCGAATTCATCGCGGACGGCCTGGGGCCGGTCTACAACGCTCAGGCCTGCGCCGAATGTCACCAGAGCCCCGTGACCGGAGGCATAAGCCAGATCAATGAATTCAGGGCCGGGCATAATGATGCTTTCGGCAATTTCATAGACGCTCCCGGAGGCTCGCTCATCAACGACCGGGCCATCAACGCATCTATAGTCGAACGCATCTCGACTGCCGAGAATGTTCGCACCTTCCGCACTTCGCTCAACCTGCTCGGAGACGGGTTCGTGGAAGCCATTGCCAACGGTACGATGACAAATATTCAGGCTGGGCAGCCCGCCGCCCAGCGCGGAACGATCATCAACGTGCCGGTGCTCGAAGCAGGCGGGGCGCTCCGCATAGGCCGTTTCGGCTGGAAGAATCAGCAGGCCAGCCTGGTATCGTTTTCCGCCGACGCTTACCTGAACGAGATGGGTATAACCAGCCCTCTTCAGCCGACCGAGAATACTTCCAATGGAAATTCCGTCGCGCCGTTCGACACCGTAGCGGACCCGGAAGACGACGGGGACGATGTAGAGACCTTCGCGGAATTCATGAGAGCCACCAAGGCCCCCCCGCGCGGACCGATCACCGCTGACGTGACCGCCGGCTCGAGCCTCTTCGATTCCATAGGCTGCGCCGTATGCCACGTTCGCAGTATCACGACCGCCCCCGCGGGCACCTCCATAAACCAGGGCGCTTTCATAGTTCCCGCAGCTCTTGGCAACAAGATCATTCACCCGTTCGGCGATTTCCTACTCCACGACGTAGGTACGGGAGACGGCATCGTCCAGAACGGAGGGCAGGGCACGAAGAACATGGTTCGCACGGCGCCTCTGTGGGGTGTGCGCACGCGAAACAAGCTCATGCATGACGGCCAAACGAGCACGTTCAACGACGCGATCCTGCGCCATGCCGGGCAGGCCAATACCGCCGCAAACAATTATCGAAACCTGACCGACACCAACAAAAATCGGCTCATTTCCTTTCTTCTGTCGCTGTAACTCATCGGCCACCGGAGAAACTTCGAGGCTCGCCAGCATTTTCCGGCGAGCCTCGAAGACCTTACAGGTTTAGAAGGGTCCAGAAAATGATCAGCAAAATCTTTCTAGCTTCTTTATATCTCGCACTCGTCTTCGGGCTGGCCGCCTGCGCCAAACCCGAGCAAGTCATTAAAGAGGAGTCGGCCCAATCGCTTGAGGCAGGCAACCCGCCCGTGGAAGTGCTCCCCCCGCAAACGAACATACCGCAGCCGACTGTGGACGAAGTCCGCACCTGTATAGACAGGAACTTTCAGGAGACCGTCAGGTTCCAGCCGAGCGGCATCAAGAATTTCTTTGCGGGTGATTTCAACGGAGACGGCTCTCAAGATATAGCCGCGGTAGTCAAACCCATCAAGGAAAGGCTGCCCGACATCAACAGCGCGGTGGCTAACTGGATGATCGCCGACCCGGTAGCGCTCGCGGCCCGCTCGCTGGGAGCCGAGGCGAGGTCCGTTTCATCAAAGCCCTCCGTGACGGAAGAGGACGGCTCGCTGCTCGCGGTAGTTCACGGATTCGGCATCCAGGGATGGCGCGACCCGGAGGCCCGGCAGGTATACCTGCTCAAGAACGCGACGGGAGACAGCCTTCGCACAGTCAGGCAGGGCGAGGTTGGGCAGGGCGGCTCAAACGACGGCCCCATGCCTCACCTCTACGGCGACATTATTCAACAGAGGCTGGCGGGAGAATCAGGGTTCCTCTACTACACGGGATCAGGTTACGAATGGTTTACGCCTCGCTTATACAGGAAAGAGCTCCCGAAGCGGAGCTTCCATTGAGCATCCATTGATTGCCGCGCGCCTGCGAGCTCAGGATTGAAAATCCACGATGTCTTTGAAAGGGGTCTTCGCGTCGCCGAAGTCCGGGCGGTAATACTCGGAGGCCGAGTCGAAGTCCTGCATCCATCCCTCTTCGAGGCCGAGCGACTCCATCTGCTCGATGGCCGTGAGCCATTCGGACCACCTTATCTTCCGGGATATTAGCGGGTACCTCTCCGCGCCCACCTTATTCGTCGGGAAGTACTGCGCCATCAAGCTGACCGAGACCTTCGGCGATAACTCTTCGCGTATCCACAGAAGGGAGTCCCGTATGCCCGCGATGTCGTTGGGCAGCACGAGCAGGCGAATGATCAAGCCTCGCTTGAGCAGTCCGTCTTCACCGTAGACGAGCTCGTCGCCGACCTGCCGGTACATCTCTTTTATGCTCGCGCGCGAATGGCGCACGTACTCCGTCACCTTCGAGTACTCTCTTCCGGCCTCATCGTCGCTGTACTTGAGGTCCGGCAGGTAAATATCCACCGCCCCGTCGAGCAGCTTCAGGACCTCGACCGAATCGTACGCATTGGTGTTATAAACCACGGGCAGGCGCAACCCCCGCTCCGCCGCAATCAAGAGGGCTTTAGCCAGCTGCGGCGCGAAGTGCGTGGGCGAGACCCAGTTGATGTTATGACAGCCTCGCTCCTGAAGCTCGAGATACATCTCCGCCAGTCGCTCGAACGAGATCTCGTTCCGGCGCTGTTCCTTGAAGGTCTGGCTGATCTGGTAATTCTGGCAATAGACGCACCTGAGATTGCAAAGGCCCAAAAATATATTGCCTGCCCCGCCCGTCCCCACCAGAGCCGGCTCTTCTCCGAAGTGCGGGGTATACGTGGAGACTATGGGAAGAAGCCCCGAATAACACGCGGCTACTTCGTCCTTCAATCGATCCACATCGCAATCGCGAGGGCAGATCCGGCATTTGGCGAGCATATTCATTAACAGATCGACGCGCTCGGCCAGCTCGCCCGATTCGTGCAGCTTGATGTAAGAAGGCTCGTTCACGTCGAGAATTCTACAGGCAGTTCAAGCTCGCTTCAAATGATTCCGCCGGGCGCAAAGAAAAACAGAGAAGGGAGGCGCATGTCTCGCGCCTCCCTTCTGTCGATAAGCCTCTCCGCTGAGCCGGGGCTCACTTCTCGTCTCTCATTTAACACAGTCCGGCGTGTTGTCCTTCATGCTGGAGTCTTTGAGGTACTCTTTCATCGGAGTAGATGCGGCAGCGGGACTCTTTAAAGAGTTAGTGGCAGGCGCAGCCTCGAAGACTTCCACGGCCGCCTTGCCCTCCTGGTCGCATATATTGACGGAGGCCACCACCCTCTTATTAGAGCTGACATCTTCCAAATAGACATTACACCCGTCGATAGTCACCTTGCCGATTCCATACAGCACATTTTGATCGCCGCACCTGATGAACTTGTATTCGCCGCTCTTTATGTTGAAGACCAGGAAGCTCTTCGTCGCGTCGTCCTGCACCGTGACGAGCTCGTTCTCCTGCGCCTTGACCGAGACGCCCGCAAGCAGAGATAACATTGCAAACATTAAGCTGAGTTTTTTCATATCAAATATATCGCCGTGAGTGCCCGTTCGACGGGTTACGGCCTGCTCCTTTTGTTGAAATTTACTACCGGAGAGCAAGCGGACCCGATCCCCTCAAGTATCAATTCCCACTCTTGCTCTCAAACACACGATGCGCTTCAAACCGGCCCGCCTCTCTTGTACCCTTTTGTTCCCGCGAGGCGGGCCGGCCTCATACCAGCCGCCTCGCTTGGATCCCAATGAGGCAAGCCGGCATTCTCATCCCGGCCCCGATTTAATTGCCGGTTTTCCTAACAATCTACTGGCTCTCTCAACCAAGCCGCCTCGCTTCGGCAGCCATATAAATAGAGCTGCGAGGGGGCTGAAAAATACATGCCTCTTTCTCAAGCTCAATAATGGAGCCCATTTTGAAGCGGCTTCGGGCGGGCAGCCCGCGGTTGACACCGGGCACGCGAAGCCTTTAAGCTCAGCCCGGGGCGAGTCTCGATAATCGAAGAGGAAGGCTATGGAGCGCGTCTATTTCGAAGGATTCCCGGCGGAGCTGTTCCACTTCTTCAATCGCCTGGAGGAAGACAACAGCAAGGAATGGCTTGAAGAGCATCGCCGCGATTACGAAACCCTCGTGCTTCGACCCGTAAAGGCGCTCGTGGCCGACCTCGGCGCTCTGCTGCGCGGGCTCAATCAGGATTTCGATTCGGAGCCCCGCGTCGGCCGTACCATCAGCCGGATAACCAACGACCGAAAATTCAATAAGAGCCTCCCTGCCTGCAATCCCTTCCTCTATTCCTGTTTCCCTCGACGCGGTCACAGAAGGTCGAGCGAGCCTCTGCTCGCCGTGGGAGTCTATGGACACGGGGTCTCCGTCGGCTTCTATCCCGGCCTCTTCGACAGGGTCCGGGCCGGACGCATTCAGCAAGGCATAAGGAAGAATCAGAGACTATTCCAGAAGTACCTCGACGAAAGCTTTATAACCGAGCGGTACTGGGAGCTCACTCGCGGAGAGGACGTTCCCGTCATGAAATGGCCTTTGCCCAAGACCGCGCGCCGGTGGGTGAAGCTGGAGAGCTTTACGGTCGGAGAGTATTTCGCTTCCGGCGAGGCGATCCTTTCCAGCCGAGCCTTCCTCGACCGCGCCATGAGCATAATGTTCAATCTCTACCCGCTGTGGCTCTTCGCCATGAGCGACGATGTCAGAAACGACTACGACATCTATCGCGAAAGCATAGAAGCTCACGCGCGCCATTTCACCAGCGTCGCCGATTGATCCACCTCCCGCCGACCGGCATATTTTGTCTCACCTGTCCCTTCGCCGGATAATCCTGTCCCGATAAAAGTCATGAAGGGCGGATCGAATGGCGGCGCGGGCCTGCTATTATCCAAACAGGCGAGGCTCCGGACTGGCATACTCATTGCTCCTTATCGTACTTTGTGCCAGGGAGTGTAATGATGGGCAACAATGAAAGAGCGGCGCAGGTGGCGACCGCGGCGGCCGGGGCGGCGCTGGCCTTCTACGGGTTCAAGAAAGGCGGCATCACCGGAACCATAATGGGTGTCATGGGAGCGGGCATCGCCACGAAGACTATCGCGTCGGCGGCGGGCGTGCCGGTCATCACGGCTTCGGCGCCTCGCGAGGTGCGGGAGATCGTAGAGGTGGCGGCGTCGCGCGAAGAGGCCTTTGCGCTCTGGTCCCGCATGGAGGAGTTCCCCCGATTTATGACCGGCGTAACGGAAGTTCGCAAGACCGGCGAGGGCACATATCACTGGACGGTTGAAGGGCCGCTCGGCCAGAGCATCGAATGGGACGTGAAGGTAACGCACGACCTCGCGGGCCGCTTGCTCGCCTGGAAGTCGATAACCGCCGACGTATCCAACAGCGGCGCGGTGCGCTTCGAGTCAACCCCGGACGGCACGCGAATCTACGTCACCATGCGTTACGGACAGTCCGTGGGACCGATCGGCAAGGTGGTCGCCAGGCTGACGCGCAACGACCCGCAGGCGATGGTGCGGCAAGACCTTCGCCGCTTCAAGCGACTGATCGAGACCTGGGAGCAGGCGGGCCGGACGCCCGCGCCCCCAGGAAGATGATATTCGCCGGCTCAGCCTACGGCTTCCTGGACCCGCTTGCCTTCCCACTGAATCACGTCTCCTACCAGCGGAAGATCGGCCGGCTTCGTTGACGTGGGGATGTCCTCCAGGTAATTGGCGAGCTGCGAATGGAAGGCCTGCACCGCAGGGTTCGAGATGTAGCTGTAGTATATCTTCTCGAAGTCTCCGTCGTACTCGACGACGGCCGAAAACATGCCGTGACCCTGGCATATCGTCACCTTATCGAGCCCGTCGATTCCACGAAGCGCGTCGGATGGAAAGATAGTCTTCAGGTCCTGAATGAGCTTTTGCTCGATTCCCTCCTTGAGTCGCGAATGAAAGATGATTGTCCTTGTTGCCATGTTCGTTTAGTACCTCTCTGCTTTTATGCGCGTCCAACAGAAATCTCCCGGCGGCGAGGGCCGCCTTCTCGATGCGAAGCTTCCGGCTTTTTTTCGGCTCAAGCCGCTTTCAAATCGTTGCTCGGCTCTTTTTCGATTACCGGCACGTGATTGGCTTTATTGATCTCAGAGTTGATCTCGGCCCCCAAGAGTATGACCAGCCCTATGAGGTAGAGGTAGAGCATCAATATGATCACCGCGCCCAGGCTGCCGTATGTGGCGCTGTAGCTCGGGGCGACTCTCAGGTAAACAGAGAACAGCAACGAGACTATTATGAGCGCGGCCACGGCGACCATCGCTCCCGGGGTTATCCATTTCCAATCCTGCTTTATATTCGGGCCGAAGTAATAGATCACCTGCAGGCCGACGAATATCAGGGCCAGGCCGATGAGGTAATCGACATAATGCCAGACCGTGGCGAAGGTCGGGCCGAGCCCGGCCGCGTCGGCGATCCAGAGCGCGAACCGGTCTCCGAACATGATCAGAGTCGTGCCGCCGACGATGAGCAGCGCCAGGGCCACCGTCATGCCGAGGGCCAGCCCCCGCAGCTTTATGAACCCGCGCCCTTCCTCCGCTTCGTACGCGTCGTTGAGCGCCTCCATCACGGCGGTCGTCCCGCTCGACGCCGCCCAGATCGTGCCCAGGACGCCGAAGGAGAGCAGCCCGCCGCTTCGATTGCTCACGATGTCGTGAAGAGTCTCGCGCACGAGCCTCATGGCGTCGGAAGGCGCGACCTTCGCTATCGCGTCCAGGATTCCTTCCTGCGCGCCGGGCAGGAAGGCCACGAGACTGGTTAAGAAGATCAGCATCGGGAAGAGCGCCAGGAGAAAGTAGTAGGCCAGCTCCGCCGCTCTCCCGAATATATTGTCCTCATTGGCCTCTCGCCATATCTTTTTGGCGAGTTCCTTAATTGAGAGTCCCCCCAGAATTTTCTGTTTCATTTCACTGCCCCCGTCCGAAATTACTTCATCCAGAACAAGCCTCTCTGAAGATATAGCAAAATGAATGCCAGTAGGCTCGCCTCTCGGAAATAGCCCGCCCGGCGGGGAATTTAAGGGATTCGGGCGAAAAGAGGCCACAATGCGGCCCCGGGAGTCATTTCTTCAGCCAGCCGAGCAGCCCGTACCAGGTCGTCTCCCGGTAGAGACTGGCTATCGAGTCCGTGAGTGGTATCTCTTTCGGACAGGCTTTGACGCAGTTTTGCGCGTTGCCGCAATCCGTTATTCCGCCCGGCCCCATGATGGAGGTCAATCGCACGTCCCTGTGCATCTTCCCCGAAGGGTGCTCGTTGAAGAGGTGTACCTGATTGAGGGCGGCCGCGCCTATGAACTTCGAGTGCGAGTTGACCTGCGGGCAGACTTCCAGGCAGACGGCGCACGCCATGCAGCGCGACATGTCGTAGCGGGCCGCCTGCACCTCCGGCGCGACCCGCGGCCCCGGCCCGAGGTCGTGCGTGCCGTCGATGTCGATCCACGCGTGCACTCGCTTGAACCCCTCGAAGAGGCGGGACCGGTCCACGACCAGGTCGCGGACGACGGGGAACTTCGTCATCGGCTCGACGGAGATGGGCTTTTCGATCTTATCGACGAGGGCCGTGCAGCCCATCATTGCCCGGCCATTTATTATCATCGTGCATGACCCGCACACTTCCTCCAGGCAGTTCGACTCCCAGACGACGGGCGAGGTCCTGCGGCCGCCGGCCGTGATCGGGTTCTTCTGAATGTCCATCAGACAGGTCAGCACGTTCTCGCCCTTGCGGTAAGGAACGTCGAACTCCTCCCATCTGGACGGCGCCTCCGGTGAATCCTGCCTCTTGATCCTCAGCCTGATTGTGTCTGCCATATCCGCCTCTCGTCGAATGACGCCGATTAAGTGACGTTCTTGCTCGAATCCTCGAACGGGTGCTGCTTACCCTTGCGCTCGCGCTCCAGGTGCGCCTCGACGTGGAGCTCGTCGGGCGGGAACTGGTCTGAGGCCACCATCGGAGCTTCTTTGATCACGTCGTACTTGCGCGGGCGCGGGGGTATCAACGAGATGTCCACGTCCTCGTAGCCGAACTCCGGTCCCTCGGGCGTGCAGGTGGCGATCGTGGTCTTGAGAAACTCCGCGTCGTTGCGCTCGGGAAATTCGGGCTTGTAATGCGCCCCGCGCGACTCGTTGCGCCTGAGCGCGCCGAGCGTGATGACGCGGGCCAGCTGGAGCATGTTGTAGAGGTGGCGGGCGTGCGGGAGCGCCTGTGTTGCCCAGTAGATCGATTCGTTTATGTCGACGCGCTCGTATCGCTCGATCAGCTCTTGCAACTTCGCGTCGGTCTGTTCGAGCTTACCGTTGTAACGGATGACGGTGACGTTGTCGGTCATCCACTCGCCCATCTCTTCGTGAAGGAGGTAAGCGTTCTCGCCCCCGCGCCGGTTCTTGAGCCGCTCGTTGATCTCCACCTGACGCCTGACCTCGCTCTCGTGCGCGCCGTTTAAGGTCTCTCCGCGCGCGTTGCCGGTGGCGTACGCAACGGCCGCGGGGCCGGCCACGATGCCCGCGTAGATGCAGCTCACGAGCGAGTTCGCGCCCAGGCGGTTGGCTCCGTGGATCGAGTAATCGCATTCGCCGGTCGCGAAGATTCCGGGCACGTTCGTCATCTGGTCGAGATCGACCCAGATGCCGCCCATCGTGTAATGCATGCCGGGAAATATCTTCATCGGAGTGTAGCGGGGGTCTTCGCCGACGAACTTCTCATAAATTTCGAGGATCGCTCCGAGCTTGCGGTCCAGCGTCCGGGCGGGGATGTGCGTCAGGTCGAGGTAGACCATATTGCCGCCGCCCACTCCGTAGCCGTCGAGGCAGACCTGAAATATCTCCCGCGTGGCGATGTCTCGCGGCACCAGATTTCCATAGGCCGGGTACTTCTCTTCGAGGAAGTACCAGCGCTCGTTTTCGGGAATTGATTTCGGGTCGCGACCGTCTCCCTTCATGCGCGGGACCCAGACGCGCCCGCCCTCGCCGCGCGCCGATTCGCTCATGAGGCGCAGCTTGTCCTCTCCCGGTATCGCCGTCGGGTGCACCTGGATGAACTCCCCGTTAGCGTACTTGACCCCCTGCTGGTAGAGCTCGGCCTGCGCGGAGCCCGTGCAGATGACCGAGTTCGTCGACTTGCCGAAGACCAGGCCGACGCCGCCCGTCGCCATGACTATCGCGTCGCAGGGGAAGGCCTGCACTTCGAGCGTGCGCAGGCTCATGGCGGTCAGGCCGCGACATACGCGGTTGTCATCGATCACGGCCGAGAGGAATTCCCAGAACTCGTACTTCGTCACCAGCCCCTCTACCTCGAAGCGCCGCACCTGCTCGTCGAGCGCGTAGAGCAGCTGCTGGCCGGTCGAAGCGCCCGCGAAGGCCGTGCGGTTGAACCTCGTCCCCCCGAACCTGCGAAAGTCTATCAGCCCCTCCGGAGTTCTGGAGAAAGGCACGCCCATGCGGTCGAACATGTAGATGATGGCCGGGGCCATCTCGCACATCGCCTTGACCTGAGCCTGGTTAGCCAGAAAGTCTCCGCCGTAGACGGTGTCCTCGAAATGGATCAGGGGAGAGTCGCCCTCGCCCTTGGTGTTGACGGCCCCATTGATGCCACCCTGTGCGCAGACCGAGTGCGACCGGCGGACGGGGACCAGCGAAAAGAGGTCCACTTTATGCCCGAGCTCGGCGATCTTGATGGTCGTCATCAAGCCGGCAAGGCCCCCGCCCACGACCGCGATTCTTATGTCAGCTTTTGCCATTTCAGTGTAAATCCACGGGCTCGAGCGGGCTCGAGCGAGCAGCTCCGACTACCTGGACGTGATGAAGGCGAGCGCCGCGTTTATTCCGACTACCGTGAGCGCCACGCCCAGAACGGCGCACGCGTAGCCGATGATCCTCTGCGCGCGCTGTCCCACGGCTATCCCCCAATCGACCAGAAAGAGCCACAGGCCGCCCGCGAAATGAAAAGTGGTCGAGGCTATGCCGAGCACGTAGATCAAGAAGATCATGGGGTCGAGAAGCTCTCCGCGCACTATGGTGTAAGCGAGATCGGGCCGGCCGGCGACGGAAGTCTCGTTCAGGCCCGGGATCAATCCGAACCTGAAGTTGAGAACGTGGAACGTGATGAAGATGAAGAGAATCACTCCGGTCACGCGCTGCAAAAAGTACATCCAGTTGCGCCCGTACCCGTAAGAGCCCACGTTCGGCTTCGCCTCGTATGTGATGACGAGGCCGTAAACCGCGTGGTAAATCAGGGGAATGAATATGCCGATTACCTCGACGAAGATTATGTAGGGAACGCTCTGCAGATCGGCCACCGCCTCGTTGTAAAGCCGCTCCCCCTGAGGCCCGATGGCTTTCGAGTTGGTGTAGAAGTGCTCGAGCAGAAAGACGCCCAGGGGTAAAATGCCCGTCAACTGGTGCAGCTTGCGAAGCACGAAGTGGCGAGAGATATCGATCGACATATGAAAGGCTCCTGAGAGTTTTCGGCCTTCGGTTTCCAGGCTCCTGCTGCAAGGTCGGGATTAGTTCGAGAGCTCGCTTTTATAAAGACTCGCGGGAGCGGTGCCCGGTCCCGCGAGTCTGAAATAGCTGAAACCTACTTATCAAAACCTACTTATCGGGCTTGTAGCGAGACGGGTTGGCAGCCTCGTCGTCTTCTCCCACCTGAAGCTCGGCTGCCTGCTGGCTCTCGTCTACCTCATCGTTCAGCCCTTCGTCCTCGGCTTTATTCGCGTCCCGATCATCTTTCCTTTTTTCCATGAGACTCCTTCCCGAGCGCATTTTGACCGGCCGACTCGTTAAAGCCGGCATTTCCGCCCCATATCCAGGCACGGCTTGCTCCAATGAATGACAAAGGCAATCATAGTGCCATGCCGGTCTTCGCGGTCCGGGCTCAGACGCGGCCAATCTATTTTGAATGCCCTCGCTTGTCAATCCACAAACGGGCCGATGAAGGTTAACGCTCGCTACAGGTAGGGCGGCGTAGCTATGGGTAAAAGAGAATGGCTCCGCGGGGCCTGAGGAGCGAGAGTAGTCTGAACGGATTTCGCCTTCGCTCGATTAGACGCGGTTATACTCGATTTTAAGATTTTGAAAAGGAATCCGTTCTGGCCCGTATTTTCCGTTCAATGATTTACCTGTTTCCTGTTCGCCCTTATTGGCCATCAGGATGCGGCCGTCCCGAGAAGGGCCATGTTCCAGACGGCGCCACACTCCGTATGCAGGGCCGTCGCCCGGCTCCCTCCAGCGTCCCGCTCGGCACGCGTTCGGTGGTGAGTCTTCGGGCCGATTCCTGTATAATGCCCGCAAACCGGCGGCCGCCCACCAGACAATGATCCGCATGCACGCTGCGGCGGGGTGCTCGTCGAATTTGATCACTGGGAGTGTTCACATGCATAAGGTCGTCGGCGGGGTCGTCCTCGCGCTCGTTCTCTCGTGGGTGGCGGCCGCGCCCGCCGCTTCGGTCACACAAACGCCGCTTCAGCAGGGTCCACACGACCGCGCGCCGCGCGGCGCGGGGAAGCCGCCCGCCCGCCCCGCCGCGCCGCCGCCGGCCGCAACCCGGCAGGCCGACGTCTCCGAACCGGTGCGGGCGAGCACTGACCTGCTGCTCTCCGACGCCGCCGGCGCGCAGCCGGGGACGCAGGCCGAGCCCTACCTCGCCGCGGACCCGGCCGACCCGAGCCACCTCGTGGCCGGCTGGCAGGAGAACCGGTTCGCGACCGGCGGCGCCCGGGCGCTCACCTACGCGGTCTCGACCGACGGCGGGCGCACCTGGACCGATGGGCTCCTCCCGAACTCCACGACGCCGAGTGGCGGGCCGTGGCAGCGGTCGACCGACCCGTGGGTGGAGTTCGGGCCCGAGAAGCGGGTCTACTACGCGGGCCTGCTCTACAACACATCGAACCCCGACAACGCGATGAGCGTGAGCGTCTCGACCGACGGCGGGGCGACCTGGGGCTCGCCCGTGAAGGTCTTCCGCTCCACCAACGGCGACTTCAACGACAAGGAGGCGCTCGCGGTCGACACGTTCCCATCGAGCCCACACTACGGGAACGTCTATGTCGCCTGGGACGTCAACAAGGCCGGCGGCCAGCCCTTCAGCGCCCAGCACGCGGTCATCGCCCGCTCGACCGACGGGGGAAAGAGCTACTCGGCGCCGAAGGTGCTGCGCAAGAAGGGGACCAACATCGGGCTCCTGCCCCGCGTCGGGCCCGACGGGACCGTCTACATGGTGTGGGAGGGCAACAAGAAATTTGGGCCCAGCCCCGAGGGCTTCTACTTCTCGAAGAGCACGAACGGCGGCCACAAGTGGAGTAAACCGCGCCAGATCGTGAATCTGGACAGGGCGGGCGTCCCGGGGCTGCGCACGGGCGAGTTCGTGCCGTCGTTCGCCGTCGACCGCTCGAGCGGCGCGCTCTACGTCGCCTGGCAGGACGGCCGCTGGACGGGGACCGCCCAGGCGACGCTCATCGTCTCGCGCGACGGCGGCACGACCTGGAGCGAGCCGACGCGCGTGAGCGATGGCCCGGGCGACGCGGCGGCCTTCACGGTGGCGGTGGCGACGAACGCGAGGGGCGACGTCGGGGTGAGCTACTACAGCCTGCGCAACGACCCGGACCGGGACTGGCTCACGGACGTGTACCTGCAGGTCTCTCGTGACGGCGGCCGCACCTTCGAGCCCGCCCGCCGGATCACGGAGTCGAGCTTCGACGTGCGCTTCACGGCGCGCGCGGGGGACGCCTACTTCCCTGGGGACTACGCCGGCCTCGTCGGCACCTCGACGAGTTTCCACATGCTGTGGGTCGGGGTGGGCCCGCGCCCCGGCACGGCGGTCACGGCGCAGCCGGACGTGTTCTCGGCCCCGGCGACGGAGTGACGGGACCGATTCCCGCGCCTGTCGGCGCCGAGATCGTCTCCGTTGATTAGGCGACAGAACAACCACCAAGGCGCGAAGAGCACAAAGATCAGAAGTGTCTTGTTGTGATCTAGGTGCCCTTCGGGCCTTGGTGGTTCATTCTGTCGGGCTTTGACAGGGAACCGTTCTAGGCGCGCAGGCTCAGGCCGGCATGCGCCTTCTTGCTGCTACTAACCATGAGCATCTTCTTGATACAGCCGTCTGGCGCCGGTTTGACTCTCGAATAGAATTGCGCGAACCGGACACTCAAGCTCGCGAACAGTTGCTCAAGAATTTCCTTGCGCCCATTTCGATTAGGCCTGATGAGATGCGCTTATTGGTCTGGGCCACGGAAGGTATGAGTGGGGCTGACATAGAAATTCTAGTTGAATCGGGTAAGCGATTCCTTGTCTTGCACGGACCACAGGAAGTGCAGGGAGGAGAGAAAGCAGCAAGACCTGAGTTGTCGAATAGAGGAGCACGGGGACCACTGATTCTTGAGGCCCTACCTCGCCAAGCCGCGCTCAATACACGGCTGTTTGCCACTGAACGTGCGGCGTTGCTCTTGGGCCCTAACGAAATTCTCGACCAGGCACTGGAAGATTCCGGCTTTAAGCAGGCAGACCGTGGTGCAATACTCGGTCTCTCTCAGAGTGCCGTCTCGCGGCTCAAGAAGCGCGGGGAAGTAGCAGAAACTGAGAAGGAGGCCAATACAGATGCCCAAGAAAAAACCTGACCTGCGTCCGATCCAGGTGTTTCTCGATACGAACCGCTTTATCGAATCCGAGGAGCCACGGCCTTTCGGAGGCTCTAAAGATTTTTTCACTGGAAACGACAGAGGTTTTGCGGAGCACAAAACGCGGCTGAAGATTCGCGTTGAAAACGTCGCCAAAAGTCTAAGACAACACAAGCAGCCAGGCGGCTTCATTAAGGTTCGACAGCGTGAGGGAGCACTGGCGAAGAGCCATCGCCCAACCATGGTCTTCACCTCTTCCGCCACTCGGCAGCTTCAATAGTCCATGCGCAGACGCGCAATCCGGCTCTTGCTCAGGAGTTGCTGGGGCATTCTCGGTTGAGCACTACTGCGGATATTTACACACATACGCAAAGCTCAGCCGAAGAAGCAACGGAGACTCTTGCGCGGGAGATTTGGACAAACTGTGGCCGAAATCTCAACACAGGTGAATTAATGGTGTGTCAGCTATTAAGTAAGCCTAATGCTTCCAGCAAATTGTATGGCCTGTTTGAAGCTTAGCTTATACTCGACATTATTCTTTTGAAAAGGAATCCGTTCTGGCCCGTATTTTCCGTTCAATGCTTTACCTGTTTCTTGTTCGCCCTTATTGGCCGCTGTTAACGGTATTCTGTGGCCCAGTTGTGGCCTGGCTTTTCGAACAAATTAGCCAAGCCTCTGACATGCGATCTCAGATTGGAACACGCTCGCGGGCGAAGCATACCCTCGTGTGAACTTGATTGTGCTCGTTAAATGGAAAGCAAACGTAAATCTTGGTCAGGCACTCGACCCTGAAAGGATCGCGTTTATTTGCCCCCGGAGCGATTTTCTTTCTTGGCATGATGCAACTCATGCAATCGCATCCCGTCCCCAATTTGTGGGCAAGGCGATTCACGTCGAGCAGTTGTAGAATTTGATTCGTAATCAGATTACGATGAGAAACTGACGACAGCAGGCGGTATCCCGCATCATTCGGAGCGCCGGTCGCCCAAAAGGCCTAGAGCTTCAGCGTTCTCTTTCAGAAGGAGGCAAATGTGATGGACAAACAAAACGACCAGTCGCCAAGCAATGGGCAGACGCCGATAGAAGACCTTACCCTTAATCAAGACCGCACAGAGGAGGTGAAGGGCGGCTTCGACGTCCGCCCGACCACCACATATACTATTATGGTCGACAACATCGATATTAAGGACTGATGTTTGAGTTCGGCATCGTTCCGAGCTTTTGTGCAGAAATCGCACTTGCGCAAAAACACTGTTACCTTTTGTAATTTATGTGCAAAGCCCCTCCCAACGGTGACGTGCTAGATATCGGCTGCGGTGACGGCACAGTAGCAAGATTCATGCTTCGAGAGGGAGCGTCTAGAGTGGTGGCCTTCGACATATCTAATAGGTCGATCAAGTTTGCGAAATCTGGCAATCCGGGGCCTGAGTATGTAGCAGGTGACGCGGAGGACTCGCGTTTCCTAGAGGGCCTTGGACGATGAGCGTGCCGGTCGTCTTCGACAACGTGACGTTTTTTTTTAACGGCACCGACGGCGCCGCCATCTGCCGAGGTCTGTCATTTGAGTTCTCTCCCAGTGCGATTGTCGGAATTGTGGGCCCGTCAGGCGTAGGTAAGACGACATTACTCAGCCTACAGGCGGGGCTAATCACACCTGTAGAGGGAACTATCTGCATTGGTGGCATGGATCCCATCAAAGCTCGGAAGAAAGGTTTGATATCCTATGCCCCGCAGAGGGGTGCCTTATGCACTTGGGTATCCGCTCTCGAGAACGTCAAACTCGCAATGAGACTCTGCGGTAAGAGCGGTATGGTAGAACAAGAGGCCAGGGACTTACTCTCTGCGTTCGGCTTAGAACATGATCTGCATAAGTACCCACAAGAACTTTCCGGAGGCATGCAGCAGCGTGTCATTCTAGCCATGGCTTTAGGGGCGGGTCGCCCGCTGGTTCTTTTGGATGAGCCTTTCGTAGCTTTGGACACCCACACCCGCGGTATCATCCACAACCACCTGCTTAAGGAGTGGGAAAAACTCTCGCCGCGTCCGAGCATCATCATCGTGAGCCACGATATAGGCGAGGCGGTGTATTTATGTGACAAGGTAGTCGTCGCGAAAGGAAAAGGATTCGATCGCCTCGAAGAGGTGAACATACGGCTCCCGCGCCCGCGCGTTCCGTCCATGCGCTTTGAGGCGCCTTTCCTGGAAACCGTTAAAATAATTGAGGAGGTCTTATCACATGTTTGATGTAGTGAAGGTTGCCGGGCGCAGCCTGCCAGGACATTCCGCCTGATTTGCTAGCTGCAGTTCATAGCGACGTCGAAAGTTTTTTGAAACTCAATCCAATTTCCGGCAAAGGCTGGTCCTACGGTGAAAGAATCCTTAGTGACCGCGAGGACCAATTGGAGGCAGCTTACCGGAAGTTGTTATCAAAGCCCGAAACCAAAGCCGCTTCCGCAGCGACTCTCAGACCCGGGCGTGAAGGTCGAAGCATTCCTTGACAGGAGGATTGGGAGAAATTATGGAATCAGTTTTATATGGCGCAGACCGCGGAAGACGCCGTGGATTGGCTGCTAATAACGTTAAAACCTGACTAATAGGAGAAAGTGTTATGAGGACCAGAACCAGGCTGTCAGTCAGCTTTACTTTTGTAGCGGTTATACTCGTGGCGGTACTTCTTAGTTGCACGAACAATACTCAAAATAATAATGGAGGGAGTACAGACGCCTCAGACCGGGTGAAACTTGTCCTAGATTGGCGTCCTGGTGCCGAGCACGCATTCCTTAGCCTCGCCAAACAGCGAAAAACTTTTGAGGCCCAAGGCATATCAGTTGATGTTATACCCGGCGGGGGATCTTCAAAGGCGGCATCGCAGGTTGACGCAGGTGCTGCGGAGTTCGGTTTGTGTGCTGGCGAAACTGCGCTTCAAGCTTTTGCTAAAGGGAAGCACATTGCAGCGTTAGCGATTTTCTATCCGAATACTCCGGCGACGATTCTCTCCCTGGCAGACAAAAACATAAAAAGGCCCGAGGACCTCTACGGAAAGCGCCTAGGATATATCCAGGGCTCCAGCGCGTTCAAAAACTATCAGGCCTTCGCCGCGAAGGCAGGGCTTGATAGGAAACAAATTACTGAGATTGCAATTGCCGGTAAGGCCGAGGAATTGACGGTCCCTAACGCGCTTATAGACGCGACGGTCGAGTTCAGCTATCAGTACCCACTTCAACTCAAGCTCAAGGGTATACCAGTCAACGAAATTCCGTTCCGCGATTACGACGTGAAGGTATACGGCCTCGGTTTGATAGTCTCGTCGGACCTTTTGCAGAAGAACCCTAAACTAGTGGAGCGGATGACGCGCGCCGTAGTTGAGGCTTACCGCTACGCATTAGAGCATGAGGATGATGCACTATCTGCTTTCTTGCAGGAATACAAGGACCAAGATCCAGAATATTCAAAGGCTAAATTTGTGTGGGTGAAGAACTTCGTAATGCGAGATACAGGAAGCCTCCAGGACGTAGGCAAACACGATCAAGAGGGCTGGCAAGCAACGGCAGACTATCTACGCGAGACTAATCAAGTGGATAAGTCAGTGGATAATTTGGCCGATTTTTATGTAACAAAGTACGTCCCGTGAGTCAGATATGAAACGCTACAAAGCATTATTTGGACAAGTCGCGGTGTGGACAGTAATAGTTGCCGGCTTTTTGGTTTGTTGGGAGGCGCTCGTACGGTTCGGGCCCCTCTCTCGGCTGGTTGCCTCGCCGAGCGCTGTATTAGGTTGGTCAGTCCAGAATTATAACAGCCTCTGGATGCACACACTCGTGACGCTGAAGGAGACCCTATACGGATTCAGTATAGCTTTCATTCTTTCAATTACGTTCGGGATTGTGATAGACGCGGTTCCACCCATAAAGAGAGGGGCCATGGCCGTTTTGGCTGCCTCGAATGGAATACCGAAGGTAGTCTTTGCCCCCCTCTTTTTTGTATGGCTTGGTTACGGTATGACTCCGAAAATCGCGATGGGCGCCCTTATCGCGTTCTTTCCGATACTAGTCGGCTTCCTCCACGGACTTGAACTTGTCGACCCTTCGATGCGACGCTTTCTTGCAACAACCGGTGCACCATGGCGACAAGTATTCCTTCGCGTTCGCCTGCCCTGGGCGCTACGCAGCACCGTCGCGGGCTGTAAGGTGGCTATTGGTCTAGCGCTGATAGGGGCCATCGTGAGTGAGTTCGTGAATGCAAGTAATGGCCTCGGCTTTTTGGTTAAGCTGGGTGAGGATAATTTTGAATTAGAGATGCAATTCTCCGGCATTGTGGCTGTAAGTATTCTAGGTCTGTTGCTATATTTGGTAATAGACCTCTTAGATGTTCTCTTCTTGTCTCGCTTTCCACCCTTAAGACAACGTGAGCAGGATTGACCAGGAATAAAGGACATTGAACGACTCCACCATGAAAAACCTTTCGCGGCACTTCGAGAATTGGCTAAATCTAATGAGAAGTCCGTTCGTATTCGTTTGGAAAGGTCGGGATTAAGCGCGGCAAGGGTTACACATGGCTTTCACCTCCTCCGCCACTCGGCAGCTTCAATAGTCCATGCGCAGACGCGCGATCTGGCTCTTGCTCAGGAATTGCTGGGGCATTCTCGGTTGAGCACTACTGCGGATATTTACACACATACGCAAAGCTCAGCCGAAGAAGCAACGGAGACTCTTGCGCGGGAGATTTGGACAAACTGTGGCCGAAAT
>DATLMR010000022.1:0-17739 GCA_035537555.1 Blastocatellia bacterium
GTACGGGCTGGCCGCTTCTCATGGCCGGCCTGAAGCGAAGCTGGTATGCGGCCTGTATGGCCTGCTCGCTCAATCCGTCCGGGAGCCCGCGAATGACTCTCACCTGCTTGACCGAGCCATCGGCTCCTATCAGTACTTCAACGAGTACGCTTCCCTGAATCTTGTTCTTACGAGCCTCTTCCGTATAGTTCGGCCGCGGCCTGTTGAGCAGGACGGGCTTGGTATCGACCGCGCCGGAATTATTCCCGCCGGTGCCGCCGCCCAGATTGGGGTTGCCGCCGCCCATGTTGTAGCCGTTGCCGGGGCCAACGCCCGTGCCGTTGCCGGAGCCAACGCCGCCGCCCGAGCCGGAACCGATTCCGCCGCCCGAGCCCGGTCCATCCGAAGGCGGACCCGGCACTCCCGTCGGCAGGCCCGTCACCGCGAGCTCATCGCGCTTGGGCTCAAGCCTCGGGTCTACCTGTACGGTCTCCATTACGGGCAGTGAAGGAGGCCTCAAAGTCTCTCTCGTGGTCGGAGCTATGATCGGAGGCGTAAGCGAGAATTTCGGAAGCTGGCCCTTGGAAGCGGGAGTAGGCTGGTTGCGACCGCCGCCGCCGCCGCCGCCCGCTTTCTTGTCCGCCTTCGGCATCTCGGGCATGTCCTGTTCCTCGAAGTCCTTGGGATTGACATACATCTTGACTTCAAGGTTATCGTTGGCCTTCGCCTTTGCGCTGCCGGTAAATGAGCCCAGGCCGACTATCACCAGAAAGATGGTCGAAAAGACCAGAACGGATATAGCCATGCCGAACCGGAAAAGCATCTTCCTGCGATGACCGCCGATTCCGTCACCTTTGAATGCGCTGTTTACGTAAGCCTTCGGGTTCTCTCGGAACTCGCGGCTGGCCTCTATGAATTCATCCCTAAGCCGCTTTGTTATAGACGGCTGAATCAGGAAAGCATCTGCGAATAAAGCTTTCTCTTGCATCTTCTCCCTCCCAGAGCCTTTGCCCGAGCACGATTGGCATGTATCGGGGCTCAGAGGTTAATAGAGGGATTCACCCTCTCTACCTGTTCTGTTCCTGCACGGCCTTCGATGACGATTATAGCGAAGGCAGGTCCGATATATTGTCCCTTGACGCTCTCTTCGGTGTCAAGATTATTCAACTTTAAAGCCCGTTGCAATTCTGTTGTTGCAATCTTGTGTGCGAGCCGGATGTCGATGTCGCTCCTGGCTTTACGAATCCCCACCCCTAGAATGATCCGGCCCGACGCGCTTGCAAGATACTTTTGCCCTGACTTCCATTGCTTAGTGCTCCAAATGGGCGAATTAGATGCCTGGGCCTTCAAAAAAAGAGGCCTTTATCGCCTTCCCGGCCCGCGCGTCCGACATTCGATCGGCCATTCGCATCCACGGAGCTTATCGCTCTCTCGCCGGGTTTTATTCCGAGCCTGGTGAAGCGTCGTAGCGGAAGGCGGCCCCTCCAAGACCGACCGCCCAGCCGGTCTTTTCGCTCACAAAAGCCACGTCGATCAATTGCCCCCCAACCGGGGTGCTTGAGCCGACCCACGTATTCCCGCCGTCGGGCGTGTACAGGATCGCGCCGTTATCGCCCACGGCCCAGCCGCGGTCTTTGTCCCAGAAGAATACGTCGCGCATCTTGTATTCGAGCTTGATCTTGTAAATATTCGTCCAGGTGCGCCCTCCATTGGAGGTCTTTGCCAGACGGCCGTCTCGCGTGGCCACCCAGCCGTTGTTTTCATCGACGAAGAAGACGGACCTGAAGACCTGTTCCGGCAGCTTCGTTTCCACTTTTGCCCAGTTGAGCCCGCCGTCCCGGGTACGATAGAAGGTCCCCTCCGTGCTGGCCCACGCGTTCAGGGCGTCCAGAAAGAATATGCCCCAGACATTCTGGTCGAAGGGATAAGTGACCTCGCTCCAGTTCTTCCCGCCGTCGCTTGTAACGAGAAAGATGCCCGGCTGTTCCGAGTAATTGTCCTTGCGGCCCCCGCCCCACGCCCAGCCGTGCAGAGGGTCGATGAAACGGATGGAATCGATCTGCTCGGGCTGTTCGAGGACCGGGTCGCGCCTGTTGTGCGGCAGCTTGAGCTGGACCTTGCCGGCCTTGCGCTGTAGAGCCCACGTAGAGCCTCCGTCCGTCGTGTTCAGGATGTCGCGATCAATCGTCAGGGCCCACCCCTGCCGGGGGTCCACGAACCACACCGACCTTATCTTGTTCTTGAACTGGTCCGGGATCTGTCGCCACGTCCTTCCGCCGTCGGTCGTCTGCAACACCTCGAACCCCTGATTGGCTTTGAGAGGGTCCGGGGTCTTCGCCGGAGTGGGAGCGGGCCGCCCGCTCCGGTTGCCGTTGGCGTTCGTGTTCGCGTCGGGTTCGAGCGTTTCAAAGGTGCGGTCCGTGTTCCCGTTCAACCATCCGGTGTTCTCGTCTACGAAGTTGACGCTGTAAAACGCATCCCCGGTCCCGGTGTCCACAATCGACCACTCACCGGGCGCTTCGCGCTTCGAGCACGCGGAGGCGAAAAGGGAGGCGGTCAGCACGAATGCGATCGCTATTCTGATCTTGATCATTCACGAGTCCTTTAAGATTTACGGCGCTCCATCGAAGGAACGCCCCGGCTTCATTTACCAGCAAGAATTTTAGCACCTGACCCGCGCCCGCATAAACCTGTAGCCGGTACCCGGGCTCGCCATTCATTCGATGATCCTGAGATTCACTCTATTCGACCGCCCGCCGTTCCGGTTGCGCGCCTGAAGCACGAGGAGCCCCGGCCTGCTCGTGAGCTCCGCCGGTATGCGCGCCGAGATGCTCTCCTCAGACAAGAAAGCCGTCGAGACCTCCGATTCATTCACGAACAGAGATATGCCCGGCTTGAAGGCGAGGCCTCCTATCGACAGATCGACGGCTCCCCTTCCCGCTCTGATTCGCGAGCGATTCAGACGGGTGATCAGCGGCCCGTTCTCGACGATCAGGATCACGTCGTTCGACTGGTTCCCGTCCGCGTTGAGCACCCGCAGGGCGATCTCCGACGCGCGCACGAAGAATCTGTCGGCTATTACCGCCGCGATCGAAGAGGGGTCGATAAACCTCGCCTCCAATTCGGACGGGCCGGCGCGCCCTTTGATCTCGACCCTAATTCTCGCTCCCGCCTCGAATCGCTCTCCCGTCAAGCGTACCTCCAGGCCTTCAGCGCCGGAGCCGACCGCCTCGGGATCAATCGATGAAATCCGGGGAGGGTCCGTGATGATAAGAAACGTGGCCGGAGGCGATAACTCGCCTTTCGGGTTTCGCACGCGCACCTCGCGAGCGCCCGGCTCTGCCAGAAGCCCGGCGCGGACGCCTGCCCGCAGCTCCGCGCCCGATACGAATGCGGTTTCAAGCGCCGCCTCTCCGAATAAGACGGTCGCGCCGGGCAGGAAGTCCTCTCCCCTTACGATCAGCTCGAACCGCTCGGAGTTCACGCGCGCGCTTGCGGGCGAGAGGTCGCGGATGAAGGGCAACGTCGTGAAGGGTTCGCCTGAGGCTCTCGCGCCGGGTGAAAAGAGGCGGCCCCCGGCTATCGACGAGTGCGGAACGAGCGTCGAGCCTCCCGCGTCCGGATCGCGATTCACGGATTGACCCGCGTTCCCCTCTTTCGCTCCATAGTCGATAACCTGCAAGACTCTGCCCTCCCTATCTTCGAGCTTGATCGTGTCGCCCCCGTTGTTTAAAGAGAGCCCGCCCGAAGAAGCTTTAAATACCAGTTTGCCCGCGCCGGCATTTCCGAAGCGGCCCACGGGCGAGCCTCCTCCGAAAACTACCGTGGCTTCAAAGGGCGGCAGGATCACGCCCCCGGCGAAGACGTGGCGCACCGCTTCCGCGTCGGAGAGCCTGTATCCTGATATATCAAGAGGTCTGTCCGTGCGATTCAATATCTCGATGAATTCGTCCTGTGAAGTGCTGCGCGCGCCGTCTCCGTTTGCATCGCCCGCGAGCCCGTCAGGAGGGTCGGCAAGGAACTCATTGATGATGAGCGGATCATCTATCAGCACCTCGAACGGAACCGCGTTCGACACTCCGAAATCGGGGTTCTCCACATCGATGAGCAGCCGCCCCGTATTCTGAAGCGCGGCCGGGGCCAGTTCGACCTGAAGCCGCGTGGTATCTAAAAAGACCGTCGCAGGCAAGTCGATCGGGCCCGCCGCATGGGCGATGCGAGCCCTCGCGCCCGGGTTGAAATTGCCCCCGGTGATCGTGACGACGGTGCCCGGGCCGCCTTTGAGGGCTGAGCCGGGGTCTATCGTGTGAATGAACGGCGCGGCCTCGACCACGCGAAAGATGGATTCATTAGAGATCGACCCGTCTCCGTTATGCACCGTAACCGCGCGCAAGCCAGGATCCGAGATGAAGTCGGAGGGCACCTCAGACACCAGTTGAGTCGCGGAGACGAATCGGGTCACGAGGCTCCCCTGGTTCATGAAGACCGAGGCATTGGTCTGAAAACTCGCCCCCCGAATCGTGAGCGTGACCCCCGGCCCTCCCGCCGCCGCCTGGCTCGGAGAGATCGATTCAATGCGCGGGCCGGGCGCGAGCACTTCAAAGATCACTTCGCCCGACAACTGCCCGTCGCCGTTGCGAACCCGGACCGAGCGGGCGCCCGTGGAAGCCGATACGCTCGACGGGACGACCGCTCTGACCTCGCGCGCGCTCAGAAAAGAAGTTGCGACCGCCGAGCCTTCGACAAGCGCCCGGGTTGACGAATTGAAGCCCGCGCCTGAAATGACCAGAGTGAACTGGCCTCCCCCTACCTGGGCGAACCGGGGCAGGAGCGAAGAGATTCGAGGCGGAGGCGCGATGACCGCGAAGGCCAGAGCGTTCGAGAGGTTGCCCCCCGGACTCTGTGTTCTGACGTTGCGGCTCCCGGCAGTCCGCGTGACGCCCTCCGGCACGCGCGCCGCCAGCTCGGTCGCGCTTATGAACTGCGTGTCCAGAGGGGAGCCGTCCACGAAAGCGATCATTCCGGGCTCGAACCCGGCACCCAGTATCGACAGGTCGAAAGCCGGGGCGTCGAGGCTGACCTGCTCCGGCGAAAGGCGAGTGATTCTATGCCCCGAGCTGAACCCTGCCCCGCTCGCGCGCGCGCCGGGAGAAAAGAGGCGCCCGCCGCTGCCGTCGATTATCGAGTGGGGAGCGAGCCTTGAGCCCGTCGAGTCGGGATTTCGGTTTATCGACTGATTGGCGCTCCCCTCGCCCGCGCCGTAAGTGATCGACTCAAGCAGATCGCCGGAGCTGCCCCTTAGCGTTATGGAGTCGCCGCCATTGTTTAGAGACAGGCTCGCCGTGAAGACTAGGCCATTAAGGGCGGCGTTGCCGAACTCTCCGTGCGGGCTGCCGCCGCCGAAGACCACCGCCGCTTCGCCCGCCGGAAGGAGAGCCCCCGGCGGAAAGATGAACTTCACCCCCTCCGAGTCGCTCAAGGTAAAGCCGCCTATATCGACCGGCTCGCTCGTTCGATTGATGACCTCGATGAACTCATCCTGTGCGGTGCCGCGCGTGCCGTCCCCGTTTGCGTCGCCCGCGAGCCCGTCGGGCGGGTCGGCAAGAAACTCGTTTATCCCGACCGCTCCGAGCACCGTGAAGATCGCGGTATTCGAGAGTGCTCCACCCGAATTCTCGACCGCCAGGGAGTGCGCTCCCGCGCCGGACGTAAGGGCAGGCCCGACCGTTACGCTCAGCTTCGCCGAGCTCGCGAAGACCGTATCGACGGGCTCGCCATCTATGCGGGCACGGGAGTCCGGCTGAAAATTGGCGCCTGCAATCAAAATGGTCGCGGCCCCGCTTCCGACGACCACCGCTTCCGGCGAGATCAGGTCTATCACGGGGTCCGTGCTCGTGAATGAAAGGCCGTTCACGAGCGTCCCGGGAGAAAAGGGCCTGCCCGCGCTGCCCGGCGCTGAAAGATGCGGCGCGAAGGCCCCCTGGACGTCGGGGCTGCGGGTGATCGATTGATTGGCGCTGCCTTCGGGGGCCGGATAGTCCCGCCTCGCCACTTCGGCGCCGGCAGCATCTCTGATGATTATCGAGTCGCCGCCGTTGTTGAGCGACAGGCCCGCGGACGTGCCGACCGCGAAGACGAGGTTGTTGGCGGAGGCGTTTCCGAAAGGCCCCGACGGAGTCCCTCCGCCGAAGATCACGGCAGCCTCGCCCGGCGGTATGACTCTGCCCGCGGGCAGAGTGAACCTGAGCTGCGCCGCATCAGAGACGGTAAATCCCGCGACATTGAGCGGAGCCGTGCTTGAATTGACCAGCTCGATGAATTCATCCTGCGCGGCATCGCGCGTGCCGTCTCCGTTCGAGTCTCCCGGCGGGCCGTCGGGAGGATCGGCGAGGTATTCGTTTATCACGAGAGGCGCGGCCTGCGGGACCGCTCCGCCCCCGTGACCTCGGGCCAGCGATCCGCGGCTGAAACCGCTCAGAGAGAGAGGGCACGCGGGCAGGATGCAGACGAGCGATACTAAAGAGAGGCAAAAGGAGAGTAAGCGAGGGCATAAAGGGCGGACGCTTTTATCGTGCATGGCGAGGCTCCATCAAGAATGGATTGGCGATACCTGAACTCAGGCTTTCGGCGAAGTTTAAGACCCGGGGATGGATTGACCTGGAGTGAGCCCGTCGAGCTGAGGGCTCGCCGGAAGCGCGTCTAATGAGGGTTAACCCGCGCTGCGGCTGCTAGTATATTCTACCCGCTCTGAAAAGCAATCCGGTTTTCGCGCGCTCCTCTCTACCGCTTGAAAAAAGAGAATGGATGAATCATTATCAATCACCCAAGCTGCAACTGAACGTGGATGACATATAAGCTTCTTTCTTACCGGCGACCGGAGGATTACAGATGATGGAACGACAGATGGAGCAGGAGCTGGGCCTCGACTTTCTGAGAGTAGTCGAGGACGCGGCCATCGCCGCGGCCAAGACCATGGGACAGGGAGACCGCAAGTATTCCGACCACGTGGCCGTCGAGGCTATGCGCGAAGTGATGGACACGCTCCCGATGCGCGGAGAGATAGTCATCGGAGAAGGCGAGCGCGACGAAGCTCCAATGCTCTATATAGGGGAGAAGCTCGGGGCGGGCTATAAGGAAGGCGTCGAAGACAGCGACCGATTCCCCGAAGTCGACATAGCGGTCGACCCGCTTGAAGGCACCAATCTCTGCGCGACGGGCTCGGCCAACGCCATCGCCGTCATGGCCTGCTCGGAAAAGGGGGGGCTCCTGCACGCGCCCGACCTTTATATGCAGAAGCTGGTCGTCGGGCCGTCGTCGAAAGGCGCCGTGGACCTCGACGCGCCCGTACATGAGAATCTTCATAATATAGCCCGAAGATTGAATCGCGACATCGACGACCTCGTGGTCATAGTTCTCGACCGGCCCCGCCATAAAAAGCTGATCGACGATATTCGCAAAGCGGGCGCGCGCATCAGGCTGATTTCGGACGGAGACCTTTCGGCGGGCATCTCCGCCGCGGTCGCGGGCTCCGGCGTCCACGCGGTCATGGGGATCGGCGGAGGCCCGGAAGGCGTGATCACGGCCGCGGCCATGAAATGCCTGAACGGGCAGATCCTCGCGCGGTTCGTGCTTAAAGAGCAGCTCGAAGACCTCGAAGACCGCAACAAGATTCCCGAAGGCGCCGTCGAGCGCATGAAGCAGATGGGCATCGAAGACCCGCATCGAATATACGACACGGATGATCTCGCTCCCGGCAAGCAGATCATCTTCGCGGCGACCGGAGTGACCGACGGCACGATTCTTCGCGGCGTCAGGTTCTTCGGCACGGGCACGCGCACCTCGTCGATCATCATGGCTACGGAGCAGACCAAGCGCGTCCGGTTCGTCGATACGGTGCACGTCGAAGGCGGCCCCGATACCGTCGTGAGATTCTGATAAAGTCAGATTCTGAAAAAGTCGGATTTCGAGTAAAGCCGTTTCGTCAGGGCTTCGCTCCATGAAAAGACGTGAAGCAAGAATTTCGGCGCGGGTCTTCGCGGCCACGGTTGCGCTCGCAGCCCTCTGGGTCGCGGGGATACTGCTGGCCCCGCTCCTCTCTGGCCGCGACCCCGGCATTCCCGACCCGCTCGTATCGAATGATCACACCCCTCCCGGCTTTAAAGCGGAGACGCTGGTCTCATCCCTTTACAACGCGTACAAACCCGTCTGTCACCAGCTCTCCGACCGCTCTATTCACATAAGCGGCCATCCGATGGCCGTGTGCGCTCGCTGCTTTGGAATCTACTCGGGATTTCTCCTAGGGTTGCTCATCTACCCGCTCGCGCGCACGCTCACGCGAACGGACATGCCGCCCCGTCTATGGCTGATTATCGCGCTCGCGCCCGCGGGCGTCGATTTTTTCGGCGGCTTGTCAGGAGCCTTTGAAAACAGCGCGGCTTCGCGGCTCGTGACAGGCCTGATCCTGGGAACGGCGGGCGCTTTTTATATCATGCCGGGACTCATATGCATGACGCGCGACTGGCGCGGCTCAAGCTCCCCGGCCGGGGCAGCCCGCGCCGTATCACCTCCAGATCCTCTTCGAAACGCAGCAACGGAGGAATCGTAATGGTCGAAAAACCGAGCAAGCTCCAGCCCGCGCTGGTCGGCGGTCTCATCGCCGGCCTGCTGTCGTCTATTCCGTTCATCAACTGGGTCAACATATGCTGCTGCCTCTGGATCTTGCTGGGCGGAGTCGTCGCCGCGCGCATGCTGATAAAGCGATCTCCGGTGCTTCCCGTAACATCGGGCGAAGGAGCTACGGCCGGAGCGCTCGCGGGCCTGGTCGGCGCGGCAATCTACCTCGTGATCGGGGTGCCGCTCGCCCTTCTCACCGAGTCGCTGTTTCTTGAGATGGTGAGACACTTTGTAGAATCCATGAACAATCCCCAGGCCAGCGCCGAGTTCGAGAGAAGGATTCGGGAAATGCAGAATCAGCCCCTGGCTCAGAAGCTGGCTATGGGTCTCATCAATTTCGTCTGGTACTCCGTCGTTATGGTAGGCTTCTCCACCGTCGGGGGCATAATCGGGGTCGCCCTTTTCGAGAAGCGGAAGGGTCAGCCGCCGCCGGGTTACTATCCGCAGGGCTTCGCGCCGCCCGCGCCTCCTGCGGGGCCGCCCGTGGGCCCGCCCCTCGGCAATGCCCCGCCTCCGAACGAGCCGCCTTACGGGGGAGGCGAGCCGCCCCCTTATTGAGCGGCCTGCTTTGCGCCGTCGGGGCCCGCGACAGGGTAAACATGCGGCGCGAAAGGCGATCGCCATCTTGAAATGAGCGCGGCACATCCCTATACTGTGCGCTTGGCTGATTACCAACTTCAGCCTTCGGTAGCGCATCAAAGCGCACGGTACAGGTGGCAGAA
Source organism: Blastocatellia bacterium (assembly GCA_035537555.1). Classification (GTDB taxonomy): domain Bacteria; phylum Acidobacteriota; class Blastocatellia; order UBA7656; family UBA7656; genus DATLMR01. The sequence continues at coordinate 9,375 of DATLMR010000022.1, forward strand.
ACTATGACGAAGCTATTTAAACCCGCCCTGCTTGCGATTGCTTGTCTGATCGTCTCGGGCGGGACCGCTCGCGCGGGCGCGCAGGGATCGATTCAGGGGAACATTCTGGACTTGCAGGGCAGAGGCGGAGCCTGGGTGATCGTCTCCGCGCGCGACGGCAATTCCGGAAAGCAGTATCAGGCCAAGTCCGATGCGGACGGCGCGTTCGTTTTCGAGAGCCTGGAGCCGGGCCGTTACCTTCTATCAACTGAATACCCGGGCATCGAGCCCGCCTGGAGCGCGGTCCAGGTAGAGGCCGGGCGCGTGGCGCGGGCGGAGATGGTCACGGTCCCCCTGCGCGTGACGGGCAATGACTCCGTCGATAAGTTCGTGGCTTCATCTTCGGCTCAGGGCGGAGGCTATCCGGCGGGCAACATCAGCTACCTGAACGTCAACGACACGCTCGACCTCTATCTGATGTGGATCTATTTCAGCATACTCGGACTGCTGTCGGTCTACGGCGTCTACCGCTACCGGATGGTCTACCTCTTCCTCCGCTACAAAGATCACAACCCGAAGCCGAAATCCGCCTTCGCCCCGAATCGCCTGCCTCGCGTCACGGTTCAACTGCCGCTCTTCAACGAAATGTACGTGGCGGAGCGGCTGATCGACGCGGTCGTCAAGCTCGATTACCCCCGTGAGCTGCTGGAGATCCAGGTGCTCGACGATTCGACCGACGCGACGACCGAGATAGCCTCCCGTATCGTCGCCAGGTACTTCGACGAGGGCCACGACATCGTCTACCATCACCGCTCGAATCGGGAAGGATTCAAGGCGGGCGCTCTCGAAGCCGGGCTCAAAAAGTCTTCCGGCGAGTTCGTCCTCATCTTCGACGCGGACTTCGTACCCCGCCCCGATTGCATATACAAGATGATCGACTACTTCACGGACGATCGGGTCGGCATGGTGCAGATGCGGTGGAGCCATATCAACTCCGAGTACTCGCTCCTGACAAAGGTGCAGGCCATAATGCTCGACGCCCACTTCACGATCGAGCAGACGGCGCGCAATCGGTGCGGAGGCTTCTTCAATTTCAACGGCACGGCGGGCATGTGGAGGCGGGAAGCCATCGAGTGGTCCGGCGGCTGGCAGCACGACACTCTGGCGGAGGACACCGACCTCTCCTACCGCGCCCAGTTGATGGGCTGGCATTTCGTATACCTGGCCGACGACGACGTGCCGTCCGAGCTGCCGGTCGAGATGAATGCCTTCAAGTCCCAGCAGAAGCGATGGGCCAAGGGCGTGGTCCAGGTGGGGCTCAAAATGTTCAAGCGGATATGGCACGATCCGCGCCTCCCCTTCCAAATCAAGCTCGAACAGTTCTTCCGCCTGACCGGCAACCTGGCCGCGCCTCTCGTGATCGTGCTGGCGCTCATAAACCTGCCCATCCTGATCGTGCGCTACAACCAGGGCTTCTTCCACCTGTTCGTGCTCGACGTTCCGATCCTTACTTTTTCCACCCTGTCGGTCGTGGCCTTCTACGTAGTCTCGCAGCGCCACCTGCACCCCACGACGTGGAAGAGCACGCTCAAGTACCTTCCCATCGTGATGAGCATGGGGATCGCCCTCACGTTTTCAAACGCGCGAGCGGTGCTCGAAGCGATATTCAGAGTCAAGTCGCCCTTCGTGAGAACGCCCAAGTACCGCATCGAAGCGGCCAGCGACACGACCTGGGTGAAGAAGAGCTACGTGCCGAGGCGGATCAAAGTGCCGGTGCTCGAGATGCTCTTCACGGTCTACTTCATCTTCACGGTCTGGTACGCGATCGAGACCCGCATTTTCGGGACGATTCCTTTTCTCATGATCTACCTCTTCGGCTACGCCTATGCGACCGTGATGTCGATCGCGCAGAGCGGCCTGAACGTGCGGCGCGATCAGAAGATCAAGCGGTAGCTCGAATCGAGAGTTATACCGGGAGGGCGAGCTTTCGGGCCCCCGCCCTCCCATGATTCCACTTCTTCCCCAACCCCATTCATAAAGAGGCTCTCTCATGAAGAAGCTCGCCCCCTTCTCCGTACTCCTGGCCCTGCTGGCGCAGTTGCAGCCGCTCGCGGTCATCGGAGCGCGCCCGGCAAGCGCCAATCAGGCTTACAGCAAGACGTCCCTGCTTTCGGACAAAGAGGTTATGGCGCTCGGCTCCGAGATCAGCGGCCTGATGGCGAAGGATTCGGTCGTCGAGCTCTGCCGCTTCCACAGGGTGCAGGGCTCCAGAGGTTTTTCTCGCGCCGCGGAATTCGTCGCGGCGAGGGCGAAAGAGTACGGCCTCGAACAGGTGCAGGTCGAGCGATTCGCGGCCGACGGCCAGAAGACCTACCACACTCTTAAATCTACTCCGGCCTGGAACGCCGAGGCGGGAGAGTTATGGGAGACGGGACCGAGAAGGGCGAAGATCGCGGACTACGCGGAGATGAGCGTGGCGCTCGCCGACTACTCGCAGAGCGCGGACGTAACGGCCACTCTCGTCGATGTCGGCGCGGGCACATCAGCCGAGGATTACGAGAACAGGGACGTGAAGGGCCGCATCGTGCTCGCGGGCGGAGACGTCGCAACCGTCCACGCGCGGGCGTGCCAGGAGCGGGGCGCCGCCGGGATACTCAGCTATCAGCAGAATCAGGTCACCGGCTGGTCAGGCGATTACGTGGACAACGTGCGATGGGGCCACCTCTCTCCTTACAATCCCGCGAACAGGTTCGCCTTCATGATCTCGCTCCGGCGAGCGAAAGAGTACCGCGACAGGCTCGCGCGCGGCGAGCAGGTGACGCTCCAGGCCCGGGTGAAGGCAGAGATGCGGCCCGGCTACTACGACGTGGTGACCGCGGTCATTCCCGGCACGGACCTCCCGAATGAAGAGATAGTATTCAGCTGCCACCTCTGCCATCAAAAGCCCGGCGCGAACGACAACGCCTCGGGCGCGGCGGCCATACTCGAGGCCGCCCGCGCGATAAACACCCTGATTCGCAAAGGCGAGCTCGCCCGCCCGCGCCGCGCCATCCGCTTCATCTGGCCGCCCGAGATCAACGGGACGCTCGCCTACTTCGCCGAGCACCCGGAGATCGTCCGCCGCATGAAAGCCGCCGTGCACTGCGACATGGTCGGAGGCGATCACGCCATCACGAAATCGGTCCTGCACGTCACGCAGACTCCGGCCTCGCTCCCGAGCGCGGTCAACACGGTCTCCGAGGTATTCGCCGAGTACGCGATGGCCGGCAGCTTGAAAGCGGCTTCGGGGGCCGGTTTCGAGGACGCGCTCGTCTCTCCCGATGGAGCCAAGGAGGCCCTTATCGCGGACATCACGCCTTTCGAGATGGGCTCGGACCACGACGTTTACCAGGAAGGCTCGTTCCGCGTGCCGACCATCTACCTGCGCGACTGGCCCGACGTATTCATTCACACCAACAACGACACGCCGGCCAACATCGACCCGACCAAGATCAAGCGGTCCACCTTCATCGCGGCCGCCTCCGGCTATTTCCTCGCCCGCGCGAACTCGGATGACGCGTCGAGGCTCGCCTCGGAGGTATTCGCCCGCGCGCTCGCCCGCGTGCCGAAAGAGCGCGAGCGGGCGCGAGCGCTCGAAGCCGAGGGAGGGGCCGGGCCCGGGGAGGCGCGCAACATCATATCCCGGTCGCTCGAAAGAGAGGTGGAAGCGCTCGGCTCGGTCCTCGCGCTCGCGCCGCAGGACGGCGCGCTCGAATCGAAGGTGACGGGCTTCGTCGACCAGCTGAGCGGCTCCTGGCTCCTGCTCACGGGAAAGCTCACGGAGCAGCGCAAAGGCAACCGCATAATCTTCACCATCGAAGCGAAGGAACAGCCCAGGCCGGGCAATCCGAAGGACTCGTCGAGGCCGCGCTCGGTCAACTCGGACTTGAAGCGAGTGCCCGCGCGCAGAGTGTCGGGTCCGATGAGCGTCTACTATTACGATTATGTCGAGGACCACGCGAGCCCCGACGACATGCGCGCGGTCGAGCGCATCACGAGCAAGCCCGGCGGAGAGATAATAGTCTACGAGATTCTGAACCTCGTAGACGGCAAGCGGACCATCGCGGACATTCGCGATTACATCTCCGCCGCCTACGGCCCCGTGGAGGCGGCGGACGTGGCGGACTACCTCCGGGTGCTTGAAAAGATAGGTGTTGTGGGTTTCTAGAAATAAAAGGGACCGGGATTCAACCGCTCGCTCTGCTCGAGGCGCGGCGCGAGTTCGTATAAACCGCGATCGTAATAAGCCCGAACAGACCGCCCGCAGAGTCGATCATCACGTCGTAGATAGAGCCGCCGCGCGTGCGCGTGAAGGTCTGATGGTACTCGTCGACGAGCGCCCAGCCCGCGACCATCGCGAAGGAATAGACGGCCCATCCGAGCCTCCAGCGAATCACGCTATCGGCGCGCCAGGCGCGGTAAAGAAGGGAGGCCAGCACGGCGTACTCGAAGAAGTGCGCGCACTTGCGCACGACGTAGTTGATCTTCAAGAGGGTCGCGTTGCTCGCCCCCGGCATGAAGCGGTCGAGCAGGTCCTTGATCAGCCCGCGCGTGTTGTCTCCTGAAAAAACGTCCGTGGAAAAATAGTACATAGCTCCGAGGGCTATCGCGACCGGAAGCCAGTACCTGATGATTCTGCTCGCGATGGAGCTTTCCGCTCTCGTTATGTTCTCTGCCATCGTCCGTCAATCATAACAAAGAAGAAGGCCCCGCGCCTTTGAGCGGAGCGGGGCCGCAGATGATTCGCGTTGAGGGCGAGGTTTCGGGCGGAGCCTTTTATCCGCGGAGCGCCTGCGCGCCCGACACGACTTCGATGATCTCGCGCGTGATGGAGGCCTGCCGCACGCGGTTCATGTTCAGGGTGAGCGTCTCTATCACTTCGCCCGCGTTCTTCGAGGCGGAGTCCATGGCCGTCATGCGCGCGCCGTGCTCGCTCGCGACGGATTCGAGGAGCGAATAGAAGACCTGCGTCTCGACGTATTTCGGCAGCAGGCTGCCGAAGATCTCGCCCGCGGGCTGTTCGTAGAGGTAATCGATGAGGACTTCGGGCTTCTCCTGCGCGCGCTCGGATGCGGGCGCGGCCTCCGTCTGGCCCGTAAGCTCTTCCGACGCGATCGGGAGCAATTGCTTTACGACGGCGCGCTGCGAGAGCACGGACTTGAACTCGCTGTAGAGGACGAATACTTTATCGACGGTCGAGCCTTCCTCGGTGTACATCCTCATCAGCTCGCGCGCGATCTCCGCGGCGTCCGCGTGGTCTACCGTGCGCGCGGTGACGTTGACGTACTCGCCGACCACGGGGACGTCGCGGCGGCGGAAGAAATCTCTCCCCTTCCGCCCGATCACCACCAGCTCCACCTGCTTGTCGCCGTTCTCGTTGATGAATCTCTGAGCGGCTTTGATGAGATTGGTGTTGAACGCGCCGCAAAGCCCGCGGTCCGCGGTGACCAGAGCGAGCACGTACCGCTCATCGCCGCGCACTTCGAGCAGAGGGTGATTGTAATCGCCCGCGCGCGACGCGAGTCTTCCGAGCACGCGCATCATCGTGTTCGCGTAAGGGCGCGCGGCGATCAGGCGGTCCTGAGCGCGGCGCAGCTTCGCGGCCGACACCATCTTGTAAGACTTGGTGATCTGTTGCATGTTGCGGACGGATCGAAGCCGCCGCCTGATATCTTGAAGGTTTGGCATGAGTTAAGCGCCGGGGCCGGTGTCGCCCGGCCCCTTTCAACTGGTTTCAGTCTGCCGCGGCCTGGCTCGCGGCAGGTGCGTCGCCGGATTCCGCGGTGAATCGCTCTTTAAAGTCGATGACAGCCGCGCGCATCTCTTCGCGCAGCTCGTCGTCGAGTATCTTCTTCTCCCGGATCTTCTCGAGAAGCCCGCCGTGCGCGTTTTCGAGGAAGCCCAGAAGGCCGCGCTCGAACTTGTTGACATCTTCTACCCGAACGTCGTCGACATAGCCGTTGATGGCGGCCCAGATGACCATGACCTGCTGCTCGACCGGCATCGGCGAGTACTGGGGCTGCTTCAGGATCTCGACCAGGCGCTTTCCGCGATTAAGCTGTGCCTGGGTCGCCTTGTCGAGGTCGGAGCCGAACTGCGCGAACGCGGCCAGCTCCCGGTACTGCGCCAGGTCGAGCCGGAGCGTTCCGGCCACCTGTCTCATGGCCTTAATCTGAGCCGAGCCGCCCACGCGGCTGACCGAGTTGCCCACGTTGATCGCGGGGCGGACGCCGGAGTGGAACAGGTCGGCTTCGAGAAATATCTGGCCGTCCGTGATCGAGATGACGTTGGTCGGAATATAAGCCGAAAGGTCGCCTGCCTGCGTTTCTATTATGGGAAGGGCCGTGAGGCTCCCGCCGCCGAGGGGGTCTGACATCTTGGACGCGCGCTCGAGCAGGCGAGAGTGAAGGTAGAAGACGTCCCCGGGATATGCCTCGCGTCCGGGCGGACGACGAAGCAGCAGGGATATCGAGCGGTACGCCCACGCGTGCTTCGAGAGGTCGTCGTAGATGCAGAGCGCGTGCCGGCCGCGGTCGCGGAAGTACTCGCCCATCGCGCAGCCCGCGTAAGGGGCGATATACTGCATGGCCGCGGGAGTCGAGGCCGACGCGTCGACGATGATCGTGTAATCCATCGCGTCATGATCTTCGAGGGTCTTCCTGACCTGCGCCACGGTCGACTCTTTCTGGCCGATGGCGACGTATATACAGATCAGGTCCTTGCCCTTGGAGTTTATGATCGCGTCGATGGCGATAGCCGTCTTCCCGGTCTGGCGGTCGCCGATGATCAGCTCGCGCTGCCCGCGCCCGACGTTCACCATCGAGTCGATAGCTTTGAGCCCCGTATACATGGGCTCGCGCACGGGCTGGCGGTCCATGACGCCGGGCGCGATTCGCTCGAGCTCGTTGAATTTACCGCCCGTGTCTATCGGCCCGCGGCCGTCGAGCGGCCGGCTGAGCGGGTCGACCACGCGGCCCAGGAGCTCTTCGCCGACCGGCACGGACATAATTCGATTGGTGCGGCGAACTTCGTCGCCTTCCTTGATCTTGGTGTACTCTCCGAACAACACCGCGCCGACTTTGTCCTCTTCCAGATTGAGGGCGATGCCCGCCACGTCGTGCGGCAGGTCGAGCAGCTCGCCCGCCATCACGCGCTCCAGGCCGTAGATCTCGGCGATGCCGTCGCCGACCTGCAGGATGGTTCCCACTTCGCTCACGGAAACGCCCGTGTCGAAACCTTCGATCTGCTGGCGTATGATCTTGCTTATCTCGTCTGCTTTGATTCCTTCCATTATTTTCTCCTGTATTTGCCAGGCCTATAACTTATAAATTAGATTTCAAGTCTTCACTTATATATTAGATTTCAATCACTGTTCGGTCTAGCTCAGCCGAGACTCTCAGGTCCCTGCTTCAAGCGGCTCTTCACCGCTTCGAGCTGAGTGCGAATCGAGCCGTCGTATATGACCGATCCGATCCGGGTGACCACGCCGCCTATCAGAGACGAATCGGTGCTGTACCGAACCTGAACCCGATGGCCCGTCAACTCCTGAAGCCTTTCGAGGAGCACCGCCTGATCTTCCGCGCCGATCGGAGAGGCGGTCGTCACCTCGGCCATGACCAGGCCTTTACGCTCGTTCATCTCGCGGCGGAACTGCTCGTAAACCGCGTCGAGCTGATGGAGGCGGTAATGGCGAAGGAGGGTCTTGAAAAGGTTTGCCGTTAGCCTGTTCGGCCGAGCCCGCTCGACGAGAGCGTCGAGAACGCGCATCTTTTCATCCATCGATAAGACGGGGCTCGCGAAGACCTGATGAAGCTCGCGGCTCCGGGTCATCAGATCGACGAATGTCCGCAGATCCGAATCGATCTGGTCCACCAGGCCGTGCGCGACGGCGACATCCGCGATAGCCTCCGCATAGCGTCGGGCCATGGCCGTAACGCTCATCTGTTCACCTCGCGCAGCTCATCCACGTACTTTGCCAGCATTCGATGATTGTCCTCCGGGCGAATGTCGCGCTTGATTATGGACTCGGCCATCTCGACGGAGCGCTCTGCGACGAAAGCGCGGAGCTCCATGCGCGCGGCCTTCATCGCGCCTTCGATCTCGCGCAGTGCCGTCTGCCTGATCTTCTCTGCGTCCGCCGCCGCCGCCGCCCTGATGCGCTCGGCCTCGCGCTCGGTCTCGCGCTCGGTCTCGGCTCGAATCTCGGCGATCTCCTGATCGAGGCGGTTCAAGCGCGTCTCAACCTGCGCGAGTTGCTGCTCGGCCTGTTCCTTGTCGCGGCGGGCCTGCTCCAGGTCCTTGAGGATCGTGGCGGCGCGGTCGTCGAAAACCCGCCCGATCTTGATTT
>DATLMR010000023.1:0-8875 GCA_035537555.1 Blastocatellia bacterium
CACCTTCCGCAGCGTGAGGGTGGCTGTCAACGGCGGCAACAGGCGGCTCGTCCCGCGCACCCGCAACGGCTACACCGCGCCGAGGGACGGCCAGGCTTCGAGCAGCACGAACAAGTAAGGGCTTTTTGCGAGCGGGCCGCCGGAGGCATCAACCCGGCGGCTCGTGCGCGACGAGCCACGCGATGATCGCGATGAAGATGAAGGCCGCGGCGATTATCACCATCACGACCGTGGCGGGCCGGTTCGATGTCCTCTTATCCTGGTAGCCCGCGAATTCCGAAGGCAGCTTTCCGGTTTCAAACTTGATCACTCCCGACGGAGGGCTCTGCGCGCGCGGCTCGCGCGCAACGGCGGGGGCCTCGGAGCGCCTGCTGTGAGAGAGCCTGATAATATCGCGAAATTTTCTATGGCTGCCGTTCTCGCCTTTCTTCATAACCACCTGATCTTTCGGAAATAAAAATAGACCCCGAGTCCTATCGCGAGCATCGCCGCGAGCGCGCCCACGTAGCCGTATTTCCACTTCAGCTCGGGCATGTGCTCGAAGTTCATTCCGTAGATTCCCGCTATCAGAGTCACCGACATAAGGATGGTCGAGATCGATGTCAGGGTCTTCATCACCATGTTCATGCGGTTGCCCGTGACCGACAGGTATGCGTCCATAGTCGAAGAGAGCATGTCGCGCAACGTATCTATCGAATCGGCGACGCGGATCAGGTGATCGTACACGTCCTGAAAATAGACGAGCGTATCGCGGGAGAATATCGGCTGTTCGCGCCGCAACAGGGTATTGAAGACGTCTCTGAGCGGCGTGATGGCCCGGCGCAGGAAGAGCAGCTCTTTCTTGATGCGAAATATCTCCTGTATCGCGTCGGGCTGGAAGTCTTCGAAGATCTGGTCTTCGAGCGTGTCCATCCTGTCGGAGAGATAGTCGAGCATAGGGAAGTAGTCGTCTACGATCGCGTCGATCAGGAGATAGGCCAGCAGCCCCGTGCCGCGCTCGGCCAGGTCGGTCCACTCGCGCCAGAGCCGGTCCGCATGCGTGATGGCCTTGATCGTCTGGCTGTGGACCGTGACCAGGTAATTCTTCCCGAGAAATATGTTCAGCTCTCGCAGCTCGAGCCGTTCTCCCTCCTTCTGCTCCGTTTCGTAGAGCACGACGAAGTAGTAGCCCTGGTACTCTTCGATCTTCGGTCTCTGGTGCTCTTTGCGGCAGTCTTCGATCGAGAGGTGGTGAAAGCCGAACTCTTTGGCGAGCTCGTCGAAGTCCTCGCTCGTCGGGTCGGAGACATCTACCCAGATAATGTTATTGCTGTTTTCACTGAGCTCGCTGATTTTGTTACAGTCGGCGACATCTTCAAATACTCTCGCCTGCCGGTCGAGCACGAGCGTCCTTATCATCTATTGCCTCGCAATTTCCCTTTCCTGATGATGCTTCATAAATACTCTCTTCCGGCAGCCGGAAGCAATCCGTTTTTGACTAATACGCGCCCGGTGTGACATAAAATATAGTGGCATAGCAGTAATCAGGCTCCCCCCGGAATTTGAGGATTGAATGCTCTACACCGTCTTAGGAGTCGGCCTTTTATTACTTGTCGCTTACGATGTTTACGTAACCATACTGCACGCGGCAGGGAAATCAGGCCCCGTAAGCGAGCGGCTCACGCGGCTGATCTGGCGCGTCTCCCAAAGAATCGCCTTCCGCCTGTCGCGCGCGCCCAGGCACAGGATGCTCAACGCGGTCGGCCCTCTCCTCATGCCCGGCGTCGTCCTGGTCTCCGTGATCCTGCTGATCGTCGGGTTCGCCCTGGTCTACTACCCCAGAATGCCCGAGCAGTTCGCCGTCGAAGGAGATATGAACATCTCGCCCTGGCTGGCCTCGCTCTATTTCAGCGGCACGACGCTGACCACGATCGGCTACGGCGACATCGCGCCCCGGTCCTTCGCGCTGCGCTTTACGGCGCTTGCCGAAGGGGCCTCAGGGCTCGTCCTGATCTCGCTTACGATCACCTACCTGATCTCGGTCTACCAGGCCCTCGAGAGGAAAAGGGTCATCGCGCTCTCCTACTATCACCAGGCCGAAGGCGGCGCGGACGCCGTGGGATTCATCGCGCATCACTTCGTCTCGGGGCGTTTCATCGGCATCCAATCGAACCTGAGGACGGCGGCGCGCGACCTCCAGGAAGTGCTGGAATCTCACATCGAGCACCCGATCATTCACTACTTCCACCCGCTCCAGGTCTACAAGGGGGTGCCGCGCGTGCTCTTTCTATCTCTCGAAGTCTTCACCGTGATAAGGGCGTGCCTGGATAAAGAAGAGTATGAAGACCTCTGCGGTCATCCCGACGTGAAGGCCCTCGGCACCAGCGCGAGGCACGTGCTCGGTGACTTCGCGAGCTTGCTGCGCATCGACGTGCCTTCGCGTTCCCGCCGGGCGACATACGAGGAGTCCTTTCGCTGGAAAGGGAGATTCGAGCAAACCCTCTCGCGCCTCGAGGAGGCCGGAATCAAGACGGAGAAGGACAGGCAACTGGCATGGGAGACGTACCAGAACCAGCGGAGAGAGTGGGAGTCGAGCCTTTATCGCTTCGCGCTCTACCTCGGGTACGACTGGGATGAAGTGACGGGGGACCGCGACCTCCGGACGGCGAGCGATGAGTTGAACGAGCCCTCGGCGATCAACCAGTTTCAAAAGGCTTCGCTCGATTGACGGGCCGGACGGGAGGCCGGGCGATTCTCACCGGGCGAAGATCTCGCTGTCTTCGCCAAGCTCCCTGGCCGAAGGCGTGATGATGGTCTTGCCGTTTATGTGAATCTTCTCTTTCGCCGCTATCGCCCTCTTCACGTCCTCTTCGCAGACGAAGTCGTAGACTCTCCCGTTGACCCGAGGGGAGGCCGGTCGCGGCTCGGCGACTGCGGGCGCGACTACGGGAGGGCCGACAGGCTCCGGTGGCCCGGGCGCGGGCGCGTGCCTCTCCGCGAGGAACCTATCGACGAGGGTCGCAATCGCCGCGCGGTCGATCACGCTCCCGCGAGCGGAGGGTCGCGCGGCCTCAACCGGGGCGACGGACGCCTGGTTGATCGGCTTCGTTTCGAAAGCTATGCGCTTTACGTCGAGCAAATGGCGCGGCGAGATGTTATCCGATGTGACGTTGCCTCCCCACGAGCCGCAGCCGAGGGTCATCGAAGGCTCAAGGTCCGTGGTGAACCCTATCGCGCCGTGGGTCGAAGGGCTGTTGACGATCACGCGCGACACGGGCATGCGTATTCCGTACTCGCGCGCGGCATCCCGGCTTCCCGTGTGGACCGATGCCGTGTGCCCCATGCCTCCATACCTGAGTATCTGCGAGGCCCGCTCGCACCCCTCTTCGAGGCTATCGACCACGTAGTAGGCGAGGATCGGGGAGAGCTTCTCCATCGAGAGAGGAAAGTCGCGCCCGACGCCCCCCGGCTCGCAGAGGATCGCGCGCGTGCCTTCGGGGATGGTGAAGCCCGCCATCTCCGCGATGACGCGCGGGCTCTTGCCGACTATCTTCGGATTGAGCGTGTTGGTCGCGGTTGCGACGACGCGGGCCAGGGCGTCCTGCTGCTCTTTGCTCACGAAGTACCCGCCCTCCGCCGAGAACCTCTCCCGCACGGAGGAATCGACGGGGCGCTCGACGACTACGGCCTGTTCGGAGGAGCAGATCGTCCCGTTATCGAAGCATTTTCCGGTCAGAATATCCTTGACGGCCTTCGCGACGTCGGCCGTGCGCTCGATCATGGCGGGCACATTGCCGGGGCCGACTCCGAAGGCGGGCTTGCCCGACGAATAGGCCGCGCGCACGAGCCCGATGCCTCCGGTCGCGAGGATCAGGGCCGTGCGCTTATGCTTCATCAGCTCCTGCGTGCCTTCTATCGTGGCGACGGACATGCAGCCGATGGCGCCGGGCGGGAGCCCGGCCGCCTCGCCCGCCGCGCGCATCACGCGGGCGGTCTCTCCGATGCAGGCCGAGGCCGAAGGGTGCGGGCTGAGCACGACCGAATCGCGGGCCTTGATTGCGATGAGGATCTTAAAGATGGCCGTAGAAGTCGGATTGGTCGAAGGGATTATGGCGGCGACCACGCCGCGCGGAGACGCGACCTCGATGACGGTCTCGGCCTGGCGAATCACGCCGACCGTCCGCATGGGCTTTATGAAGTTATAGATGGTCTCGGCCGAGAACCTGTTCTTGGTGGCCTTATCGGCCGCGTTGCCGAAGCCCGTCTCAAGGTGCGCCATCTCGCCGAGCCGGTGGCTTTCGGCCTGAGCCGCGCGCGCCATGGCGCCTACGATCTCGTCGATCTTCTCCTGCGAGAACGTAGCCACGGTTTTTTGCGCTTCGAAGGCGCGCTCCGCCAGGTCACGCGCCTGCTCCACGGATTGAGTATCCTTATCGCTGCTCATGACGCCTTCCTACTTTCAGGGAGGTGAAGTAAAGGGCGGCCAACCCAGCCTCTCACATGCGGCATGCTTCAGCTCGTCTCGTTCGGCCCCGGTTCTCTTACTTAACCCGGTCTTTATTGGAGTTTTGAATAGTGCGCTTGCCGTCTTCCTGGTTCCCCGAAGTCAACTGGTTGCGCGCCTCGCCCCCGCCGAGCTGGTAATCCGGCTCGATCAGGCCGCTCGAGGCTAGCACCTGTTCCAGGTCGCGGTGCGGGCGAGGTATCACGTGAACGCTGACGAGCTCGCCGACGCGGCGGGCGGCCGCGGCCCCGGCATCGGTCGCGGCCTTGACGGCCCCCACGTCTCCGCGCACGAGCACCGTGACATATCCCGCCCCAATATACTCGCGGCCCACCAGCACTACGTTTGCCGCTTTGACCATGGCGTCGGCGGCCTCGACCGCTCCGATGAACCCTTTGGTCTCGATCATTCCGAGCGCTTCCATACTCATCCGCTATCCTCCGTACACTTCAATTTACCTGAGCTTTGAACGCGAGCTATTGGCGAGAATACATTGCTCACGGAGAGCTTCAAAACTAACAAAAGCGCCGGAAGCCGTCAAGAAGGAGGGGCCGGAGGAACCTTTCCTCCCGGGTCTCCGGCTCCTACCCTCTCCCGGCCTTACCCTGCGAACTCCCGAAGAATTTCGCGTCTGTAGAAATCCATGAATCCTTCCTGGTCGGGTCCGACCTGATGGACATAGACCTGTTCGAATCCGCCGTCGATGAATTCCCGTATCTTTTCGATATGGCGCCCGCGGTCGGGGCCGCAGACAACGTTTTCCGCCACCTTCTCCTCCGTCGCCAGCTCGCACGCCTGCTCGAAGAGAGAGGGCGTTCTCAACTCCGTGAATAGCTCTCCTCCGAGGGCGGCGTTCGGCCACCATTCGAAGGCCGTGCGGCGCGCGGCCGCCTCGTCCCCGGCCCAGCAGACGGTCATCTGCCCGATCATCGGCTTTCCTTTCCCGCCGGAGCCGCGGAAGGCATCGGTCAGCCTGGACTCGGGCGAAGTGCTGATGCGGCCGTCGCCGATCCGTCCCGCGAGCTCCGCCGACTTCTGCCCGTCGCCCGCGATGAATATCGGAGGCGGCTCATCGGGCAGCGTGTAGATGCGGGCCTTCTCGACTTCGAAGTAGTCGCCCAGGTGGCTCTGAGAACCTCCCTCCCAGAGCAGGCGGATGACCTCTACGGCCTCCTCCAACATTTCAAGGCGGGTCTGGTGGGCCGGCCATCTGTCTCCGAGAATGTGCTCGTTGAGGTTCTCTCCGGTCCCCAATCCAAGAAAGAACCTGCCCGGCATCATCGATGCCGCGGTCGCCGCCGCCTGCGCGATTATCGCCGGATGAATCCTCGTCGTCGGACACGTGACTCCCGTGCCGAGTCGCAGCCTCTCGGTCGCGTGAGCGATGGCGCCGATCACGCTCCAGACAAACGGACTGTGCCCCTGCCGATCGACCCACGGGTGGTAGTGATCGGAGATGAGGGCGAAGGTGAAGCCCGCCTCCTCCGCTTTCCGCGCGTAGCGGACAAGGTCATTCGGCGCGTGCTCTTCGCTGGAGAGCGCATAGCCTATCTCAATCATCTTCTCTTCCTCTCGCTTTCAAAGTTTACCTGACGCCTCTGCCGGAACCTCGCGTCGCACGCCCGGCCTTACGATCGAACATGCAATCAAGACTCCAGCAGCAGGTCCGAAAGGCTCTACGGCCGGCGCGTATTGCGCGCGGCGGCGAGCCGCGAAACGGCTGGCGGGCGCAAATGCTTGACACCCGCCGAGCGTTAAACTTATGATGAGGTTCGGTTTGATCCCCCCGATAATAAAGATCGCAGGAGAAAGAGAGGTCGCTCAGCTCATATGCCTACACTGGGCGAAGAACTGAAGCGCAGGCGAGAAGAGCGCGGCATCACCTTAGGTGACATTTCCGAGTCGACCAGAATCGGTACGCGGTTTTTGAAAGCCATCGAGAGTGATAACTATTCCATCCTGCCCGGAGGAATATTTACCCGGTCTTTCATTCGCGCTTATGCCAAACAGGTCGGCCTGAACGAAGAAGAGGCCGTCTCTTTGTACAACCAGCAGGTCGCGCCCCCGGGCGTCGAACAGGGGCAGCAATCGCAGGCTGTAGACCAGGCGCGCGCACGCCGCTCCGAGCCGGTAGTCTTTCACGGCGCGCCCACCCGGGCGAACTGGCCCACCTTGATCATCGCGGGCGGCATAATCATCTTTATCGGCATAATCATAATGGCCCTGGTCAAGAAGCTCGACCACGGGAGCGGGACGCAGACGGCGGTCGCCCCTCCGGCAGTCCAGGCCACGCCGTCGCCTCAGGCTCAGGAGCCGCCCGCCCCACAGCCCTCCCAGGCTCAGGCCGAAGCCGGGCAGCCGCCCGCAGCGCCCCCGGCGGAGCAGCAGCAGCCGGTCACGACGGGCGAGCCCATCAGCGTGAGGCTCGAAGCGGCCGAGGGAGACAGCTCCATCCGCTACTGGGTAGATGACGCGAAACAATCGACCACGCTCCTGCTCAAGCAGGGCGAGACGCACGACATTCCGCCCGCGCAGAATCAGGTGAGGCTCGCCATCGGCAACCGGCTGCCGCTCAGGCTCTCGATCAACAACCGCGCCGCCGCCTTCCCCCCCGAAACTTCCAAGTTCAAAGCGCAGGTGACGATCTCGCGCGAGAACCTGCAGGCCTTCTTCCAGCCTGCCCGGTGACGCGTGAGATCAAGTCCGTGGAATTGGGATTCGAAATCAGACCGCTCGACCCCGCGCCCGGGGGTGATGTAATATCGAACGATCCGATTTCGAAGGTGAATTTCGAGCGAGAGGACCAAAGAAGATGACCGGATTGATGAACAGACCACTCAGCGAAGTCGATCCCGAGATAGCCGAGGCCATCGCGAACGAGGAGCAGCGCCTCGCCTATAACCTCGAGATGATCGCCTCGGAAAACTTTGTCTCCGAAGCGGTCCTCGAAGCTCAGGGCTCCGTCCTTACCAACAAGTACGCGGAAGGCTATCCGGGCAAGCGGTACTACGGCGGCTGCGAGTTCGTGGACGTGGCCGAAAACCTGGCCCGCGAGCGGGCGAAGAAGATCTTCGGGTGCGAGCACGTGAACGTCCAGCCTCATTCGGGCTCGCAGGCGAACATGGCCGTATACCTCAGCGTCTTGAATTACGGAGATACGGTGCTCGGCATGAACCTGGCCCACGGAGGGCACCTCACCCACGGCCATCCGCTCAACTTCTCCGGGCGGAGCTACAAAATAGTCCCCTACGGCGTGAGGCAGGAGACGGAAGAGATCGACTACGAAGAACTGGAGCGGCTCGCGCACGAGCACAAGCCCCGCCTCATTCTCTGCGGCGCGTCGGCTTATTCGCGCATAATAGACTTCGAGCGGATCGGAAAGGTCGCGCGCGACGTCGGAGCCTATTCGATGGCCGACATCGCGCACATCGCGGGGCTCGTCGCGGCGGGGCTCCACCCGAGCCCGGTCCCGCACATGGACTTCGTCACGACGACGACTCACAAGACCCTGCGCGGGCCGCGCGCGGGCATGGTGATGTGCCGGGCCGAGTTTCAGAAGGAGGTCGACAGGGCCGTCTTCCCGACCATCCAGGGAGGCCCCCTGATGCACGTCATCGCGGCGAAAGCCGTCTCCTTCAAAGAGGCTCTGGAAGAGAGTTTCAAGGATTACCAGCGGCAGGTCCTCGCGAATGCGAAGGCCCTCGCGGAGGAGCTGACCGGCGCGGGCTTCAGGATCGTATCGGGCGGCACGGATAATCACCTGATGCTGGTCGATGTCCTGGTGCGCGGGCTCACCGGGGCGCAGGCTGAGAAGGCCCTGGAGAGCGCGGCCATTACCGTGAACAAGAACGCGATCCCCTTCGATACGCAGCCGCCCATGAAGGCATCCGGCATCCGAATCGGCACGCCCGCGCTCACGACGCGCGGCATGAAGGAAGGCGAAATGCGACAGATTGCCGGGTTCATCTCCGAGACGCTCGCGGACCCGGAGAACGAATCGGCGCGCGAGAGCGTTCGGGGCCGGATCAAAGAGATGTGCGAGCGCTTCCCGATCTACGAGCACAGGCTCGTTCGCAGCAAAGCGCAATCGCACTAGCGGGGCAGATGTCAGCGGCGTTCCAGGTAGTTATCGCCGGGTTAAAAGCATGCAAGAAGTTTTCGGCCCCGACGGGCTCATCAGTCGGCATCATTCGAATTACGAGTACAGGCCCGGCCAGGTGGAGATGGCCGAAACCGTCAACGACGCCCTGACCGACGGCGGGATCGCCTTGATAGAAGCCGGGACCGGCACGGGCAAGACGCTCGCCTACCTGATCCCCGCGCTCGCCTCGGGCCGCCGCGTGATAGTTTCGACGGCGACCAAGAACCTCCAGGAACAGCTCTACAAAAAAG
>DATLMR010000024.1:0-15246 GCA_035537555.1 Blastocatellia bacterium
CATCCGCGTGAATTCGAGCAGGCCGGCGATGTCCCGCTCGAACAGCTCTCCGATTATGTCGTTCACGTCGCCGCCCGAGCAGAAGCCGCGCCCTTGCCCGGTCAGCACGACCACTCGCACGTCGGGGCGGTCTTGAAGCTCGGCGAAAGTGTCGGTCAGCTCGCGGTAGATCTCGAAAGTCAGGGAGTTGAGCTTATCGGGCCGGTTGAACGTTATGAAAGCTATTGGCCCGCGCTCTTCATAAAGGAAGCTTTTCGGATTGATCTCTCTCATTTTATGGAGTTCAGATGACGGCGATCCCTTCGATTTCGACCTTCGCAAGGTCTTCCACGAGGCCCCCGACTTCGACGAGGCTCATCGCGGGAAAGTGCTTGCCCATGATCTGCCTGTATGCGGAGCCGACATCTTTAATGCCGGCGAGGTACTCTCTCTTATCGGTTACGAAGATGAGCAGGCGGACGATGTTCGAGGGCTCGCCTCCGGCTTCGCGCACGACGGCCACGACGTTCTCCAGGGCGAGGGCGAACTGTCCGGCGAAGGTGTCGCTGACGATCCGGCGCTCCCGGTCCCATCCGATCTGGCCCGCGATGAAGAGGAGCGAGCCGCCCTCGGCCTTGATGCCGTTGCTGTAGCCGACCGGATCCGCGAGCGCCGCAGGATTAATGATGGTGGTTTTCATAGCTCTCCCGCTCCCGGATCATTCCGCCGGAGCAACCCCGCTGTACTCGGACAGGGCCCAGCCCGTGCCTTCCGAGCTCGCCCGCTTGACGAGACCGACGCCGCGAGCGTAGTGCTCGGTGATGACAAGGTCTCCGACTTTCCTCTCGATCTTGAGCGCCTTGAAGGTTCCGGCAGGGACGGTGACGCTCTCTTCGCCCTTTACCGTGAAGACGAGCGTGATCGGCTCGGGCAGTTTCGCGGGGGGCTCGCCCGGGTTGGTCAGGGTCGTATTGAACTTGTATGACCAGGTGGTCCCCGAGCGCTTGAGAGCCGCGGGCTCGACCATGAAGGTGCCTTCCTGATTGAAGATCATATCGACCCTGGTCTGCCTGTCCTGAACGCGGTTATCGGTGTTCTCGGCGATGATCTTGACCCGGCCTTCCTCGCAGACGTATTTGCGGACGGTCTTTTCAGCCTTCTGCATGCCCCCGCTCTTATCGACGATCTGGGTGGTCTCTCTATAGACCTTTCGGCCGCCTTCCTCGATCAGGTCGACGACGACCGTCGCATCGGCGATGAGGCCGCTCGAAAAGTTTATCGTGTGTTTCACCTGCGAGCCGGGAACGAGGGGCAAGTAAGGATTGCAGGCCTGGAAATTCGGATCGATCGGGCTTTCGGGTTTTATGGGTGTGGGAGCCTCAAGAGAGGCGACCTTATTCGTATTAGTGTTACTATTGGCGTTCGAGTTCGTATTCGCGTTTTTGTTCCCCGAGTCAGGATTGCAGGCATTCAGGGAGATAGCGCCCAGGACCGCTACCAGTAATAAAATTCGCATCAAATAATGGTTCCTTTCGCGTCGTGACTGTTACCCGTTTGACGACCGGGCCACAGAAGTTATTAACACCTATTTTCCGTCTTCGCAAGCAGGAGCGCCCCTGGCTTTTCATCGCGGAAGCCCCGTGCTATAAAGCCTTGTGCGGCCGGCCCCGGCCCCCGCCGCCTTTCCGGATCGGGCTCCTGTAGCCAATTTCGGGTACCTTCGATGATCGACCAGGCAGAAGAGGCCCAGCCGCAAGAGAGCGGCTTGAAAGTCGCGACGGCAATGGGATTCGCCGTGCTCGCGCTGGCTTTTTCATCCGTCTTCATCACGAAGCTCGAACGCGCGCACGTCCCTCCGCTCGCCATCGCCTTTTACCGCATGGCGATCGCCACGGGGCTGCTGCTTCCCGTGGCCCTGTCTCTCAAGAAGCGGGAGATCAGCCTGCTCTCGCGAAAAGACCTCGCGCTCCTCCTGCTCGGAGGCCTCTGCCTCGCCGTTCACTTCGGAGCCTGGATCACCTCGCTCAAGTACATCCCCATCGCCACTTCGGTCGTTCTCGTAAACAGCCACCCTCTATTCGTCGTTCTCGCTTCTTACCTCTTCCTCGGCGAGCGGCCTTCGCGCATACACCTAGCAGGCACGATGACGGGGCTCGTCGGCATGCTGATAATCGGGCGCGAAGGGCTGACGAGCGTCAGGCTGGCGCTCGTCGGAGACGCGCTCGCCATCCTCGGCGCGCTCGCCGTGGTCGGGTACTTCATAATCGGGCGCAAGGTCCGCGCCCGCGTAAGCCTTCTCGGCTATGCCACTCCTCTGTACGCCGCGTGCTCCCTGTTCCTGCTGGCCTGGGCCGTCGCGGCCGGGGCCCGCCTCCGCTCTTACGGGGCGACCGAGTGGCTATACTTCGCGGCGCTCGCGGTGGTACCGACAATCCTCGGCCACACCGTATTCAACTGGGCGATAAGGCACGT
Organism: Blastocatellia bacterium; assembly: GCA_035537555.1. GTDB lineage: Bacteria > Acidobacteriota > Blastocatellia > UBA7656 > UBA7656 > DATLMR01. The sequence goes on from DATLMR010000024.1 coordinate 2,452, forward strand.
GCGCCCCTCGACCATCTCTCTCGCCTTTCTTGGAGAGCCGGTCGCCGCTTCGATACTGGCCTTCTTCTTTTTCGACCAGCGGCCTCCACTCTCTACGTTCGTCGGCGGCGCGTTCGTGCTCGCGGGAGTCTACCTGACCACGGCCTTCCGCGCCCCGGCCCCGCGCCCTGGCGGTGCTGTGATAACTCAGGTCGATCAAGAACGGGGGTAATGATGGAGTACGACAGGATTCATTCGTGGGGTCTGAAGCCTTCCGAAGCGATCGAGCTTCAAAAAGATCTTCGCGGACGGGTGAAGATTCAGCCGCTCGACAGGCCCGTGAGCCTCGTCGCCGGCTGCGACATCTCGTTCAACAGGTTTTCCGAGGTGATCTACGCGGGAATTCTCGTCCTCAGGCTCTCAGACTTTGAGGTCGTGGACAGGGCGACCGTCGTAACCGAAACGAGCTTCCCTTACGTTCCGGGCCTGCTCTCTTTTCGCGAAACGCCCGCGCTGCTCCAGGCATGGGAAAAACTGAGCACGGCTCCTGACGTGGTGATGCTCGACGGGCAGGGATTGGCGCACCCGCGCCGCTTCGGCATCGCGTGCCACTTCGGCCTGCTCACGAACACGCCCGCGCTCGGCTGCGCGAAGACGGTCCTCGTGGGCAAGTACACGGAGCCTGACGGGCGAGCGGGGAGCCACTCGGACATGGTTCATAGAGGCGAGACCGTGGGGGCGGCGGTGAGGACGAAGGACCGCGTCTCTCCGGTCTTCATCTCGCCCGGTCACCTGATAGATTTGCCGGGAGCGATAGAGGTGGCTTTAAGGTGCGTCAGAGGCTTCCCGGAAAAATCGAAGTACCGAATCCCCGAGCCCACGCGCCTCGCCCACCTGATGGTAAACGAGCTCCGGCGCGGCGACGGCTGACGAGCCGCGCGGGCCGGACGCGCTCACGGTCGCCCCGGCCTTACACTTTTACCTGCTGGACCGAGATGACATCGGCAAGGGACGAGAGGCCGCGCAGGGCCTCTTCCGAAAGAGGCTGATCGATCTGAATCAGGGCGAGCGCCCGCTCTCCGATCTTCTTGCGCCCGAGATACAGTCTGCCGATGTTGACCCCCTGCTCTCCTATGAATGACGCGAAGCGGCCGAGCACGCCCGGCGCGTCGCGATTGAAGAGGTAGAGCATGTGGCCCGAGGGAATGGCTTCGAGGTTGAAGCCGTTGATCCGCACTATTCGCGCGTCGCGGCGGCTGAACAGCGCGCCCGCCACTTCGCTCTCGCTTCCCGCGGTCTTGCATTGCACGCGAATCATGCTCGCGAAATCGCGCGCGCGCCGGTGCAGCGACTCGGTTATCCTGATGCCCCGCTCTTCGGCGACTATGGTGGCGTTGACGATGTTTACTCGCTCGATGACCGGGCCCAGAAGGCCCGCGATTACCGCCTGAGTTATCGGCTTCACGTCGTGCGCGGCCACCTCGCCCGAGTATTCTATGTTCACTTCCAGAAGGTCGTGTCCGAAGACCTGCCCTTGAAAGAGGCCGAGTTTCTCCCCGAGCCCGATGTAAGGCCCGATGGCCGCGAGCAGCTCCGCGCTGATCGCAGGAACATTGACCGCTCCCGTCACGGTCTCGTTTTTCAGGTAGTTCAGTACCTGCTCGGCGATCATGGTCGCGACCCCGAGCTGGGCCTCCTGCGTGGAAGCGCCGAGGTGGGGAGTCGTGATGACGTTATCGAGCGAGAGCAACGGGTTGTCCGCCTGCACGGGCTCTTTCTCGAATACGTCGAGGGCCGCTCCGGCTACCCTGCCGCTTTTGACCGCGTCGGCGAGCGCCTGTTCGTCGATCAACCCCCCGCGAGCGCAGTTGATTATGCGCACGCCCCTCTTCATTCGCTCTATGGCCTCCGCGTTCACAAGCCCCCGGGTGCCTTCCGTGAGCGGGGTATGGAGGGTGATGAAATCCGAGCGCGAAAAGAGATCGTCGAGTTTGACCATCTCGATACCCTGCTCTCTCGCGGCTTCGGGGGTGAAATAAGGATCGAAGGCGATCACGTCCATCCCGAAAGCGCGCGCGCGGCTGGCCACGGTAGAGCCGATGCGCCCGAGGCCGACGACTCCGAGGGTCTTCCCTCGCAGCTCGACGCCGAGAAAGCGGTTCTTCTCCCATCGGCCGCCCCTGGTCGAGGCGACGGCCTGCGGGATCTGCCGCGCGAGCGCCATCAACATCGCGAAGGTGTGCTCGGCGGTGGTGACGGTATTTCCGGCGGCGGCGTTCATAACCACGATGCCGCGCCGCGTGGCCGAAGGCACGTCTATGTTGTCCACACCGGTACCGGCCCGGCCTATCACGCGCAGCTTTTGCGCGCGGGCGATCAGGTCCGCGGAGACCTGAGTCTTGCTTCGAACTATGAGGGCGTCGTAGTCCCCGATGATTTCGAGGATCTCTTGAGGAGTGATCGACGGGCGCTCGTCCACCGCGATGCCCGGCGCGTTGTTCAGTATCTCTACGCCGGATCTTTCAAGGCCGTCACAAACCAGAATTCGCATACTAAAATCCTTAAATCTCCCGTCTCAACTCGGCGCGGAAGCCCGATTGGAGCGGTCATTGTACCCGACGCCCGCCTTCGCCGCCACTCTCCGGTTCGTTCACGGCCTCCCTGCCGAAGAGAAGTCGCCCGATGAAAGAGGAATTGCAGGCTGTGGTATAGTATGCGCCACAGGAGGCGTCTATGCGATCAAGCTCGTCGTGCCGTCTGAACCCGATCCTCGCAGCGATCGGCGATCACTGGACTCTCGGAATAATCCACGAACTGAGCGCGGGGCCTCGAAGGACTCTGGACCTGTTCGGAGCCTTCACGGGACTGAGCACGAAGACCCTGACCTCCAGGTTGAAGATGATGAGAAGGAGCGGGCTGGTCGAGCGCAAGTCGTTTCCCGAGACGCCGCCCCGGGTGGAATACTCTCTGACGGACAAAGGGCGCGAAGTCCTGCCGGTGCTGAAAGCCCTTGGCGAAGTGGCTCATAAATGGAACGGGGAACCCGCGGACGCCGGCCTCGCTCCCTGCCAGGCTTGCCGTATTGAATACCCGGCCGGCGGCGAGGCGACGAGCGGCCAAAGCCCCGCTCGTCCGGAACACGAGCCTCCCCCGCCTGAAGATCCATCGACGGCTTCGACGAGCGGGCCGCGCCCCCGCAAGCGCTCGGATGTGACGCTGCTTTGATAGTCGCGAGTCAAGGCCGGAACGAGAGAAAGCAGGGCGCGCCGTCAGCCGCTAACGTGTCAGCCCCTTCGGGGCGGTATGCTCACAGGTCACGCTCATCACGCATTGGGCCGGGCTCTTCGATCATCGAGGCGAGCGTCGAAGATATGGCTTCGCGGTCGAACTTGAGGCCGATCACGGGGATGAAGACGCGATCTCTGGAGGTCCCGTTTATCTCTTTGAGCAGGAGGCGGCAGAAGGCCGCCACCACGTCGGAGGCAAACTGCTTGCCCGTGTTCCGCTGCATATCGCTCAACGCCCGGTCCAGAGGGAGGCGCGAGCGGTACGGCCGGTCCGTCATCATCGCGTCGAACGAATCGGCGAGAGTGACGATCTTCGAGCCGAGCGGTATCTCGTCTCCCCGAAGCCCCTGCGGATAACCCGTGCCGTCCACCTTCTCGTGATGGCATTTAGTCATATAGGCGATCTCTTTCCAGGGATGGTTGATGTTCGACAGGATCTCGTAGCCGGTGGTGACGTGCCTGTTCAGCTCCTGAAATTCGCGGTCGGTGAGCGGGCGGGGATTGTTGATGATCGAGCGGTCCACGACTATCTTGCCGATGTCGTGCAGGTACCCGGCGACTTCGATGTATTCGAGGTCGGTGCCGGTGATGCCCATCTCCCGGGCGATGGCTTCGGAATAGCGGGCCACCCTGTCGGAGTGCCCTTTCGTATACGCGTCCTTCAGATCGATCGCCGCGCCGAAAGCCTTGATCGTATCCTGGTACATCCGGCGCATGTCCTGATAGAGCTTGCGGTTCTCCTCGGCCTTACGCCTGAGCGACACGAGGAGCCGGTGATTGTAAAAGGCCATGCCGATGTGGCGCGAGATCGTGTTGATCAGCTCCGTGTCGTCTTCGCTGAAAGGTTCCTTCGTGAATTTTTCCGAGAGAAATATGACCCCTTCGAGCTCGCCGTGAACGACCATGGGCACGAACGTATGCGCGCGCAGCCGCTTCAAGATGTCTCCGTTGCGCCGCACGAAATGCGAAAGCCCGTTCTGCTCGGCGGCCACTTCGAGAGGGCGGCCACGCAGGGCGAGCCGCTTCACTTCGTCGCGCCCGAGCTGTATGTGCCCTCCGATGGCGCCGGGCAGCCCTTTGGCCGCCATTATCTTCAGCATTCGCGGGCGGGCGCTGAACTGCGCGATCGCGCCCTTCGGTATTGCGAGGGTGCCGAGCAGAGTGTGGAGCGAAGCGCGCATCACTTCTTCAAAATTGTGCGTAGAGCTGATCTCGGCCCCGAGATCGGTCAAAGCACTCAAGTTGTGCAGCATCTTCCTCAACGCGAGTTTCATCCCTGTTCTCCTTATCGGGGTAAGAGTGATCCTTTTTATTTTATGCGGGCCGCCTTTACCGGCGCGCCATCACTTCCGCCGTGGCGGAAAGCTTCGCGACCGCGACCTCTTCGGTCTCTTCGATCCGGACGTGGACCAGCAGGCCGAGCATCTCGAAAAGCTCGCGATTGGTCGCCGAAAGATTCGACAGCACGAGGCTGCCGCTCGATTCGTTGACCGTTTCGATGATGCCGAGCAGGATAGAAATGCCGATGCTGTTGATCAATTCCGTCTCCTCGAAATTGATCACGATGCCGCGAATGCCGCTCGCCAGCAGCTCGCCGCAGCGGCCTTCAAGTCCTTCGCCACGCAATTGATTCAGGTATGGACCGGGATAGATGATCGCCACGCCGTTTTCGATCCTGGTCCTAACGTCGAGAGTGCTCATGGAATGTCTCCCCGTGCTCGCTCTCTCCCGCCGAAAGACGAGTTATTGGGCAGTGGGGGACTGCCGGGCTCTCACCATCCCGCGACATGCTTCCAGCCGCGGTCAACTCTTCCGCTCGAATTTGCTGCTTGAAATCCGGTACAGCGCGCGACACGCTCAGCACAGGGGCGGAGCGTCTGCTCCCGTCGCGGTCATTCCTTCTCGGCCCGTTTAAGGAATTTGGTCATCACGAGAGTGGCCCCGTCATCGGTGCGCTCGAATCGGACCTCGTCCATCAGCGCGCGGATGATCTGCAGGCCGCGACCGCGCGAGCCTTTTAGTGAAGCGACCGGAGCCGCGGCCTCGGTCCCGGCCTTTTCGCCCGACCAGTCGAAGGTCTTCCCCTTGTTCGAGACGGTCACCGTCAGCCGGTCGTCGTCTATGGTGAAACGCTGGTAAATCTTGCGGTCCGGGCTGTCGCTGTGCTCGGCGGCGTTGATGCAGGCCTCGATCAGGGCGGTCTTGATCTGATTTATCGCTTCGAGATCGAAGTCGGCCGCCCTCGCTATCTGCTCGACCGTCCGCGCGGCGATCAGTTCCGCGTCGTCTTCGATCGGAATGACCAGCTCGAATTCGCTCGCGGGGCGGCGCTCGGTTTCGACCATCGCCAGCTTTATTACGGCATCATACAGGAGGTCGAGCTGAACATACGTCGAATTAAAAGCGCGCACGCTCGCGAGCCGCTCGTGCGCGACAGGCGAAAAGCCTTCCTTGCTTACGTACCAGCGGATTGCGCGAGGCGTCTGGCCGCTCTTATCGCGGATGCCGCGCGCGGCCGATTCCAGCCTCTGATCTATCCTCGTGAGCGCGTCCAGGTCGAGGGGTTCTTTAGAATTGACGAGGGCGATGAGCCAGAGGACCTCGTTTGCCTCGCTGTAGACGCCGCCTTCAAAGCCGCTCGCCTCGAAGAGGCGCCAGCTAATGCCCGCTTGATCGCTCGACCCCAGATCGTTGACGAAGACGATCTGCGGCAACCGGACTCGCTCCTGCTCTTCATCTATCGACCTGCGAACCTGGACGCGGCTCATGCCTCGGTAGCGCCCGCCGAACGCGCTCGTATCGAACAGAGTGGCGGGCACGCTCTGAAAATCGAATCGCGACAGCAGCTCGACGAGCTGGGATTCCACGGCGCGATTGTAGCGCGACATCATCAGGCGATAAGAGTGCTTGAGCTTTTCGCGAAGGAGCTCTTCGCCCGCCAGGGGCTTGCGCGCCCCCGCGATCTCGCTCCGGTACTTCGCCCGGACGTAATCGGCCAGGACAGGGTCGCTCGAGGCCCTGACGAAGCCGTAGCTGATATCGACGAGCTCGCGCACGTGCAGGCGCATCAGCAGGCGCTCGGCATCCGACGCGTACCCGCCCATGCGCTCGATCACGGCTTCGATGGGAACGGCGTCGTTTGCTTCGACCACGAGGCCCAGGGCTTCGAGGACCGCGCGGCGCGCGCGCGATTGCGGGGCCACGTCGCGCAGCAGGGCGCTCAGGTAATGGCAGATTCGCCCGCTCAGCACTTCTTCCGTGTAGACTCTCTCGAACTCCATGAACGTCTTCAGGCCCGAGCCCCGGGCCGCGGCCGCGTCCATCAGGGCCTGGATGTAGAAGAGATCGCGGTTGAGCTGCTGGATCATCAGCTCCGTGGTCGAATCGCTCATCCGGATGGCGAGGCTCGAAGCCTTCGCGCGTATCATCTTTTCGAGGGGCTCTTCGGGCATCGGCTCCACGCGGATAAGCTCGAGATTATTGAACAGCTCTTCGTCGGGCGGGATCAGCTCGACCATCAGCCTTCTGAGGCCGCAGAGCGCGTAGACCGGCCCCCCGGGCGAGCGCGTGATGCCGCCCCTGCCAAAGCTCTCGTGCGTGGCCAGGGCTCTTAAGAACTCGGAGCGCAGGTCGATGCTCGAAGCGGCGAAGGCCCCGGCCCTCTCCGGCCTGCGGGGCGCGCCCGGGTGCCGGACCGGCTCAAGCTCTTCGCCGCCCCTCTTGATCGACCCCGCATCGGCGAGCAGGTGAAAATTGTCGATGATGACGAACGGCGCGAGCCCCGTGCGCGAGGCGGCGACCACGGGCGCCGAGAGCGCGCGGCGGACGAGTGACGACAGGTCTCTCGAATCGAGCGCCAGGCCGAAGGAATCGATCATCGCCCTTATCCAGAGATAGTCTTCGGGCGCGGCGGCGCGGGCGATCGACGCGAGGGTGTCGTCGGCGGTCGCGATCAGCCGGGCGTCGTTCTGCCTGAAGGCGATGAATTGCGCGAGGAACTGGGAGAGGTAGTCGCGGGCGAACCTCTCGGGGTCGAGACATGAAGCCCTGAAACCGTAGTAGAACGGCAGGGTCTGAGCGCCCTCACCGAACAGCCTGTCGTAGACCTTCCGAAGAAGCTCGCTCTTTCCTACGCGCGGGCCTCCGAGCACGAGAAGGTTCGACGCGTGGCGCGGGCGCGGCTGCTCCGTGAGCATCTCCGTCTCGTAGCCGCCGGAAGCGAAGGGAGCGGACGCAGGCCGCGCAAGCGAATAGAGCCGGGCCAGCTCGGCGGCCCGGTCGAAGAATTCAATATCCGGGAGCCGACTCAGAACCTGTCTCGAATCGGAATTATTCATTCGGGATTAACCTGCCGGGGGTCTACCCGGCCTCCGCGTCTTCGGCGTAAATCGCGACGCAATTGCGCCCGCGCGTCTTCGCTTTGTAAAGGGCGCGGTCGGCGGTCTCGATGATCGAAAGGGGGCTTTGTCGGGAGGGGCTGAAAGAAGAGACGCCGATGCTGATCGTCACCCTGCCCAGCGACTCGTTCATTTCTGATTGAAACTCGGTCTGACTAACCGACTTTCGCAAGCGCTCGGCTATGCGTCCGGCGGCGGCCAGCTTCGTCTCGGGCAGGACGATGCAAAACTCGTCACCCGCGAACCTTGCGGTCATGTCTATGGTGCGCACGGACCTTCGGAGCAGTTGCGAGGTCTTCACCAGCACGCCGTCGGCCTCGGTGTGACCGTAAATATCGTTGTAGCTCTTGAACCTGTCCACGTCGATTATCATGAACGAAAGAGGGGTGCCGTGACGCTTCGAGCGCTCCACCTCTTCGAAGAGTCGCTCTTCGAAATAGCGCCTGTTGGGCAACCCCGTGAGGGGATCGGTAAGGGACATCCTTTGAAACTGTTCGGCCTTGCGATGCCATTCGGTCCGCTCGATTATGAGGGCGAGCTGCGGAGCCATCAATTCCAGGAAGTCGAGGTCCTCTTTTTCATAGGGGGTGCCGTCCATTTTGTCCGCGAGGTTGAGGACTCCGACCTTTCGCTGCCCGAGTATGAGCGGGTAGCTTATGAAAGAACTGGTCCTGTACTTCCCCGGCCTGCCGGGCGGCACGCGCGAGTCGGAGTCCACGTCGCGCACGATCATGGGCGACGCGCCGTCGAGGACCAGTCCGGCTATCCCCTCGCCCAGCCTGACTCGAAGCGGGCTGGCGATCTCCGGGAGCGCCGCTTCCACCGCAAGCTCGCTCGACCTCTCGTTGAAGATCATGAGCGAAACGCGCTCGGACCTCGTCATATCCCGCACCTTCGAGAGCAGTAAAGTATAGAGCCTCGGCGAATCGAGGAGAGGCGCGATGCTACGCAAAAAGTCTTTCATCCTGGTAATCGACTTCTTCTGGATTTCGACTTGATCGGCGAGACGTATTATCTCCAGGTGCGCGTCGAGCAGCTCCTGAGACGCTTCGGCCTCTTCGGGCCGCGCGGTGCCCGCCTTGACTTCGGGCCGCGTCGAACCGCTCTGAAAATGGTACTCGGCGGTCGAAGCGACAAGGTGCGTGCTGTCGCGCAGCTCCCTCGAATTGACGAACCTGACGCTCTTGAGGCACTCACCGCTTTCGACCGAGCTCAGATACCGAAAACGCTGAAGGAACTCATTGTAGTCGGCCGACGAAGTGAAGGCCCGGCCGCCCAGTATCACGAGTTTCCTCTTCTCTATGGAGAGCGGGATGGCGAAGCAGCTGAGCCCGGCGTGGCAGCGATACTCTACCGGGTGGCCCGCGTTCAAGGCCCGGTTGTAAGCGCCGGAGCAATCCTCTTCGCACAGGCGCGCCAGCTCGGGCGATTCGCGCATCGCCCGGCAAATGCTGTTGTCGTTTTCGACGCGCCCGACCATCAGCGAGTCCCGCCCGAAAGTTACGAGCGCGATCCCGTTGCCTTCGGCGAGCGAGCGCTGAAGACGGAGCCACTGAGCTAACGAGTTCTGAGGCCCGGACTCGTCCTTCGTAGATTTAACCTTCCTGGTGGTTTCGTTGCTCAAATACAATAAGACCCTCGAGGGCCTCTCTCCTTCATAGATGAGTGACCGGGTTGAAGAGCGCCTGAGAACTTCGCGGATACACGCTGGCGACAACCCTGAACAGGCAATGAAATCGTTATTCTAAAATGAGGGCGCGCCTGTTACGGAAGGCTGAGACCGAGCGAATATGCCTCAAAGTGACGTCCAGACGAATCAAAGGGCTCAATTCTTCCTCGCGGTCGTCATCAGTACAGGTCGCCGTTGGGAAAGTAGCACAGACTCAAACAGTTTTCAACCGAAACTTCAGGTACCTGTTCAGGGGTCATGGGCCGGAAACCGGGGTGGCGGAAAAGCCTCTATTCGGTCCCCGGTTTCCGGTTTTCGGGGCCGCGACGGCTCTGAAAACCGGCCCATTTACACCCCTCGGAAGCGCGGGAGCACGGGCCGAAGGCGGGACGGATATGGGGTGCGAAACGGTCCGGTTCGAGATTCGGAGCGGCTCGGCGGCGGCGAACCTCGCGCGGCCGAAGTGGAGGAGGAACTCGTGCGTTTCCACAGTTTGTCTTTTGTGCCGTCGCTCGCGTCTTTCGGCGCAGAGTCTTGACAAAGGGCATGCCGTGGTATAGCTTTGCGCGTGCGACTCGATTTCTTATGTGATGCATTTCTGAGGCGATGGTAGACAGAGCGAAGCGTAGATTTGCACGGATCTTGAGCCCGCGCCCAGCCTCTTTGAATCACGAGAATAGATTTTGCGGGTCCGGTCTGGTCGAATGAAACGCTGCCCAAAATGTGAAAAGACTTATGATCGGACGGTTGAATTCTGCCCGGCCGACGGCACGTCTCTCGTGCCCGTCAACAAGACCAAGGCCGATCCCCTCCTCGGACACGTCCTCGCCAATCGTTACAGGCTCATAGAGAAGATAGGCGAAGGAGGGATGGGGGCCGTCTACAAGGCGATCCACCTTCGGATGGACCGCGTCTGCGCCATAAAGCTGCTCACCTCGATCTCGTCGGATACGGAAGCCGCGCTCGAACGATTCAACCGCGAGGCCCGGATGGCCAGCCGCATAGATAACCCGCACGCGGTCACGATCTATGATTTCGGAGAGGCCGAAGGCGGCATGCTCTACCTGGCCATGGAGTACGTCGAAGGCAAGCTGCTCACGCGCCTGATCTCCGAGCAGGGCAAGCTCGGCCCGGCGCGCGCGGCACACATAGCGGCCCAGATATCGGAAGCGCTCACGGCCGCGCACGCGCTCGGGATAATCCATCGCGATCTCAAGCCCGACAATATCATGGTCACGCGCAAGGGGGCCGAAGCCGATTACGTGAAGGTCCTCGATTTCGGCATTGCCAAGACCGTGGCGGAAGACGGCGCGGACAATTTGACCAGGACCGGCTTCGTCCTCGGCACTCCCGCTTACATGTCGCCCGAGCAATTGTCGGGAGAGCGGGTGGACGGGCGCTCGGATGTTTACAGTCTCGCGATCATAGTTTACGAGATGTTGAGCGGGCGTATGCCCTTTGAAGGAGACAATCCGCAGGCCATTATGGTTAAGCGCCTGATGTCGGACCCCATCCCTTTGCGGTCGGTCGATTCGTCGATCAGCGATTCGATCGAACAGGTGGTGATGGACGCGCTCGCGCGAGACCGGAACGCCCGCACCCCGTCGACCGAAGCGTTCGCAAGCGCGCTCAACGCGGCGTTGCAGGTCGGCACGCAAGTCCTGAACGTCAGAGTGACGAGCGCGCTCACGGACGAGGGCGCGGCGCTGGGCACGCAGGAATGGGTCACACTGGGCGATGGCGAAGCGCCGCGCCTCCCGTCTTCTGATACGGTATCGTTTCAGGCCGAACCGGAAAGCGATAGGAGCCTGCCGGGACCGGACGACCCTTCCTCCGCTCAACCCACGGCGTTCGATACGGATCAAGCGAGGCCCGAGCGGACGGACGGGCCTTTCGAGGCGGCCCCGGCGAGCGTCAACACCTCGCCGCAAAGGGAGCAGCTCACCCTGGAAGACGGCTTGCCGGTTCCGGCTCCGGGTATATCGAGCGTCGAGAGGCCCGGCCGGGGTAAAAGGCTCGGGCTGGTCGCGGCGTCCGCGGCGGTGCTCGTAATCGCGGCGCTTGCGGCCATCCTCTATTTTACGCTCGACCGCGCCCCGCGACGGTTTACCGTGGCATTGCGCGGCGCTCCTCCCGGCAGCGAGGTCTTCGTTAACAACGAGCGGCGGGGAGTGACCGCGGCAGACGGCACGTTCAAGATCGAGGGAGAAGATCCGGGCGAGCTCGCGGTCCGCGTGTCTCAAACCGGCTTCGCGGATTTCACGACCACGGTCGGCGTGAAAGAGGGTGAAGAGAAAACAGTTGAATCGAACCTCCTGCCTTTTAACGTAGAATACTCTGGCAGGATGATTTTGATTCCTGCCGGTGAGTTTCTTATGGGTGACGATAATCACGAACCGAACGAAGCACCGGCGCACAAGGTCGCTTTACCCGATTTCTACATCGACAAATTCGAGGTGACGAACGGGCAGTACAGAAAATTCTGCGACCAGACCAGGAGGCCCTACCCCTCCAACGCCTGGGACCCGACCTACTTTGCGGGCAACCCCGATTCCCCCGTGCTCGGAGTCAGCTGGGACGACGCCACGGCTTACGCCACGTGGGCGGGCAAGCGCCTGCCGCGCGAAGACGAGTGGGAGAAGGCCGCATCCTGGGACCGGGCCACTTTGACCAAGCGGATGTGGCCCTGGGGCAATAGCCCCGGCCAGGGCAATGCTAATATCAACCACAATCCGCAGACTCCGCAGTTCGCGCCGGTCGGGACCTACCCACGCGACGCCAGCCCGTATGGAGTCATGGACATGGGCGGCAATGCGGCCGAGTGGGTCGATTCTTACTACTTGCCTTACGAGGGGAACGGGCGGCCCGATCCCCAGTACGGCAATAAGAACTTCAGGGTCGTGCGGGGAGGCTTCTCCACCGGCAATGACAGCGATGCAAGGACGACCTCTCGCCTCACTCACCCCTGGCAGCCGAAGGAAGGGGATAAGGCCAGATGGCTGGTCGGCTTCCGCTGCGCCGTGCCGGCCGACGACCCGAGGCTCCAGGAATCATTGAGGGCCACGGGCAATTAAACTTTCGGAGTGATGAAGATTATGCGGCTTCGATTGCACCAATGCTGCCTGCCTGCCCTTATGCTATCGGCTCTGATGGCCCACTCTCTTTCGGCCGGCGCGGTGCAGAAAAACAATCCCCTCATATGGGCCGGGCCGGTCAAGGTCAAGCGAGTCTCCAAGCCTTATATCAAGCCCGCGAGCAAGCTCCCGAAACAGCAGATCGTTCCGCTCCTAACCCTTCAATGGCACCTGCTCATACGGGGCAACGGAAACGTGCGGCAGCCGGTGGACTCGAACCTCGTCTTCGAGACGGGCGATCAGCTGAAGCTCGACATAACGACGAACCAGGACGGATACCTTTACATCATCAATCAGACGGCCGGCGAGCCGGGAGTGGTTATATTTCC
>DATLMR010000025.1:0-8838 GCA_035537555.1 Blastocatellia bacterium
AGGGATCGACCCAGTAACGCCCGGCGTCGGGTATCAATATCATGTCGGACTCGTTGATCGCGGCCCAGCCGCGCAGGCTCGACGCGTCGAAGCCCACTCCGCTCTCGAAATTCTCGGGGCCGAACTCTTCCATCGGAATAGTGAGGTGGTGCCACTGGCCGAGCAGGTCCGTGAATCGCACGTCTACGAATTCGGCTCCCTGCTCAGCCGCGAATTTCAGCGCATCTTCTCCGCTCATCTGGTTGCTCCTTTAGCTCTTGTAAGATTGAGGTCCGGCGCCAGGACTCCCAGCATTGTGAACGGCGGCGAGGGGTATCTCTTATTCTTCATCCGGAGGGTGAGTGTTGCGGCGCGGCGCGTTTTGAAGCTGGGCCCTGACTTTGCCACGCGCATGTTCTACTCCGAAGGGCGGGATTTGTAAAATCTATTCTATTTATGCTAGTTATAAAGGCTGTTTATCGGTCAGGAGGCTCTCGAAACAATGGAATTCTGGCAGCTTGAGGTCTTCGCGGCGGTCGCGGAAGAGAAGAGCTTTTCGCGCGCGGGCCGTCGCATGGGCCGTACGCAGCCGGCGATCAGCTCGGCCGTAAAGCTGCTCGAAGACGAGCTGGGCGAGCGCCTCTTCGACCGCCTCGGAAAGAGCATCCGGCTCACGGCCGCGGGCGAGCTGCTCATGGAATACGCGAAGCGCATGGTGCGGCTGAGAGACGAGGCCCGGCTCGCGATGGGCGAGCTTCGCGGCCTCAGTCGCGGGCGCATAAGCCTGGGCGCGAACGAAACGACCTGCCTCTACCTGCTGCCGGACGTCCTGTCCTCGTTCAAGCAGGCTTACCCGCAGGTACAGGTCGATATTCAGAGGGCGATCTCGCGCAACATCACGGAGAAGGTGGTAGAAGGCTCGCTCGATTTCGGCATAGTCACCTTGCCCGTCCGGGACCCTCGCCTTGAGACGATAACGATTCACAAAGACGAGATGGCCCTGATCGTCGGCCCCGGCCACCCTCTCGCCTCGCGGCGCAGCGTCAACATGTCGGAACTCGAAGGCGAGCCCTTCATCCTGCACAAGATCGGCACGACCACTCGCGAGCGCATGGCGAAACATTTCGGCGACGGCGGCGTGAGCCTGAAGGTCGGCATGGAGCTCGCCTCGATTGAGACCATCAAGCGGTTCGTCTCGATAGGCATGGGCATCTCCATAGTCCCGCGGCTCTGCATCGAGAAAGAGGTCGCGGAAGGAAGCCTCAGGACCGTCGAGCTCAAGAATGCCCGCTTCCAGCGCCACCTCGGCCTCGTCTATCATAAGGAGCGCTACCTGTCGCAGGCCGCGCGGGCCTTTCTCGCCCTGATCACAGGCTCGGGACAGGCCGCTCTGAGAGCGAAGGGCAAATCTTCCAGGGCGGGCGGCGCGAATAAAAACGCATAGCATATGTTCTTCATCGACCCTCAAAAATTGAGTGAGGTCGCGCGGCGGCGGCGGGACGATTACCGGGCGGCCGCGCCGTTCCCTCACGTGGTCCTGGACGATCTCTTCCCCGAAGAGATGCTGAGGGCGGTCATCGCGGAATTCCCCCGGCCCGGCGACATCGACTGGGTGAGGTTCAGGAACCGCGAAGAGAAGAAGCTGGCGACGAAAGACGAATCGCAGATGGGCGAGGCCACGCGCATGGCGCTCTACCAGCTCAACTCGTCCGTCTTCGTGAGCTTCCTCGAAGCGCTCACGGGCATAGACGGTCTTATCCCCGACCCGCACTTCTGGGGCGGAGGCCTTCACCAGATCGAGCGGGGCGGGTACCTGAAGGTACACGCGGACTTCAACCGGCACGAGAGGCTGCGGCTGGACCGGAGGCTGAACCTGCTGCTCTACCTCAACGAGGATTGGAAAGAGGAGTACGGCGGCCACCTCGAGCTCTGGGACCGCGAGATGAAGAGGTGCGAGAGGAGGGTGCTTCCGGTCTTCAACAGGTGCGTGGTCTTCAGCACGACCGATTACTCCTTTCACGGCCACCCCGACCCGGTGACCTGCCCCGAAGGCTGGACGCGAAAGTCGCTCGCCCTCTACTACTACAGCAACGGGCGCCCTTCCGAAGAGCTGTCGGGCGATCATGGGACGCTCTTCAAGCAGCGCCCCGACGAGCGCCGCGCGAGCAAGATCATGGCGGCCCTCAAGAGGCTTGCGGCCGGAAAGTCCGCGCCGGGCGACGGAAGGTGAGCCGGTTTCAAAAGAATCGGCGGGCGTATACCCGGCCGCCGGGCGAGAGGCCCCGATTTACGCCGCGCTTTCGCCGGGGGGTACGTCCTGTTAAGATTGACGGGCGAGCGCGTCGAGACGGTTACGGATCGAGCCCTCAGGCCAGGCTTAATTTATAAGGAAGTTTCATGACCCTCAATCTCAAGGTAATTTTCGGAATGAAACTCAGGCAGTACCGCGAGCAGGCGGGACTTTCACTCACGGACTTCGCGGCCCAGACGGGCCTGTCGAACTCTTATCTCACGGAGATCGAGCACGGCAAGAAGTACCCGAAGGCTGAGAAGATCGCGCGGCTGGCCGCCGCGCTCGGCAGGAACTACGACGACCTCGTTTCGATCAAGCTCGGCGAAGAGCTGAGCCCCCTGGCAGGCTTTCTCTCCTCGCCCTTACTCCACAACTTCCCTTATCACCTGTTCGGCATCAGCCCTACGCAGGTGGTCGAGCTGATGACGCGGCAGCCGGCCGAGGCCAGCGCGCTCGTCAACGCGTTCCTGGGCATTGCCGAGCAGTACAATATCGGAGTCGAGCACCTCTTTCGCTCCGCCCTTCGCTCTCACCAGGAGCTGAACGACAACTACTTCCCCGAGATCGAAGACGCGGTCGATACGTTCGCCCGCGGCGCGGGGCTCGCGTCCGACCCGACGCCCGCCTACTCGGACATTCGCGCGATAATCGAAGGCCGCTTCGGCTACCTCCTCGACGATCGAGAATTAAGCGAGCGGCCGCGCCTTCAGCACCTGCGCTCCGTGCTGATCGCGAAGAAGAAGCAGGCCCCGCGGCTCCTTATCAACCCGCTGCTCAGCGAGCTTCAGAGGAAGTTCATACTGGCCCGCGAGATCGGCTACCAGGTGTTGAACCTCAAAGAGCGCGCGCCGACTTCCGCGCCCGAGCGCGTCGATTCGTTCGAACAGGTGCTCAACGATTTCAAGGCCTCTTACTTCGCCGGGGCTCTCCTGGTCAATCGCGAGCGGGTGCTCTCCGATATGAAAGAGTTCTTCGCGCTCGACGTATGGCATCCGCGCTACTTCCTGAGTTTTCTGAGCAAGTACGAAGTCACGCCCGAAATCTTCATGTACCGCCTGACGGAATTGCTGCCCAGGTACTTCGGCTTCAAGATGCACTTCCTGCGCTTCAACCACGAGAACGGCAACTACCGCCTGGTCAAGCACCTCAACATGTCTCAGATCCTGATGCCGGGAGGCACGGGTGTAAACGAGCACTACTGCCGCCGGTGGATCGCGCTTCGCATATTCCAGGACCTGGAGCGCGACCGCATGAGCGAAAGATCGAACGGCGACAGAGAAGAGCAGCCCGTCGTGGCCGCGCAGCTCTCGCGCTATATCGACAGGGACGGCCGCTTCCTCTGCATAGCGATGGCGCGCCCTCTCGCCCTCAACAGGTCGGCCACCTCTTCCGTATCGCTCGGCTTTCGCGTCGATGAGAACTTCGAGCGCTCGGTCCGCTTCGCCTCCGACCCCGCCATAACGAGGCTCGATATCGACGGCACCTGCGAGCGTTGCCGCCTCACCCCCGAAGAGTGCTCGGAGCGCGTCGCGCCGCCTTACCTGCTAGAGTTCCAGCGCGCGCGCCGCGACGTAGAGCAGGAGCTGGGCTCGCTTTGAACGGGCTTTAACGGCCCTCAGGTCCATGCGCTCGATCGCGCGGACTCAAGCAGGAAGACGAGACTCTTGAAACGCCCTTTACTTTAAGGTATAAGCAGAGCTTGTCAATCTTCAGAATTTACGGCTCGACACCTATGCACAAGATCCGGATAGCGTTCCTGCCTCTCATCATCGCCCTTGTGGTCATCGCCCCTCAACCGCGCGCGTCGCGGGCCGAAGCCGTGAAAGAAAGAGCCGGTCGCGCGGCGGGCGAAATCGTCGTGAAGCTGAAGCAGGGCGCGCTCGCGCCCTCCTCGAATGAGGCCTCGCCCGAGCCGCCGGGCTATGGCGAAGGACGCCGGATGCTGGCCCTCGCACGCTCGATGGGCGAGCGCGCGGCCCACGCGCACGCGCGCTCGGCGGAGCCGCTCGTCTCGGGGGCGACGGATAGGGATATGGCCGCGATAATCTCCCGGCGCGGGCTCGACCGCGTCTTCGTGCTCAGATTCGAGGCCGGCGCGGATATCGATTCCGCGATCGCGGAGCTGAAGGCGAGCCCGGAGGTCGAATATGCCGAGCCGAATTACAAGGTGGTGCCCGGCTCCGTGACTCCCAATGATCCGGAATTCGAGCTTCAATGGGGACTTCAGAATCGTGGTCAGGGGGTGGGCGGATTCAACTCGACGAGGAACGCGGACATCAAGGCCACAGAGGCCTGGGGCGTCACGACGGGAAGCCCCGGCGTGGTCGTGGCCATAACCGACACCGGGCTCGATCGCACGCACCCGGACCTCGCCAATAACGTCTTCACCAATACGCTCGAGGTGCCGGACAACGGAATAGATGACGACCGCAACGGGTACGTCGACGACGTGCACGGGTTCAACCTGGCGCTCGGAAACGGCGACACGCGAGACGTGCTCGGGCACGGCACGCAGATGGCCGGGATCATCGCCGCAGAGATGAACAACGGCGCGGGCATATCCGGAATCGCGCAGTGCAAAATACTCCCGGTGGTCTTCTTCAAGAAGACCGGCCCGTTCGCCGAAGAGGTCGAAGCGACGGTCGTGGACGCTTCCCGCGCCCTGATCTATTCGATAGCCGCCGGCGCCGCCGTGATCAACGCGAGCTGGAGGACGCTGCTTCCCGTCGATGAAGTGACCCCGGCCGAAGCCAACATGCTTCGCGACGCCGTCGCGGCCACCAACGACGCGGGCGTGCTCCTGGTCTGCATATCCGGGAACGAGGGCTACGACAACGACTTCAGCAAGGTCTACCCGGGAAATTATCAAATGTTCAACCAGATCGTCGTGGCGGCGTCCGATTACAACGACCAGATAATCAGGGGCTTCCCGTTCTCCTTCGTCTCGGGCATCGGGCAGAGGACCGTGCACCTGGCCGCGCCCGGCGCGAACGTGGTCACGACCGCCGCGCGCGGCGACTGCCTGCTCTGCTCGGACTCGGAGGACCCGGCCGACTGGTACACCCAGGTCAACGGCACTTCCGCTTCGGCGGCCTTCGTCTCGGGAGTCGCGGCCCTGGTCAAGTCGAAATATCCCGACGACGGGGCGATCCTCATCAAGCGGCGCATACTCGAAAGCGTGGACGTGGGGCCGCAGCTCGGCCCGTACGTATCGACGAGCGGGCGGCTCAACGCCGTGGCCGCTCTCAATATTCAGATCACGGTCTCTTCGCCTGTCTTCACCAAGTTCCAGTACAAAAAGGGGAGCGGCAAGCTCTTCGTTTTCGGAGAGGGGCTTCAAAGCGGCCTGGCGGTCCTCGTCGGCGGCAAGAGCTACACGACGAAGGTGAAGAGCGGTAAGCTGCTCGCGAGCGTGCCGAGCAGCATGTTTCCGCCCGGCACTCCCGTAGAGATCAGGCTGCGCAACCCGGACGGGGGGACGAGCCAGGCGCTCACTCTCACACGCTGACCCGTGCGGTCAGCCGTCGCCGCCCCTTCACTTTCTCATCAATTACACTCCGGACCTTCATGCAGGGCGCGCTTGCGCGCCAATGGCTATTGAGTCATAATTTTCCGACTTGAACAGAGCATCGGTCATTTACAAGGATCGGAGCCGCAATTTTAACGGCAAGCATGAATTCAGAGCAGGTGATGACAAGTTCTCAGGATACGCTTTCATTGGAACGGAAGCTGAGGATGTACGAGGCGCGCGAAGCCATCCTCAGCCGCATCGGGTCCGAAACCTTCTCCGTAATCAACCTCGACCTGTTCCTTAAAGCCACCGTCAACGAAGTCGGCAAGATGATGGAAGTGGACCGCTGCGACGTGATGACGCTCACGCACGAAAACGTCCTTCGCATCACGCACGAGTACCTGGCCGACATCGGAGACGAGCGGCTCCCCTCCTCGCTCGGGCTCCAGGTGCCTATCGACATGAACCGCCTGCAGGAGAACATAGACCTCTACAGCCCGCAGGTCGTCGAAGATACGTCGTCGCCGGAGCTCGCCCCCGTGATCCGGTCCCTGACCGAGCGCCTGGGCAGCAAGTCGATGTTGATCGTGCCCATCATGTCCAACTGGGAGCTGCTCGGCATGATCGGGCTCCATCACTGCCGCCAGAATTATCACTGGAAGGAATACGAGATAAATTTCACCCGCAGCCTCGCGCAGCAGATAGCCATCGGCTATCGCTACACGCACATCTATAGCGAGAAAGAGAAAGAGGCGCGCGTCACCAAGGCCCTGCTCGAAATCGCCAACGACATAAACACGGGCTCCGATTTTTCGGAAGTCACGGCCCGGATACTGGACAAGTCCATCGACCTGCTTCACCTCGAAGCGGCGTGCCTCGCGATCCTCGACGCGAACAACAGCGACATCCACTTCACCAACCTGCGAACCGCTTCGGGCAACAATCTCGATATATTGAAGCGCCCTTCGCTCAAGCTGCCGATCAAGGAGATGCTGCCGAAGACGGTCGAGCACGGGCAGATGCTCAAGATACTCAGCCCAACGCAGAACGAGTACACGCGAATCTTTCTCACGGAAGTATTCTCGGCGGGCGCCGCGATCGTCGCGCCGATAATCATAGAGGACAAGATCTTCGGCGCGCTCATCCTGCTCTGGGAACAGCCCCGGCCCGGCTTCACCCAGGACGACACGGGGCTCGCGCTCGGCATCGCCGACCAGCTCGCCATCGCGCTCTCGAAAGCGCAGCTCTCGGCCGAAGTGCTCAGGCTGCGCCAGGAACTGGAGCACGCCAACAGCAACCCGGGCGGAGGCGGGATCGGGTTCGTCGGCAAGAGCGAAAACGTCAGGCGGTGCATGGAGATGGCCCTCTACGTCGCCGACAGCCTCACGACCGTCCTGCTCCAGGGCGAGTCCGGGACCGGCAAAGAGATGATGGCCGATCTCATACACGCGGGCTCCTCGCGCACGTCGCGGCCCTATATCAAGATCAACTGCGGAGCGATACCCGAGACGCTGCTCGAGTCCGAGCTGTTCGGGCACGAGAAAGGTGCGTTCACCGACGCGCGCAATCGGAGGATCGGCAAGTTCGAGGAGGCCAATGGCGGCACCCTCTTTCTCGATGAGATCGGAGAGATGTCCCTCTCGGCCCAGGTGCGCCTCCTGCGCGTGCTCCAGAACTGGGAGTTCACGCGCGTGGGCGGCAACGAGATCATCAAGGCCGACGTGCGCGTGATCGCCGCCTCGAACATCGACCTGGAAGAGGCGGTGCGCGAAAACCGGTTTCGCCGCGACCTCTTCTACCGGCTGAACGTCTACCCGATCAAGCTCCCGTCGCTCCGCGAGCGGCGCGACGACATCCCGTTGCTGGCGATTCACTTCCTGGAGATCTACAGCAAGCGCTCGACCAAAAACATCGGCGGCATAACCGAGAAAGCCCTGGCGCGGCTCCGCGCCTACGACTGGCCCGGCAACGTGCGCGAGCTTGAAAACGCTCTGGAACGGGCCGTGATCATAGCTCAGGGCCGGATGGTCACGGTCGACGACCTGCCCGATAACGTGCGCGGGGCCGAAAGCGAGACCGGCGCGCGAAAGATAGTCGAAGTCGAGGTAGGAGCGACCATCGACGACGTGGAGAAACGGCTGATCCTCGAGACCCTCGCTTACACGCGCGGAGACAAATCGCGTACGGCGCAGATTCTCGGCATCGGCCGCAAGACGCTCTATAGAAAACTTCAGCAATATAACAGTCAGGAATCCTAAGAGACTTCGTGACAGGAGGACAACGCGATGAAGAGAGTTTTCGGATCGGCTCTGGCACTGGCGCTTCTATGCGCCGCGGCGGTGCTGGCCAACGCGCAGGGCGGGATCAACGTGGGGGGCGAATGGGACATGACCATCAACTCGCCTCAAGGAACGAACAAGGTACTGCTCAGGCTCAAGCAGGAAGGCGACAAGCTGTCGGGCACCGTAAAGAACGCGCGGGGAGAAGCCCCGCTCACGAGCGCCGCCATCAAGGGCAATGACGTGACGATTGTGATGACGATCCAGTTCCAGGGCGGCGATATGGTCATCACCTACACGGGCAAGGCGGAGAAGGACTCGATCAAGGGCGAAGCCGATTTCGGCGGCCTCGCCACGGGTGACTGGTCGGCCGTTCGCCACGTGGAGAGCGCCGCCGCGGCAACCCCCGCCACGCCGGCCCCCGCCCAGGCAAGCGCGGCAAGCCTGTCCGGCGTATGGAATTTCACGGTCGAGACCGCCAACGGAACGGGCAGCCCGGTCTTCACGCTCAAGCAGGAGGGCGAGAACGTCTCCGGAACTTATAAGGGCCAGTTCGGCGAAGTGCCCGTCACGGGGACCGTCAAAGGAAATGAAGTCACGCTGAAAATGAAGGTCAACTTCCAGGGCAACGACGTCGATATAACCTACAAGGGAACGCGCGAGGGCGACAACAGCATGAAAGGCAAGGCTTCGTTCGGAGACATGGGCGAAGTAACCTGGACGGCAACCCGGAAGAGCTGAAGAAGCACTCGGCTAGTTTCCCGGCCCCGCGGGGG
>DATLMR010000026.1:0-12010 GCA_035537555.1 Blastocatellia bacterium
GGTCGAACCACCCGGCTTCGTTGAGCGCGATTGCGATGCTGAGCGGCTCTTCGCCCGTCGCGCTCGCCGCGCTCCAGATCCGCAGGGTCTGCGCGCGGCGGGCCGAAAAAAACTCCGGCACGATCACCTCCACCAGCGCGCGCACCTGATCCATCTCTCGCCAGAAGAAAGTCTCCTGAACCGACAGGGCGTCCATCACGCGCTTCCATTCCCTCTCGGCCCCCGCATCGTACTTCAGCAGGTAGTAATAATCCAGGAACGAGCTGAACCCGCGCTCTATCACAAGCGGCGATAGCTTATCAGATAGCAGGTCGCTTTTGCCGTTCTCGTAGAACAGGCCTATGCGCTCGTGAATAAGGTCGCGCAACAGCGCGAACGCGCTGTCGG
Source organism: Blastocatellia bacterium (assembly GCA_035537555.1). GTDB lineage: Bacteria > Acidobacteriota > Blastocatellia > UBA7656 > UBA7656 > DATLMR01. The sequence goes on from DATLMR010000026.1 coordinate 388, forward strand.
ATAATCCCAGTGTCTCTGCGTAGAACGCCATAAATCACTTCTCAAGCTCGGGCTTCCCCGCTCCGCTCGCATCCGCCCCGCGGAAACAGGTGAGGGCCGAAGGCCGATCGCGTAAGGGCTGCCGCTACCTGCTTAGAGCCCTTTGAGCCGCCCTGCGCACAGACGTATCCGGGTCTGTTTGCATCAGGGCCAGTAGCTTACGTTCCACGCTACGGTTGCCCAGGTGCGCCAGAGCATTCACCGCGGCCAGGCGCACGGATGCTTCTTCATCCTCCAAAGCTCCGCTCAAGACTTCCGACGCGAGTGAATGTTTCATTCGCCCCAGGGCCTCGACGACGGAGCGTCGCACGCTCGATTGGGCGTGCTTCAACCCGCCCCCTATCAGCGATATCTTCCGCTCGCCGAGCTGGGCGAGCGCGTTGACGCTCGCTTCCCTGCGCGCCGGGTCCGCGGTCAGGTTGACGAGCCCGGCGATGGATTCGGGGGTGGCCAGTCGCGCGAGCGAATCTACCGCCGCCTGGGCCACTCGCGGGTCGGGGTCCACCGCCGCCGACCACTCCATCGCCTTGACCGCCTCTTCCCCGCCGCGCGCGCCGAGAGCCTGCAGGACCTCGAAGCGGAGCGCGGCGTCGGGCGACCGCAGGGCTTCGAGCAGCAGCGGCAGAGCGTCGGGATGATCGATCTGCCCGAGCGATTGCAGAGCGGCCCGGGCCAGGTCCGGGTCCGGGCTCCCGACAATAGATGAAAGGACCTCGACGGCGCGCGGCCCGCCGATCCTGCCGAGCGATCCCACGGCCGCGATTCTCACGTGGCTCGCGCTATCCGTCTTTGCCAGTTCCGCAAGCGGGTCCAACCCCTCGCCGTAGCCGTGATGCCCGATAGACCGCGCCGCAAAATACCGGACCCACGAATCAGGATCGGTAACCGCTTTGAGCAAGTGAGGCAAAGCCGCGTCGCGGTCGGCCTGCGCGAAGGCGCTTGCCGCGGCGGCCCGCACCTGGGGCGTCCCGTTGTCGAGCGCGTCGGCGAGGGTAGGGATTACGCGGTCGTCCTCCAGGTAAGGAAGGTGCTCTACCGCGGCGCGGCGCACGTTTTCGTCCTCGTCGCGGCATCGTTCCATGAATAAGTCCACGCATTCCGCGTAGCCGAAGTATCCGGCGATCTTCACGGCCGATTCGCGGACGTGAGGATTCGGGTCGCGGAGCAGGTGCTTCGCGCGCGCCTCCATTTCAGGGTGCCCGAGCGAGTTGATTGCCGCGATGACGGCCTGGCGCAGGGCGGCATCGGGGAGGCCTATCATTTCGAGCAGGGCCTCGAAGGCGCGGCGGTCTCCGATCTTTCCGAGCGCGCCGGCCGCGACTATCGCCAGCTCCTCGTCCCCGGTCAGCGTCTCGATGAGCGCGGGCACCGCCCTCGAATCTCCGATTCGGCCGAGCGCGATCATGGAGGCCTGGCGCGTCTCGATCTCTTCATCGTGGAGCTGGTCGATCAACATCTGCGTCACGCGCTCGCCGTAGCGCACGATGGATTCGATCACCTCCTTGCGGGCAGTCGGCTGCCCGAGCAATCGGACGAGCGCCCGCTCCACGGCTTCGCCTTCGAGCCATCCTAAGACGAGGGCGAGTGAGCGGAGATCGTCGCCGCTCGCCCGGTCGATGGCCTCGAGCAGATGTCGAACGCCTGCCGGGCTGATAGAGGCCCGCACGAGGTCTGCGATGTGCGAGCCCTCCTGGTAGGACTTTTCATAGCGGCCGTACAACGTGGCCAGAGCCTGGGCCGTGACCAGAGCCTGAACGCCCCGGGCATTCAGCAGCTCGACGAGCGGAGCCACTACGTCTTCATCCCCGAGCCGCCCCAGCGTGTCGATCGCGGGCGAGCGCAGCATCTCGTCTTCGAGCAAGGGGACGAGACGCGGAGCGACGCGCGGATCGTTGATGACCGTCAGAGCATCGAGCGCGGGGAAGGCAAGGAAGAAGGCGCGCGACTCGGCGATGGAGGCCAGGGCGTCCGCGGCCTCGACGGCCCGCATCTTTCCGAGGGCTTCGATCGCGTGGAATCGCACATTGACGTCCTCGTCGTCGAGCGCGCCGATCAGAAGTTGAATCGCCCGAGGGTCATGCTGGTCTCCGAGCGCGTGCGTGGCGTAGATGCGAAGATCGACGTCGGCGTCGTTCAGGAATTCGGCGAGCGGCTCGATCACATCGATTCCGCTGAGCGCAAGGACCTGTAGAGCGCTGTTGAGAATGCCCGGGTTGCGATGCTCGTCGCGAAGGGCGCGCAACAAGATTTCGACTTCATTGGCGCCCGCTTTGCGCGCGAGCCCGTCGACGACCGTCTTGCGCACGCGCCAGCTTTCATCGCCGAGCGAGCGCGCCAGCGTCTGCGGCGACGAGGGCGCGTCTTCTCGGGCGAGAGCCTCGGCGGCTCGCAGCCTGACATCCTCGTGCGGGCTCGCGAGCTGGTCGGAGAGGTCGCGCTCCCGGTCGAGTCTCGCGGTAACGTCCTCGACGGTGACGATGGTGCCCGCGATGGATTCGCCCTCGCGCAACGGCGCGATGGTCACGTGCTGTTGCATCTTCCCGTAGCGCTCGGATGGCTCCGACGGGGCGCAGGGGATGAGGTAATGATGAAAGGCAGGCGCAAGTATCTCCACCAGCCCTTTCGCGAGCACGCGCCGAAAGCGGGCAATCATCCCGCGCGATTCGAGCTCGGGGAAAAGCTCGACCAGCATGCGCCCGCGCGCGTCCTCGGGCTTTATTCCCGTGGCGAGTGCCAGCCATCCGTCCCAGGACCGAATGACGAGATTTGAGTCCGTCGTGAATATACCGACCTTCTGCTCGACTGGAGACATATTACTCTTGAGCTACCGGCTTCCGGGCACCGGCCGGAGACACACGCTGCCCCGGCCCGGTGCCGATCTCCGACCTACCTCTTTGCCTTCTTTTTATTTCTGGCCTTTTTCCCGGGCCGCCCGTTGCTGCTCAACCCGTCGATAATCGAGCTGAGCGCCTGGCCCCGGCTGAGCAGGCTCTCGGTGCCGCGAAGAGTTTCCCTGGCTCCCTGCGCGTTGCGCTCGGTGATTTGCCGGACATCCGACAGGCCGTTGAGTATCGCCGCCGAATCCGCCGAGTGCGCCTGGTTTGCCCGCGTGATCAAATTGATCTGTTTGCCGACGTTTCGCGCCCCGTCCGACATGTCCCTTATGGCGCGCGTCTGCTCCGCCATCGCTTTTGCGATCTGGTCCGTCTGCGACCGCATACTCTCCGCCGCATTCGTTATCTGCGCGCTCGCTTCGGCCTGTTCCTTCATCGCCCTGTTGATGTTCGCGATGCTGACCGCGAGTCGCCCGGCTTCACTGGAGACCTGATCGCTCACGGCCGTCTGCTCTGCAAGCGCGCGCGACGTAGAGGTCGCGCCACGCCGCATGGATTCGACCGCCTGCGCGATCTGGCCCGCCGCGCTGGCCTGCTCTGACGAGGCCCTGCGAACCTGTGCGGCGATGGAAGTGGTGCTTTGAGCCGCTTTGATTAGCTCGCGCGCGGCCCGGCCCTGCTCGTTCATGGCCTGGGAGACCTGTTGAGCCGTCTTGCGCATGTGCGAGGCGGCCTGAACTATCGTATCCACTGCCCTCGCCTGCTCGGCGGTCGCGGCGGTCACTTCCTTCGATTGATTGACGGTCGTGGTGATCGCGCTCACGACGTTCTGGCCCGCGTTAAGCTGCTCGCCGGCCGCGCGGGCGATCTGGCTGACGATCTGCGTCGTCTCCCGCACTCCCGTGAGAATCTTCTTCAGCCCGATCGCCCCCTCTTCGGCCAGGCGGCTGCTGTCGTCGGCCACCCGCAGGCCGTCGTTAGAGGAGGCGACGGCCTCTTGCGTCACCTCCTGCAAGGCGTTGATGATCGCGGCGATGTCGGCGGTCGCGCGGGCCGACCGGTCGGCGAGGTTGCGAATCTCTTCCGCGACGACGCTGAAGCCCCGCCCGGCTTCTCCGGCCCGGGCAGCTTCGATCGACGCGTTGAGCGACAGGAGGTTCGTGCGCTCGGCGATCAGGTTGATCGTGTCCACTATGGAGTTGATCTCGGTCGCGCGCTTGCCCATCTCGCGCATGACGGTCGCCGACTGGGCCATCGAATCCCGGACGCGACTCAGACCTTGAATCGATTTTTGCACGATCGCCCCGCCGTCTTCGGCATCGCGCGCCACGCGGGTGGTCGTCTCGTCCGCTTGCTTCGCGAGGGAGGCGACGGAGCGAATGGAGCGGTCCATCTCTTCCGCGCTGGACGCCGCCCCGCTCGCGGCCTCGGTGATCCTCTTCGAGCTTTGCGCGACGCCCTGTATCGAGCGCGCCATCTCTTCGATCGAGGTGGAGAGCTCTTCGACCGAGGACGCCAGGTTCTCCGCCATCGCGGCGACCTCTTCGATCGACGCGCCCATCTCATTGACGGACGAGGCGGTCTGCTCGGCCGCAACGGACAGGTCGTCGGCGTTGGACGCGGTGCCTTGAATCGAGCGGGTCAGCTCTTCGACCGACGCCGCGCTCTGGTCGACGGCGGCGGCGAGCGAGGTGGTGTCGCCGCTGACGCTCTTTATTGACGCGGCCATCTCGTTCATCGAGGTCGTCACTTGCTCGGCGGACGTGGCCATCTCTTCGGACGTGCTCGCCACGCTTTGGATGGAGGCGAGCGCCTGCTTGATGGCGGCGGCGGTCTGGCCGACGGACGAGCCGAGAGCGAGCGTGTTGGCCGCGATCTGCTCGACGGACGCGGCCATCTGGTTCACGGCGGAGACGAGCTGTTCCGCCGAGGCCGCGACCGATTCGGCCTGCATGCCGGTCTCTCTCAAAGAAGCGGTCATTTGATTCGAGCTGTTCAGGGTCCCGTCGAGCGAGCGGGCCTGCCTCTCCGAGCCTTCCGCAATCTGTTCGACCGCGCGCGCGATCTCGGCGGCGGTGCGCGCCACCTGATTCGCTTCTTCCCGCGCACGCTCGGCGGTCAACGCCGAACCAACGTCTTCTCTGCCCATCTGAGCAGCCATTCGGGTACCTCCTTGATTATGCGCCTTCGGGCGCTGTTGCCATTACCCCTGCCGGATCGATAACTTCTTCGAGACTGAGTATAAGTATCATCCGCTCGCCCAGCGTCGCGATCCCTTCCAGGTACTTCCCCTTCAACCCCGCGAGCGTTTCGTTGGGGGGTTGAATCGCGCCGGGAGGGATGAGGATGAACTCGCGCGCGGAGTCTACGATCAGGCCTATCACGCGGCTCCCGGCGTTCACGACCACGAGCCTGGTTCGCAGATCGTGAAGCGCCCTTTCAAACCCGAACCTGACGCGCAGGTTAATGGCGGGGATCACCTGCCCGCGCGAGAAAATGACCCCTTCGACGGCGGGCGGCGCGTTGGGCACGGGCGTTATGTGCTCGACCAGTTCCACCTGCTGCACGGCGCGGCTCGGCACGCCGTAGGTGGTGCCCGCGAGCTCGAAAAGAATGAACGGCTCTGAAGCGTTTTGCTCCTGCGCTTGATCTTCTGCCATGTCTCGACTCATCCTGAAACGGTTGACCGTAAGCCTGTTCCGGGCGCGGGCAGCTTTATAAGCGCCGCCGCGTCGAGTATCAGCACGACCTGCCCGTCGCCAAGCTCCGTCGCGCCCGAGATGCCCGCCACCTGGATCAACGGGTCGTTGATTGCGCGGACCACGATCTCCTGGTGCCCGATTATTCTATCGACCGCGATGCCCGCGACGTTCAGCCCGCTGCCTATGACGAATGCATGAAATACCCGTTCGTACTTCTCTTCGATATCGAACAGCCGCGCGAGCCGCACGATAGGCAGGGCGCCTCCGCGATATTGAATCAATTCGTACTCCTCTAAAGCCGTGACGGACGAAGGGTCGATCTCCATAACCTCGCGCACGGAGGATTGAGGGACGGCGAATTTCTGGCCGCCCGTCGAGACGATCAGGGCGTCGGCGATCGCGAGGGTGATGGGCAGCTGTATGGTGAACCGCGTGCCGCGCCCGACCTCGGAATCCAGAGTGAATTCTCCGCCCAGCCCGAGGACCGTGTTCTTGACGACCGCCATGCCGACGCCGCGGCCGCTCGCGCGGTCGGCTTCATCACGGGTCGAGAACCCCGGAGAGCAGATCAGGTCGAGCAGCGCCTCCGTGTCGAGCTTAGCCTTATCGGCTATGAGTCCCATCTCCCGCGCCCGGTCCGCGACCTTCGCGAAGTCTATGCCGCGCCCGTCGTCCTCCACTTCGATGACCACCCTCTCGGCCGCGGTGAAGGCGCGCAGGGATATAGTGCCTTCGGCGCGCTTTCCGATGGCTTCGCGCTCGGACGGGGTCTCGAGCCCGTGGCTGATGGCATTTCGCACGAGGTGGAGGAGCGGGTCCATCATTCGCTCTATCAAGAGCTTGTCTATCTCCGTTTCCTGGCCGCTCAAGTCCAGATTGACCTTCTTCCGGTACTCGCGCGCGAGGTCGCGAACGACGAAGCGCATTCGCTCGAATATCTCCGCGACCGGGACCATACGCACGCGCATGACGCCTTCGCGCAGGTCGCGGAGCTGGCGCTCGATCATCAGGTTGGTCTCCTGCAAAGCGCGCCACCGGGTCGCGGGCATCTCCCGCTCCGCGTTCTTGAGAGTACCTTCGAGTCGCGCGCGGCTGATGACCAGCTCCCCGACCATCCGCATCAACTCGTCTAGGCGGCCCAGGCTTACCCGCACGACGTTTGACGGGGCGATCGCCGGAGCGACACTCGCGGCCTCGGGCCTGAGGTCGCCCGCCTCTTTACGGTCGGCCTCTTTAGCGTCGGGGATCGCGGGCGGCTCTTCATATGGCTCGCACGTCAAACCGCCTTCGCGCAGCGCGGCGAGCGTCGGTTCGTCGGCCTGACTCGCCACGATAAACTCGAAGGCGATGCCGCCTCCCGGCATTACTCGCGGAGCGCCGTTTCTCAGCTCGCCGAGCTCTTGAAGGCGGGCGCGAACCGTGTTGACGTTGATGCCGCGCGCGGAGAGTTCGGTTGAAGGGATGAATTCAAAACGCCAGATCCTCGAATCGCTCCCTTCCTCGCGCGCCGCCGGCGCTTCATCACTTGCGCGCGGGGCTTCGGCAGCCGAGGCCTCGCCGCCGGGCGAAGACGGGCGCGGCGCGGCGTGAGCATCGTTCGGGATCGTCGATTCGATCTGCGCTATGACGGAAGCGATGTCGGGCGGCGGCTTCTGCTCGCGTTTCGCGGAGATGACCTGCTCCAGCATCTTCGTGCCCGCCATCAGGCCTTCCATTCCCTCCTCGGAGAGCGTGGCCTGATCGTGACGCAGAGCGCGGAGGTACGATTCCATCTCGTGCGCGAGCTGTTCGGCCTCTCTTACCCCGACCATCCCCGATATGCCTTTCAGCGAGTGGAAGCTGCGAAATATTTCATCGAGCAGAGCCCGCTCTATCTGAGGCTTGTTCACGAAGCTCTCGAGGGCGAGCAGCCCGCGGCGCAAGATGGTCAGATGCTCTTCGCTCTCGGCGAAGTAATCGTCGATAAACTCGGAGAAAAAGCTGTTGTCGGACCCCTGTTCGGCGATAGACAAAACGGTATCCTTACGGCTCAACGTTCAGCAGCTCGCGCGCCTGCGCGGCAAGAACATTCGGAAGAAACGGCTTGGTTAAATAAGCGGACGCCCCGGCGGCGAGCGTATCCGAGCGACTGCCCTCATCCCCTCTCGTCGTCAACACGATTATAGGAATGGCGCTATAGACCTTATGTTCGCGCATGAAACGCACCACCTCAAGACCATGCATATCAGGCATGTTCAGATCGAGTACCAGCAAATTGAAGCGGGAGAGCGCGAGATGCTCGATAGCTTCAAGCCCGCTCGAAGCCTCATCGAAACTGACACCTTCCAGGCTACGAAGGGAGGCGATAACCATTCGCCGCATAGTCGGTGAATCATCTACGACCAGAATATTACTCATATCAAGTTAGCTTTGATAATGCCGATTGCGCTTGAAAGTCAGGCCGAGCTTTCGGGACCGCCCTCACGCGAACCCGGGCGGATTTATTCTAATCTCTTCCGCGTCCGGCAGGGATTCTAACACATAATCGGCCGGTCGTAACCACCGCCGAACGGCCGACCGGGAGCCTGGCGGAGAAGATCGTCAAGGCAGCGCCTGACGCGCGATCTATGCCCGACCGGCATATACGAATGCATGATGCTTTCGCACTCTTCGAGCGGGACTTCATTAAGCAGCACGCGGCGTGTGGGGTCTTAGGCAGGCTCGTCCGGCGATTTGCTGAAAAATCTCGAACAGGAAGTACAACTTCAGGAATACTCTAGCCAATCCTTACAGGCCTGCGCGAAGGCCACCCGTGACGCGACCGGCGGCGCGAGGCGATCAATGAAAGGTTGCCCTTTCTCTCTTAGGCCCTTCGCCGGTGAGCAGGCGGTTGATCGCTTCGAGAAGCATGTCGAAGCCTTCGAGCTTGTGTAGAGCTATGTCGGCTCCGGCATCGAGCGCGGCCGACAGGTACTTCTTACTGTGCGAGGACATGGCTATGATCGGAACGTGCGCGACCTCTGATGTTCTTCGTAGAGTGTAGATGAACTCTAACCCGGTCATCCCGGGCATCCCCAGGTCGGTCAGGACTACATTGGGCTTGAACTGTGAAATCTGCTCGAGAGCCATCGAGCAATTATCAGCGGTGATGACATTAAAGCCCTCAAGCTCTAATAGTCGGCGCAAAGAATCGAGCACGTCGGCATTATCTTCCGCTACGAGAATTGAGGCTTTACCCATGACAAAATCAACCTGACCGTTAAAACATTACAAAAATACTTCATCAATTTATATGCCGCAGCCTATGACGAAGTTAAGTGTTGGCAATAAACGAGCCTTGCCAAAATAGGAGTATGGATTTCGATTAGTGTATAGGACAGTGCTTGTCACATTATAATTCACTCCACACCCGCCCGGCTTCAGGCGGCTGGCTTCGCCTTGCCCCTCCGAGACTCATCGAAGGCCTATGAGAACCCCTCGCGAGTAATCGGCAGTGAGAGGTTTTCGGCCCATGAATTGCTCGATTGGCCCCGTTTCCTTTTATCGCCTGAAAAAAGCCTGTACTATGAGGCAAATTTGGGACATAACCGGACACTACTGTACTGGTACGTGAGCCGCGTGATTTGAAGGGCCGGTTGTTCAGGGGCACGTTAAAGGGCCCGGGACTGGAGGGTTAATAAGAGCGATGGTTAACAAAGTTCGATTCATCTGTATCTCCTTATTGATGATAGGGTTTCTTTTATTCGCGCCTCGGCCGTCATCCGCCCAGGAGCGGCTTTGCGACCCTTCGTTTGAATTCTGCTACTGGCCTATCATAGACTCCGTCAATGCCGAAACTGTTGGGATAGATGTCGCGCTTTACATGATAGAGCTCCCGGGCCTTGCCGACGCCATAATTGCCAGGCATCGGGCGGGCGTACAGGTCCGCATCGTGGTCGAGCCGCGCGCGAACGTGAAATTCCCGGGCAACCAGGCGCTGTTAGACCGCTTCAGGGCGGCCGGCATTCCCATGCGTTATAAGGTTGGAGACGGGATCTTACACTCCAAGATCATGCTGTTCGCCGGGCAGAATAAAGTCCTCTTCAGCGGCTCCAATTTCGGAGATGCCGACGTAGGGCCATATGAAGCTTACTCCAATTATGTTGACGGGGTGTGGTACTTCAGCGACGACCCGGCCGTGGTCAACAGTTGTAAGACCCGTCTGGACGACATATGGACCAACACCGCTCTTTATGGAGATTATGCCAATATAACCGGCCCTCTTACGCGCAAGTATCCGACCCATCCCATCGACCCGTCTATGAACTTCGTTCCGAACTCGAACCCTTTAGAGGACTACGGAAGGCGGGCCATAGCGCAGATCGACCAGGAGAGTCAGAAAATAGACATTACCATGTATCGCATCACCGACACCGGGATCACCGACGCGATCCTCAGGGCCGTAGGTCGAGGCGTACAGGTCCGGTTGCTTGCTGAGCCCCTGGAATACCGTTTTGGAGCGAGCAGGTTCAGCGCCGAGTTGACCGACCCCTATAACGTGGACCGGCTCTTTATGGCCGGGGTACAGATCAAGATGCGAAAGCACCGGGGGCTCAATCATCAAAAATCAGTGCAGCTCTATAGCCAGGGCATGACTATCTTCGGGTCGTCGAACTGGGGGATTCAGTCTTACAACTCCGAAGAAGACCATAACTACTTTACGACCAAGCCCTGGTTCTTCCAGTGGTTTGTAAACCAATTCGACAGGAAGTGGAATTCGGCCGTAGAGTACGAGCCGTTCGTGCCGCAGCCGCCCGACGCGCCGGTAAACCTGGGTCCGGCCAACGGGGGCGCGGGGCAATCGACGTCGCTCGCTCTCTCCTGGGAGGGAGGACCGTGGGCTCACAAATACGATATCTACCTCGGGAGCGATTCGAACAATCTCTCCTTAATCGCTTCGGACGTGATCACCGGCACTCCCGGCCCGTCAGGCTCGGAGAGCTACACGGTGTCGGGACTGCGACCCGGCACCGCCTACTACTGGCGAATAGTGGGCAAGACAATGGCGAACCAGACGGCAAGCGGCCCGACCTGGGTTTTTTCGACGGCGGGCACTCCGCCTCCTGCTCAAGCCCCGACAGTATCCTCCATATCTCCGAATTCGGGGACGATCAACGGGGGCACTCCGGTCACGATCACGGGAACGAATTTCGCAGCCGGGCTCACAGTAGCCTTTGGCGGCGCGGCCGCGACAAATGTCAATGTCTCCAACAGCACCACGATAACCGCCGTGAGCCCGGGCCACGCGGCCGGAGGAGTGAATATCGTCGTCACAAATCCGGGCGGGCAAAGCGGGACGCTTGTGAGCGGTTTCACTTATACAAACCCTCCGCCTCAAGCGCCGACAGTTAGTGGCATATCGCCGGGCTCGGGAAGTACACTTGGCGGGACTTCCGTCACCATCACCGGGACTAATTTTTCCCCGGGAGCCACGGTGACGATAGGCGGCACGACTGCAACGTCCGTAAACGTCGTTAGCGGCACGTCGATCACGGCCACGACGCCCGCTCACTCGGCCGGCGCGGTCAATGTGGTCGTGACTAACACGAGCGGACAGAGCGGCACGTTGAACGCGGGCTATACCTATACATCGCCGCCGCCGCCTTCTGCTCCTGACGTTGTATTGTACGCATCGGAAGCACCTGTAAAGGCGGGAAGCTGGACCGTGACGCCGGACTCGTCGGCCGCGGGCGGAGCCCGTTTACTTAATCCCGACTCGGGCGCGGCCAAGCTTCCATCTCCGCTCGCCTCTCCGTCCAGCTACTTCGAGATGACATTTAACGCGCAGGCCGGAGTCCCCTATCGACTCTGGATTCGCGGCAAAGCTCAGAGCGATTTCTACGGCAACGACTCTGTATTCGTGCAATTCTCAGGCAGCGTGACATCAAGCGGGGCCGCTACGTTCCGAATAGGCACTACCTCTGCGACCGAGTACAATCTTGAGGACTGCTCGGGCTGTGGATTGAGCGGATGGGGGTGGCAGGATAACGGATGGGGAGTGGGTGTGCTCGGGCCGGTCATCTACTTTGC